>JAPKMQ010000033.1 GCA_026645875.1 Longilinea sp.
TGTGGCGGGTTGGGTCAGGCAGCGCGGTGCAGGTGCCCTGCCCAATGTGATGTTTGTGGATGCGGGCGAATACTTCAGCTCATACGAATTGATCCAAAAATCCAAGTTTGTCATGATTTACAACTCGACCATCGGCATGGAAGCCTCGCTGCTAGGCGCGCCGGTGCTGTGCGCGGGCAAGGCGCGTTTCACACAACTGCCGACAGTCTTTTTTCCACAGACGGCTGATGCTCACCGCGCTCAGGCTGAAGAATTCCTGCGTGCTGAGCGAATCGAAGTGCCCCCTGAGTTTCGCCGAAATGCGCGCCGCTTCCTTTATTATCAACTCTTTCGCACTTCGCTGCCAATGGGCGATTATTTGGCTGAAGAGGGCATCTGGAAAGGCTTTGTGACCCTCAAGGAGTTTGACTGGCAGGCTTTGCTGCCGGAAAATTCGGTTGGCATGGCAGCCATTGTCGATGGGGTGCTGCGCGGCGGCGATTTCTTGCTGCGAGATTAAAAACCAGGATGGAATCCGGAATGAAAAGCCTGAGCCGAAGAATTGTTGGGCATGCGTGGTTGTGGCTGCCAGCCTTGCTGGCATTATTGATGATGCTGCCGCGGATTCTGTCTGCCCAATTCGGCCTGATGGATGACGGCGTAATTGCAATGAACGCCGAAAATTATAAGGGCGTATTATTCTTAACGGATTTTGATCTTGCTGGACGGTTTCGGCCTGTTTACTGGCAATATTACAGCGGACTATACCGGCTGATCGGTGCAAACCCGTGGATTTTCTACTTGCTCCATGCGGCCATGTTCACAGCCATTGTGGCATTGGTGATCCTGCTTGTTCGCCGGTTGGGGGGCAACCGCATGCAAGCATTCATCGCTGGGATAGTGGCATTGAGCGCCGGGCCGGTAATCGAAAACTTCTACACCCTGTCGAAAGGCGAGCCTCTTCAAACATTTTTTGTCCTGGCGGGATTGCTGGTGATCCAGAGTCTGGCTGGGTCAAAAACGAAATGGGGCCGGGTGTTGATCTTTTGTGCTTCTGCCTTGATGTTTGTCCTGGCTTCATTGGTAAAAGAAACCTTTGTGGTGATGCCAGCCGTTGGGCTGGCCTGGGTGGGGTTGGGCTGGTTGTTGAAACGCTGGCCTTCGGCGCAGGTGGATATGCGTTTGCGGGCGATGTTGGCCGCTGCGCTTTTTGTTGCAGCGGTGATCTTTCTGGCTGCAGCGCTTCCGACGATGACCATTCGTCAATCCGGAAATTATGCCACCCGGTATGATCTGAATATTGCCAGGCTGTTTGAATCATTAATCGGCTGGCGGGCCTGGTTTACCCGCGATTTTCTATTCTGTCTCCCTCTGGCGGCGTTGTTTGCGGTGCAATTATTCTTTCGCAAGCCTGGCCCGGCCCCGATCGCCGCCCTGGATGCACTGGTATTTTTGGCGGCCTGGCTCATTGTTTTCCTGCCCTGGGAGTTCACTGTCGAGTACTACCTGCTGATGGCTGCGATGGGGGCGGCGGTCTTCAGCGGGGTTGTGGGTGGCGGGTGGATTTCACAATTCCCGCTGTTGCGCCCAGGTTGGAAGGCAGGCACTGCTTTGCTGGCTGCCGCGGCCTGCTACCTGTGGTTGGCCACGCTGCCGAATCTGTGGAACAATGCCCGCCTGCAATTAACCATAGACCGAGTCAATCAGCAGATGGTTGAATTTCTGGCTGAGAATGTGCCGGCAAACGGCACAGTCATGGTAAATTTGTCCCCCGGCGCAGAATATTTGGATGAACTGGATTACCACCTGGCGTATTTTTACAACCGTGCTGATATCCAGGTGAAGATCTTTCAATTTCAGACGCCGCAAAACAGCGCAGACTCTGTCGATTACTGGCTGGTCACCCCGGCTGTAGTCAACAAGCCGGTCTATTCGGTGCGCTTTGGTTTTCTCGAAACAGCGCAACAGCGCGCCAACCGTCTGCTGGTTGATTTCATGGCACCAGCAGAAGCAGCCTTCACAGGCGGTTATCACCAGTGGATCGTGCGGCCGCTGCAGCCGGTTTGTTGGATTCTGCGTTCGGCTGGCGCCTGTCAGGAAGGCTCGCGCTGGATCAGCCGCCTGCCGCTGGAGTATCGCTGGGATATTTATCACTGGCGTGGTAATTGGGCAGGACAATCGCGGACCGGCATTGTCACACTTGGAGGGCTGTGGCGTTTATCCCAGGAGGATGGAACGCTGCGCGAAGTGCAGTTTGGCAGCGGCTCAGAATTTCCTCTGGCAGGGGACGTGAACGGGGATGGTCAGGCCGATCTGGTTTTGTTCGATCCCGCCGAGGGAACCTGGCAGTTTGACACTGATCTAGACGGCGCAGCCGACCTGAGCCTGGTTTTTCCCGAAAATGGTTCGAGCAGCTGGCCGCTGTTGGGCGACTGGGACGGCGATGGCCGCGACAGTCCGGCGGTCTTTGAGCAGATGTCTAAGGTCTGGTGGTTCTATGATGAAGGCGGCCATTTATTGCAGACCCTGACAGCAGGCCTTGCCGGGGATATCCCGTTGGCAGGTGATTGGAACGGCGATGGTCGGGATACCATCGGCGTTTACCGGCCCGATAGCGGCGAGGTGGACCTGGAGAACGAGTTGACTGGCCCATTGAGCGGCGTAGACTTCTACGCACCGACGAACAGCCAACCGGTCGCCGGACATTGGGCCGGTCTGCCGTTGGAGACGCTGGCCTTCTTCAGTGATGGCGCATGGCAGCCCTATTATTGGAATCGCGATGGTGAGCCAGTCTTGCAACCCGAGGGTTTTTCCCTGGGCGCAACCGGTGACCGGCCGCTAGCTGGACGCTGGTAAGAGGATTCAAATGCCGTATTGTTCGATTGTCATACGCGCTTATAACGAAGAGCAGCACATCGGCCGCCTGCTGGCCGGCATCGAGCAGCAGACCGTGCGCGACGTGCAGATCATTATGGTCGATTCAGGTTCGACTGACGCCACCGTGCCCATCGCGCGGCGGTACGGCGCGGAAGTTATGCATATTCTCCCGCAGGAGTTTACTTTCGGGCGCTCACTCAACCTGGGCGTGGCGCAGGCTCGCTCGGAGCGCGTGGTGATCGCCAGCGCGCACGTCTACCCGGTTTACCCCGACTGGCTGGAGCGGCTGGTGGAACCGTTGCACGACCCGCAGGTGGCGCTGACCTACGGCAAGCAGCGCGGAACACCCACCAGCAAATTCTCCGAGCACCAGGTGTTTCGCCAATGGTTTCCCGAAACGCCGCGTCTGCAGCAGGACCATCCCTTCTGCAATAACGCCAACGCCGCCATCCGCAAATCCCTGTGGGAACAGCACCCCTATGATGAAACGCTGCCCGCGCTTGAGGACCTGGCGTGGGCAGGCTGGGCGCAATCCCAGGGCCACGAAATCCGTTATGTTCCCGATGCCGAGATCGTGCACGTCCACCGCGAAACCTGGCGGGGCGTTTACAACCGCTACCGGCGCGAGGCGATGGCCTTCAAGCTGATTTATCCGCAGGAGAGCTTTCATTTCTTGGATTTTGTACGCCTGTTCCTCGGCAATTCGTGGGCCGACCTGCGTGTGGCGGCCCGCCTGGGCGCGCTGCGCCAGGTGGGCGCGGGCATCCTGGCGTTTCGCTGGATGCAGTTCTGGGGCACCTACCAGGGGTACCGCCGCCGCTCGGCCGCGTTGACCTGGCAGTTGAAGGAAGCTTTTTATTATCCGCCGGACGCAAAAGAGATCGACCCTACCCGCCGGCCGGTGACGCCGATTCGCTACCCAGAGGGCGGCGACTCGGCCCCGCCACCCGTTGATCCATCCTGAAATCGCTTCATGAGGTTCCAAAATGGCAATTAACAAAGTCGTGGCACTGGTACCCATGCGACACCATTCGGTGCGCGTTCCCGGCAAGAATTACCGGCCGCTGGCGGGCAAACCGCTCTACCAGCACATCATTGCATCGCTGCTGGCCTGCCCGGAGATCCACGAAATCGTTGTGGATACCGACAGCGAGGTGGTCATCGATGGGATCCGCCGGCAGTTTCCACGGGTGCGCGTGCTGCTGCGCCCCGAACACCTGCGCGCCGACACCATCCCAATGAACGAAATCCTCATGTATGACACCGAACAGGCACCGGCCGGCCTGTACCTGCAAACCCACAGCACCAACCCGCTGCTGCGCCCGGAGACCATCTCGCGCGCCATCCAGACGCTTCAAGCCAATTTCCCGGCCTACGATTCGCTCTTTTCGGTGACGCGCCTGCAAACCCGCCTGTGGGACGGGCTGGCCCGTCCGATCAATCACAACCCAGCCATCCTGCTGCGCACGCAGGACCTGCCGCCTGTGTACGAGGAAAATTCGTGCATCTATTTGTTCACGCGCCAAACGCTCGAACTGCGCCGCAACCGCATCGGCGAGCGGCCGTTCCTGTTCGAGATCGACCGGGACGAAGCGCAGGACATCGACGAGGAAATCGATTTCACCATCGCCGATTTGATGATGCGCGCGCGCGACGGGGCGGTCTGAGCGAGTGTGATAGAATCAAGCTTGTGCCTCCGCTGGTGATTGATTACCGCCGCGGCGGCAATATCCCGTAAAGAAAGAGCACCATGACTACTGTTTTACTGACAGCCCCTTACATGATCCCGTTTGCGGATCGGTTTCAACCGGTATTTGAGCATTACGGCCTTGAATTGATTGTCCCGACCGTGCATGAACGCATGTCGGAAGAGGAATTGCTGGCCTACGCCGGCCAGTTTGACGGTACCGTTTGCGGCGATGACCGTTACACCGAGCGCGTGCTGCAACGCTGCCTGCCGCGCCTGAAGGTGATTTCCAAGTGGGGCACGGGCATCGATTCGATTGACAAGGTCGCTGCTGAACGGCTGGGCATCCAGGTGCGCAACACGCCCAATGCCTTCACTTTGCCGGTGGCCGACAGCGTGCTGGCTTACATGCTGGCTTTTGCCCGCCGCCAGCCGTGGATGGACCGCGAAATGAAAGCCGGTCGCTGGGAGAAAATCCCCGGTCGCTCGTTGAGCGAGTGTACCCTGGGCGTGATCGGCGTGGGCAACATTGGCAAGGCGGTCATCCGCCGGGCGCGGCCATTTGGCATGAAGCTGCTGGGCAACGATATCATCCCCATCGCGCCGGACTTCGTGGTGGAAAACAATGTGGAAATGACCTCGCTGGAGGATTTGCTGGCGCGGGCTGACTTCATCAGTTTGAACGCCGATCTGAACTCGACCAGCCGGCACATCATTAACGTCCGCACCCTCGCCCTGATGAAGCCAAATGCGGTGCTGATCAACACCGCGCGCGGCCCGCTGGTGGATGAACCCGCGCTGACGGCCGCACTGCAAAGTGGGAAGATCGCTGGTGCTGCGTTGGATGTGTTTGAGGTTGAGCCATTGCCGCTGGAATCGCCGCTGGTGAAGCTGGATAACGTCATGCTCGCGCCGCATAACACCAATTCCAGTCCTTCGGCCTGGGAACGCGTGCACTGGAACACCATTCGCAACCTGTTGGAAAGCCTTGGGCTGGATCCGGAGGATCTGGCTAAATTCCAGAAGGCTTAGGAACAGTGATTTGCCGGCGATGTGTAAACGCCGAACCAGCCTTATGACGGCTATCCTCGGTACAGGACCGAAAAGATATTTGAGGAGCAACTCCAATGAATGATGTCCGCGCTCGCGTTATGTTGATAACCGGTGCCGCCGGCGGGATTGGACGTGCCTGTGTGCAGTTATTCACCGATAATGGCTGG
Organism: Longilinea sp.; assembly: GCA_026645875.1. GTDB lineage: Bacteria > Chloroflexota > Anaerolineae > Anaerolineales > Anaerolineaceae > Longilinea. The sequence goes on from JAPKMQ010000033.1 coordinate 5,764, forward strand.
CGGGTAATCGGTGTGGACCGGGCTGAGTTTGGCGATGGATTTCCGCAAAACGGATTGTTTATCCGTGCTGATATTTCCAAGCCTGATGATATCCACCTGATCTATGCGCGCGCCAGCACATTCACTGACAGCCTGGACGCGGTGGTGAATAACGCCTCCATCCAGGTAAACAAGCCCATGCTGGAGATCAGCGTGGAGGAGTGGGACCTGGTGATGGCCTCCAACCTGCGTTCGGCATTCCTGGGCGTCAAACTGGCCTATCCGCTGCTCAAAGTGGGCGGAGGAGGCGCCATCGTTAATACTTCCTCGGTGCATGCCGTGGCGACTTCGGTCAATATCACTGCCTATGCCGCCAGCAAGGGCGGCCTGCTGGCGCTGACGCGCGCTATGGCGATTGAATTTGCGCCTGACAATATTCGTGCCAATGCGGTGCTGCCCGGCGCGGTGGATACGCCCATGTTGCGCGACGGACTGGGCCGCGGCCACCTGGGCGGGGCCAGTATCATCGAGCGGCTGGACAACCTGGCGCGCAAGACGGTCAATGGGCGTATCGGCACGCCGGCGGAAATTGCGCATGCCATTTACTTCCTGGCAGACGGCACACAGTCGTCGTTCATGACCGGCCAGGCGCTGGTGGTGGATGGCGGCGCGACTGCGCGCCTCAGCACCGAATAAGTCAATTTTCGGGGGATCGCCGGGAGGGAACGATGAAAGCAATGTTAAAGAAGATTACGCCGCATCCTGTTTGGAAGCTCGGCTCAGACGGTTACTGGGCCTGGCGCAACCGCGGCCGCCACACCTTCCTGCGCGGTCTGGATCCGCGCTGGCAGACCAGCCAGCGGGCGTTGGAGAGCTACCGCGACAAACACAAAGGACAGCGCTGCTTCATCATTGGCAACGGCCCCAGCCTGCGCCAGACCGACCTGACAAAATTGCGCGGTGAAACCACCTTCGGCCTCAACCGCATTTATCTTGCCTTCCCGGAGCTGGGTTTCACCACCACCTACCTGGTGGCGGTCAACGACCTGGTGTTGGAGCAGTGCCACGCTGATTTTCGCGCGCTGAGCATGCCCAAGTTCATCACCTGGCGCGAGCGCAAGGTGCTTTCCGGCGATCCGAAAACCATTTTCGTGGATACGGATTTCACCGGCGCTGAGAATTTCAACGGTGACGCGCGCGGACGGGTCTATGAGGGTTTCACCGTCACCTATGTGGCCCTGCAACTGGCGTTTTTCATGGGGTTTGAGCAGGTTATCCTGATCGGGGTGGATCACAACTTCACCACCCAGGGGCCGGCCAACCAGGCGGTGGTTTCGCAGGGTGACGACCCCAACCACTTTGCTCCGAATTATTTCGGCGCGGGGTTCAAGTGGCAATTGCCCGACCTGGAGGGCTCTGAGCGAGCGTACCGCATGGCACGCCAGGCCTATGAGGCCGCCGGGCGGTCGGTGGTGGATGCCACGGTGGGCGGCAAGCTGACCGTCTTCCCCAAGGTCGACTTTAACTCGCTGTTCTAGGGCGTTCGTGAAGATCCTCCCATGCTGGCCTTGCTCCCCCTGCTTGTCTTACTGCTTACCGTTCTGGTCGGGATCGGGCGTTTTGGCCCCAAGCAGGCGCCTGCCGGCCGGCGCACAGCTCTCTTTCTGGCGGCTGCGGCCTGGGGAACCTGGCTGGCGCTTTCCAGCGAGGCGTTGAGTGCGCTGAACCAATTGACGCCAGCCGGCCTGATGGCTGCCTGGCTGCTGGCGGCGGCTCTGCTGGGGTTGCCTGCATCGCGGCGAGCGGTGGTTTCCGGCGCGCGCGTTGCGTGGGCAGAGATCAATGCGTTGCGCACCTGGGATGCCTTCGAGAAGCTGCTGCTGGGCGGGTTGATCCTTGAGGCGCTGCTGCTGCTGGCAGTGGCCTGGGCGGCGCCGCCTAACACCAACGACGCCATGCAGTACCATCTGGCGCGCGTGATGCACTGGCTGCAAAACGGCAGCCTGGCGCATTACCCGGCAGCGGTCGAGAGGCAGTTGTGGCAGCCGCCGTGGGCCGAACTGGTTATTTTGAACCTGTTGGGTCTGGGCGGCAGTGACCGCTGGGCCAACCTGGTGCAGTGGGGCGCTTTCCTGGGAACGTGGCTGGGTGCATCTGGCCTGGCCGCCCTGATGGGTGCGGGGCGCAAGGGGCAATTGCTGGTTGCCTGGACCTGTGCCACCCTGCCAATGGGCATCCTGCAGGCCACCGGTTCGCAAAATGACCTTGTGACGTCATTCTGGCTGATGGGCGTGCTGCTGCTGACGGTCAAAGCACACCAGGGAAGCACGCAGGTTGCGGAGGGAAAGTTTGCCGGTTTACGTTTGACGGAGTGGGCCGGTCTGAGCGCGATGGTAGCGTTGGGGCTGCTGACGAAGGGCACGTTTGCCGTATTTGTACTGCCTGTGCTGGCCTGGTTGCTGGTTTCGGCACTGCAGGCTATTCACAAAAGCCCAACCGGCGGCTGGCGGCGGCTGACCATGGCGGTGATGATCGGCGCAGGGCTGGTATTGCTTATCAATGGGCCGCATTGGATGCGCAACATACAGACCTACCGAAATCCATTTGGACCAGTTGAGGCGCAGGCTGCACTTTCGAATCAACCGGTGGGCGCAGCGGCGTTGTATACCAACCTGCTGCGCAACACTGCCCGGCAGATTGCACTGCCATGGCCGCTTTATAATTCAGCGCTGAAACGGGCCGTGCAGGAACTGCACGCTCTGGCAGGAATGGGCGTCACCGAGCAGAATTTTACCCACGCGCCGGACGGCCAGGAATTTTCAGTGCGATTTTCGGAAAAAAATGAGGAGCTGGCTGGAAACCCGTTGCATTTTGGGGTTGTATCGGCTGCGTTGCTGGCAGGCATTTTTTCAAAACGCAGGAACCCCGCGCAATTAGCGCTGGGGCTGACCCTGACCGTGGGCTACCTGGCATTCAGCCTACTTTTCCGCTGGCAGCCGTGGGGCAACCGCCTGTTGCTGCCGTTATTTGTGGCTGGGGCGACTTTGCTCGGTGTTTGGCTGGAACGCTGGAAAGTGCCTATGCAGTGGGTTGCGGCGGGCATTCTACTGGCAGGAGCGCTGCCCGCTTTGCTGGTCAACACCGCCCGTCCGGTGCTGGCCTGGCAGCGCCCCCCGCAAGAGCCGTTTAGCGTGTTTACGGCCAACCGCGGCTACTTGCAGTTTATCAACGCGCCCGAATATTACAACCCGTGGATCTCGCTGTCGGTGGAATTGAAAGAGCGCGCACCGCAGTGCAGGGAAGTGGGTTTTTGGGTGAGCAACGGCGAACCGGAATACGCGCTTTGGATGCTGCTTTCGCCCACCGGCCGGGAGCGGCGACTGGAGTTTGTTGATCTGACCAACCCGGTAGGGGTGGAGGTGGCTGGCGTCGATTATCCGCTGGGTGAATTTTATCCATGTGCTGTTCTTTCTTCGCGCTTCGATTACAATGAATCTATTCCAGGCTATTCGCTGGTTGCCACCCACAGCGGAAGCTCACTTTATTTGCGAAACGATAAATAACAACCGATGATGAATGGCCCGCTCGTCAGTATTGTGATCCCCTCTTACAACCAGGCGCGTTTTCTGGAGGAAACCCTACGCACCGTGTTCTTCCAGGATTACACCAATCTGGAAGTGATGGTGGTCGACGGCGGCTCCACGGACGGCAGCATCGAGATCATTCAACGCTATGCAGATAAACTGGCCTGGTGGGTATCCGAGCCGGATAAAGGCCAGGCGGACGCGATCAACAAAGGTTTGGCACGCGCCCGGGGAGAAATTGTCGCCTGGATCAATTCGGATGACCTGTATTACGGCCCGACGGTGGTGCGGCGGGCGGTACAGGTACTGCTGGCGCATCCCGAGGCAGGCATGGCTTACGGCGACGGGGTGATGGTGGATGCTGATCTGAACCTGCTGGATTGGCACGCCTACCGCCAGTATGAACTGGTCGATTTGCTGGCGTTCAACGTGCTGCTGCAGCCAGCCGTCTTCATGCGCCGGATTGCGCTGGAAGAGATCGGTTATCTGAAGCCGGAGTTGAACTTGATCCTTGATCACGAGCTGTGGCTGCGTATGGCGGCACATTATTTCATTGTTCACGAGAGCGAGGTCTGGGCGGTGGAGCGTACGCATGAGTCGGCCAAGACGATTGCGCTTTCGGCCAAGTTTGTTGACGAGGCTTTCAGACTGGTCGAAAATTTGGAGAACGACCCGGCCTTTGCTGCTACCATTCGCGGGAATCGTATCACCATTTACGCGGGGTTGAATATTTTTGCCGGCCGAAGGTTGATCGATGCTGGAGAGCCGCGCCGGGCGGTGAAGCACTTCTGGCGGGCTTTCCGGCTCTCGCCGGGCGGCACCCTGCGCTACTGGTTTAAAATCATTCAAGCGCTGGGCGGTTCGGTTGGCCTGGGAGGTTTATTTGTTGCTTACCGAAATCTGCGGCGCATGGCGCAGCATAGCGGCCAGCATCTGGTGATCACGGGAAAAGATGTGCGCTGGAAGTAGGCTTGTGGAGACAAGAAAGTCGATGAAATTTCCTGACCATTTACGAGTGATAAGGCCATGACCGATCTCCCCCTGGTGTCGATTGTGACGCCGTCCTACAACCAGGCGGCTTTTTTGGAAGAAACAATTCGCTCGGTGCTGGAGCAGGACTACCCGCGCGTCGAGTACATCATCATCGACGGCGGATCGACCGACGGCTCGGCGGAGATCATTCAACGCTACGCCGACCGGCTGGCGTACTGGGTTTCGGAGCGCGACCGCGGCCAGACGGACGCGATCAACAAAGGCTTCGCCCGCGCTACGGGTTCCATCCTGGCCTGGTTGAACTCCGACGATACCTACCAGCCCGGCGCGCTGCGCGAGGCGGTCGATTACCTGCTGGCACATCCGGATGTTGGCATGGTGTACGGCGACGGCAACTTCATCGATGAGCACGGCAAAGTCATCGGGCGTTTTCCTTCCGCACAAACGGATTTGCAGAAGCTGCGCCGCGGCTATGTGCACGTTTGCCAGCAATCCTCCTTCTTCCGCACCGATCTGTGGCGAAAGGTGGGCCCGCTGGATCCCAGCTTCTACTTCGCGATGGATTACGACCTGTGGGTGCGGCTGGCGCAGCACGCGCCGCTGGTTTACCTGCCGCGCACATGGGCTAACTTCCGCCTGCATTCAGACGCCAAGACGATCAGCGCTGATGACCGCTGCTGGCCGGAGATGCTGCGCGTGCATTACCGCGACGGCGGTTCGTGGTTCTCGCAAATTGTGCTGAAAAATTATATTCGCAAGCTGGCCGCGCCGCTGGTAAACTGGCGCCGGCGCAGGATGTTTTCACGCTAGGAGAAGGCTTTGCCTGCCAGGTTTCAGAAGTTGGTTTCAATTGGATGGGGAATTGCAGCGGCAGGGTGCCTGGCTGCGCTGGGTATTTACGGGCTGGTCGGCGCGTTCATGCGGTTCATCGGCGACGATTACTGCTACGGAATGATTCTCAACCAGAAGGGGTTTTGGACGGCGCAGTGGTATTCCTATACGGTCCCGACGCCTTATACCGGCGACCGGTATTCGCTGACCTTCTTTTCTGATGTGTTTCATTCATTCGGCCCCGGTTTTTACGGTTGGCTGGCGGGGTTAACCCTGTTGGCATGGCTGGCCGGGTTAGTGATGGTGGCACGCCAGTTGAACTGCCTGCTCGATTGGCAAAGGAAACGGTTCGTGTGGGCGGCGGGCGCGGCCGGTTTTGCTTTTTTGGTGCTTTATCAGGCACCGGACCTCGCCGAAAGCTTCTACTGGCGCTCTGGCATGCTGCCTTATTTCATGCCGCTCGTCGGGGATACCTGGATGGCAGCCTGGCTGCTGGCAATGACTGGCCGGAAAAATGTTGGTGTTTTCACGCTGGCTGGCGTGGGACTGTTCGCCTTCGTGAACGCCGGGTTTTCGGAGACAGCCGTCGCGTTACAGGCCGGCGGGTTGGGAATGGCCCTCCTTGGCACGCTTTTAGTGCGCCGAGAATCAAATTCGTTTGCTGCCGCCTGGAAACCGTTCACGGCTGCGCTGGCGGGAACGGCTGCCGGGATGGTCGTCATGCTGGTATCACCCAGCAATGCGGCCCGCCTGGGTACGCTGCCCGAATCATTGGGATTGACGGTTTCGGTGCAATTGTCTTTCCGTTACGCGCTGGACTTCATTCGCGAGAGCATGCAGGGACTGCCCATTCCCACCCTCATCGGCCTGGCGATTGCGACCGCGACCGGTTTTGAACTGGCTACGGGTTCGACGCGGCCGATCAAAATGAGCTGGCGCCACTGGTTGACCGCCAGCATCCTGACCCTGGTGGTGGGGTACGGGTTGGTTGTATGCAGCGTGGCGCCCAGCGTGTTCATTCAAACCTGGTACCCAGAACCGCGCGCCTTGATTGTTTCACGTTTTGCGATGGAATTATCAATTTTCGTCCTGGGTGGATTGGCCGGTGCGTTCTTGCACGGCCTGCTGACCGGCAGGCGTGTTTTCACCGCCACGCGCATCGCGTTGGTGTTGCTGATTGGTTTGTGCGCGGCTTACGCGTTGCGCGGAGGCCTGCGGCGGCTGCCCGAATTGCCAAACCTCCGCAATTATGCCGCCCAGTGGGACCAGCGCGACGCGCAGATTCGAGCTGACCGGGATCGAGGCCTTTTAGGTGTGGAAGTGACCCACCTGCCGCATCTGCTGCTGCATATTGGCGATATCAACGAAGATGCCGGGTATTGGTATAACGTTTGCGCCGCCGGGAATTACGGCATCCATTCAATCCATTCGGTTCCATAGTGGAATGCTGCGCACTTGAACTTTCCCCGGCGATTCGACAGTGCCGGGGCGTTTTTGTTATAATCCACCAGTGAGGTCAACAATGTCTGACAAACCACCCAAGCAAATTGGTCCGCCCTCTGGCGACTTTTTCACCAGCCTGGCGCTGCGCACACGCCTTTTCCTGCGGCTGATGCGCGATCGGCGGGTGAACCTGCTGCTCAAAGCCATCCCCTTCGCAGGTTTGTTCTACCTGCTGTTTCCGCTGGATATTCCTACGCCGATTGATGATGCGGTGGTGCTGTGGGTGGGCGTGAATATCTTCATGGAATTGTGCCCGCCAGAGGTAGTGGCGGAACATGAACAGGCGTTGAATGGCATCCTCAGCGGAGAAAGCCGCGCCGCAGTGAAGGATGATCAGGGGGATGAAAACGTCATCGAGGGCGAGTTCTACGACGTGACGGAAGATCCGGACTCCAAGGAGAAATGATGAAACATTTGATTACTGGTAGAGTTGGGTCAGGACTCCTGGCAATGCTGTTGATCAGCTTGCTGCTGACCGCTTGCGGACCGCGCGGCGCGGACGGCACGGCCGTACCCGTGGTGCCTGAAAACACCCCGGCCGGCGCTGCCGCCAACATCCAGCCAACCGTTCAGCCGCAGGACTACCCCGCGCCGCAGGCCACCGTCGACCCGAACCAGGCTTACCCGGCGCCGCAGGTCACGGTGGACAGTTCCGGCTATCCCGCGCCGCTGCCCCCCGCGGTTGCCTCGGTGAGCGCCTTCCCCGACCCGGCCCAGTTCGAATGGCGCTTGCTGACAGACGGCATTGACCGGCCTACCGATATGGCCGACCCGGGCAACGGCGCGCTGTGGGTTCTTTCGCAGGGCGGCGTGATTTACCAGGTTCGCGGTGCGGACGTGAGCGCGGTGATGGATATCAGCGGTCAGGTCGGCTCCACAGGTAACGAACAGGGCCTGCTGGGCATTGCGCTGGATCCGAGTTTTGACCAAAACCGCTTTTTCTATGTGAATTACACCGACCGGTCGGGCGGCACGGTGATTGCGCGCTTCACCGCCGCGGCGGACCTGAACGGCGCTGATCCGCAGAGTGAAGAGCGCCTGATCCAGGTGGATCAACCCTATGCAAACCACAACGGCGGCGGTATGGCTTTTGGGCCGGACGGGCTACTTTATATCGGCCTGGGCGACGGCGGCTCGGGCGGCGACCCGCAAAATAACGGCCAGTCCAGCGATACGCTGCTGGGCAAGCTGCTGCGCATCGACGTCAGCAAGGGGCAGGGCTATGCCGTGCCCGAAACCAATCCGTACGCGCTGGGCGGCGGCAGGCAGGAAATATATGCCCTGGGGCTGCGCAATCCCTGGCGCTTCTCCTTCGACCGGGCCACCGGCGACCTGTACATCGCGGACGTTGGCCAGAACATCTACGAGGAAGTCAATTTTGAACCCGCCGGCAGCCCGCCCGGCGCCAATTATGGCTGGCGGCTGCGCGAGGGTAAGCATCCTTACGAGGGCGCGTCCTCCGGGGAACTCAACCTGGTCGATCCGGTGTGGGAATACGACCACGGCGAAGGCTGTTCCATCACCGGCGGCTACGTCTACCGCGGCAGCGCCCTGCCGGAATTCAACGGCATCTACCTGGTGGGTGATTATTGCACCGGCAGCATCTGGGGCCTGCTGCGCGGCGCGGATGGCAGTTGGAACGCGCAAAAGCTGTGGACCGAAATGGGCAACCTGACTTCCTTTGGCCAGGACCGCGCCGGCGAGGTGTACTTCTTCAACCGCTACAACGGCGGGCTGTACCAGTTGGTGCAGCGTTGATGGTGACTCTGATGGGTCAAACGTCAGGCGGATCGGTGACGCCTGTCACTGGAATGGCCGGGCAGGATTGGCTATATTTACGAATAGGATAATTATTGTAAATAATTAGGAGGTGTGTTGTGGCGGTGAAAACCTGGGAAACGATCAAAATCCAATATTGTGACCATGCCGGCTGCGAAGTGGCATTGGAAGCCGAGGCGGTATATCCCGCAGACATGCTGCCCGACCAGCCCGCGCGGCTGGCGGCGCACCGCTGTTCGCATGGCGCGGCCTGCATGATGACCGGCAATTCCACCTGCCAGTGGGCGGGTTCCAATCCAGCTTATGACCCTTTTGCCGAGAAGGCGCAAGCTTAAGTAAACATCTGCTTTGAAATTGGATTAAAAAACCGGGCATTCCATTGGAATGCCCGGTTTTCAGTTGAGAGTCAAAATTTATTGAATGACGCCCAGCTTGCGGCCGACGCGGGCAAAGGCCTGCAGACCCTGGTCGAGATCGTCGCGGCTGTGGGCGGCAGAAATCATCACGCGGATGCGCGCCTTGCCACGCGGAACGGTCGGGAAACCAAGCGCCATGGCGAAAATGCCTTCCTCAAACAATTCGCGGCTGAATTGCTGCGCCAGCGGGGCTTCACCCAGCATGATGGGGGTGATGGGGGTGGTCGAAACGCCCGTATCAAAGCCGAGCGCCTTCATCTCGGTCTTGAAGTAGCGCGCGTTGTCCCACAGGCGGTCAACCAGTTCGGTCGAGGCTTCGAGGATGTCGAGCGCGGCGATGCAGGCGGCCACGTCTGGCGGGGTGGCCGCGGAGGAGAACAGGAAGGGGCGACCGCGCTGGCGCAACCATTCGATCACCGCCGGGCTGCCCGCCACCAAACCGCCGACCACGCCAAAGGCTTTGGAGAGCGTGCCGACTTCCACGTCCACTTTGCCGTGCAGGTGGAAATGATCGACGATGCCCCGGCCGCCGGTACCCAACACGCCTTCGCCGTGGGCGTCATCGACCATCAGCATCACGTCGTATTTGCTGGTGACCTCGTAAATCTTATCCAATGGGGCCACGTCGCCGTCCATGCTGAACACGCCGTCGGTGATGGCCAGCGCGCGCCGGTAGCTGCCCTTGGCGGCGTTGATCTGAGCCTCCAGGTCGGCCGGGTCGGCGTGCGCAAAGCGGATGATTTTGGCACCAGAGAGACGCGCTCCGTCGATGATGCTGGCGTGATTGAGCTCATCCGAGAAGATGACATCTTCCTTGCCGACCAGTACAGGAATGGTGGCCAGGTTGGCGGTGAAGCCGGACTGGAAGGTGATGGCCGCTTCGACGCCCTTGAATTTGGCCAGCCGTTGTTCAAGCGCCAGGTGCAGGTCCATCGTGCCGGCGATGCTGCGCACGGCCGCCGGGCCGACGCCGTACTGGTCGACGATTTTACGGGCAGCGTCCACCATGCGCGGATCGTTGGCCAGCCCCAGGTAATTGTTGGAGCAGAAATTGAGCACGCGTTTGCCGTCCACCACCAGCCAGGCGCCCTGCGGCGAGCTGAGCGTGCGGATGCGGTTGTACAGGCCGGCTTCTTTCAGGCCGTCAATTTCCTGCTGAATCCAATCCAGTCGGGAAGTCATAAGCACCTCAATTTGGAATAATAGAGATCATCCGGTTAACGCTTTTCATTATAGTACAACGTTTGGCCGGGGTTGGATGGTCGAATGTACTGGATTTGCCGGATGGCTGTCAACAATCACGGCCACGGGGGTCACGAACCGGTGACAATCTCGCCCAGGTAGCCGAGTTCGGCCAGCGCGAGCAGCACCTTTTCTTCGCTGCCAGGGTTGATTAACACCGCGGTGGGCGATAGGCCTTCGCGCAGGAAGCGCGCCGCGCGGGATTGGCGCAGCGCGGCCAGGATTTCGGGCGAGCTGACGCGCAGCAGCACGGCCGGATGGATGGTAACCTGCACGCCCTGCGCTTCCCAGCGTTCCAACGCCTGCGCCAGCGCGGGCGGGACGGCTGGCGCGTGCCGGCGCAGCAGGGTGAGCAAGTGCCCGGCTTTGAGGCCCTGCTGGCGAGCGTGTTCCAGCGAGGCCGGGGTGATGCGGTAGCGGTATTCGCCCCCGCGCTCATCCAGCCATTCACAAAACCGGGCAACCTGGTAGCGCAGCGCGCGCGCCGTCAATGCCTGGACGGTGACGGTTGCATTGCTCAGGATGTTCAGCCTGCCGTCCTCTGCCGGTAAACCCGCGGGCGCAGCGCCGTGCCACAGCGCGGCCGCCCAGGCGGAAAAGCGGAAGGCGGTCGGTTGCCCGCCGGCCGCCGGGCCGGCCAGGTCCAGCAAGCCCAGCCAGTGCAATGGGCCGGTGATCAGGTAACGCAGCAATGCGCCGTCTACATCGTCCCAACTGGAAAAACCGCGCAGAAACTGGCCGGTGCTCTCCTGGCGGATGAACCAGGAATCGTAATCGCCGGCCGGGCGTTGAAAATCGGGATGCTTATCGCGGACTGCGTTGACAAATGCCGGCAGGCTCCAGTAGGTGTCCTGGGGAATGTGGCTGAGCAGATCCAGCACGAACCGGCGCGCCAGCAGCGGATCGTTGCTCCACTCACCTTCCAGGATCAGGCCGGGCAGCAGGCGCAGTTCATTGAAGCCAGGGCTGCCCATCCAAGCGGAGGCCAGCATTGCCAGCGCCTTGCCGCGCGGGGCTTCCAGGAAGGCTTTGGCCGCGTCAGCGAGGGGCTGGTGGTTGGCGTCCAGCAGATTGGCGGCCTGCAGCAACGCCAGCAGCGCCGGCGCGGGGATGCCGGTCTGGCCGGCTGGCAGCGTTTCGAGCGGCATGCCCAGGCGCAAGGCGGCCAACAGCGTGCAGGCATCGTCCAGGATGCGGTCGTTGGCCGGAACAGGGCGGGCGCGTTCGGCAGCCGTGGCCTTGCGCCCAAGCGGGGCCGGGCTGCGGTCCGCGGAGCGCTGCACCTGTTCGAGCAGGTCATCGGGGATGTAGGCGTATTCCTGGGGTTCGGGCGGTTCGTTGAAGAAGGCGCGGCCGATGAGCGCGTGGTACCAGAGCACTTCGGCCGGCGAAGCGGGCTTCAGGTCGGGGCGTTCACGGTCGCGGCGGGCGGCGCCCATGGTGCGCACCTCGCCGAAGCGGCGGGTAAAAACCGCCCAGCTCAGGCGGCCTTCCTGTTCCAGCAGCGCATCCAGCGCCGCGCGCGCCGCGGCGGGCAGGCTTTCCAGTTGCTCTTCGAGGGTTTCCCGGTCGAGCAGCGCCTGAGCCAGTTGCGGCAGGGCGGTATAGGCATCGGGGGCATTCAATTCAATGCCCCAGGCGCCGGCCACCATTTTAAGGAAGCCAAGATCATGTCCCTGGAGGGTGTGGAGTAAATCGGGCATGGCGTTTCCATGGCGGCCCGTCAAACGCTTGCGTCGCGCAGACCATGATCACAGGTTTCGCGCAGGGCCATTTTGATTATAATCGTAGTTACGCAGACGCGCCTTGTGGCGCGCGGAGAAATTATGGAGGTATGATATGAGCGATCCAAATTCACGCAAAGACACGGATTTCGATGCCTCCTGGCAGGAGGTTGGACGTCAGTTTCAGAAACTGGGCGAAAGCCTGGCGGCTGCTTTTCAAACCACGGTGAATGACGAAACGACCCGCGCCAGCATGAAGAATCTTCAAGACGGGCTGGAATCGGCCGTACAGGGCATCCGCAGCACGGTGCAAAAGGGCGTGAGCGAACTGGATGCGCGGGATTTCGGCGCGCAGGCGCGCCAGGCGGCCGACTCGCTGAAGAACGCCGGCGAGCAA
>JAPKMQ010000340.1 GCA_026645875.1 Longilinea sp.
AATCCTCGTGGCCCATCACCGGTCCCAGCGTGCCGGATGCAATGTCCATCACCTGGATGGTGCCGCGTGCGTGCCAGATGAGCTTGTTGCCCGAGGCGCTGAAATCGGCCGCGTAAACCGGCGCGGCGGTTTCAAAGCCAGTCAACACCGGGCCGGGCAGTCCGCTGGCGACCTCCCAGAGGGCGTAAGCCCATTGTTCCATCGAATCGATTGCCAGCCAACGGCCGTCCGGCGAGAAGATGGCGCGTTGAAATGTGCTGCCGGGTTGGATGGTTCGCAGCACCTGACCCTGGTCGAGATCCTCAAGCTGGACGGCCTGGCCGTCTGGCGTGAAGGCGAAGGTCTTGCCATCCGGCGAAAAATCGAGGGCATAGGCCGGCGATTGCAGCACGCGGGTCGCCAGGACCTCCAGCGTGTCCGCGTTGAATAAGGTGAAACCGCCCTCAGTAAAGACGCCCAACCGCTGGCCGTCGCCAGACCAGACCAGGCGGTAGGGATAAGTCACAGCGGTTTCGCGTAGCAGTTGCGGCACGCCGAGCGCCTGCGGCGCAAGCGTGAGTGTGGGCTGCGGCGGTGAAGTGGGTTGTTCAACCGTGGCGCTGGCGGCGGGAGCAGGTTGCGTGGCAGATGGCTCAGGTGTGGCGACCGTCTTCGTCACCAGGTCAGGCTGGCAAGCGGTCAAGGCGACCGCCAGGATGGCCACTACCAGCCATGCGGCACGTGAATTTTTCGAATGAGCGAAAGTTCGCATCGAGATTCTCCTTTTCATGGGGTCAGCACTGTCAAGTATATGCCGGTTTACGCCGCCCGAAAAGAAATCTGCAATGGGGCGACGTGGTATACTAACGCTTGCAGAGCTGATACTTAAGACGCCGGTTGAGCCCGTTTCGATCCATATTCCATGAAGCTGATCATCCAAATCCCCTGCTACAATGAAGCCGAAACCCTGCCGCACACGCTGGGATTGCTGCCCCGGCAAATTGAGGGCGTGGACCAGGTGGAAGTGCTGGTGATTGACGACGGCAGCAGCGATGGCACGCTTGCGGCCGCCAAAGCTGCCGGGGCTGATCACGTTATGACCCTGCCGCATCACAGCGGGCTGGCGATGGCCTTCGCGGCCGGGTTGGATGCCTGCCTGCGGCTGGGCGCCGACCTGATTGTCAATACCGACGCCGACAACCAGTACGAGGCCGGTGACATTCCCAAGCTGGTGGCGCCCATCCTGCGCGGCGAGGCCGAACTGGTGGTGGGCGACCGTGGGGTGCTGACCAACGCCTGGTTCTCGCCGCTCAAGCGGCGCCTGCAGGCCTGGGGCAGCCGGGTGGTTTCACGCGCGGCCGGGCTGGATATCCCCGATGCCACCAGCGGCTTCCGCGCCATGACGCGGCGCATGGCCATGCGCACGCTGGTGCTGAGCGAATACTCCTATACGCTGGAAACGCTCATCCAGGCTGGCAACCTGCATGCCAGGGTGGTCTCGGTGCCCATCCAGACCAACCCGCCGCACCGGCCCTCGCGCCTGATGCGTGGCGTGGGCGATTACCTGATGCATTCCAGCGTGACCATCGTTCGTTCCTATACGATGTACCGGCCGCTGCGCGTGTTCACCATCATCGGTACGGTGCTTTTCCTGTTGGGCGCTGCATTGCTGATCCGCTTTCTGGTGTTCTTCTTCCAGGGCGAGGGCAGCGGTCACGTGCAGTCGATGATCGTTTCGGCGGTGCTGCTGATCAGCGGTTTTCAAACCTGGCTGATCGGGCTGGTGGCGGATTTGATCAGTAAGAACCGAAAGATAATGGAAGAAATATTGTTTCGACTGAGAGATCCTTCCGATTCCGACAAGTTGGGCGAGTAACGGAATGAGTCTTCGCGTTTCACAGTACCTGGAACGTCTGCGAATGAAAGCTATTCGCCAGTATGTTTCAGGTGATATATTGGATATTGGTTGTGGCTATGGCAGTGTGGTGCGGACGTTTGGACCAGCAAGAGAAGATTATATGGGGATTGAGCATAACCTTAAGATCGTGCATTGGCTCAAGAAACAGTATCCAGGTTATTCATTTTTATTCTTAGACACGGATATTGATCTCATCCCGGTTTCCAGAAAGTTTGATACGATTTTGATGATTGCTGTTTTGGAACATTTGGCCCACCCGGAACGATTAATCGCGGTTTTGCCGGAACTG
>JAPKMQ010000341.1 GCA_026645875.1 Longilinea sp.
AGCTTCATCCTCATTGACAGCAATCCGCAGGCTATGCAGGTGATGGCCAAACGTTTTGCCAGTTACGCAGACATCGAATGGATCGGTTATGACCCCGTATAGAGAACCGCCGCTGCCGCTGAATGAGATCCTGGCGCGGCTGAACGCTCTGGCCGATCCGCGCAACGTGGAAGGCCAGCAGCGCTTCGGCATCCGTGCCGCCGGGCAGCTGGGCGTTTCGATGCCGCAGGTGCGCGCGCTGGCCAAAGGCCGGCAGCGCAGCCACGCCCTGGCGTTGGAATTGTGGGCGACGAATATTCACGAGGCGCGCATTTTGGCCAGCCTGGTGGACGAGCCGCAGGCGCTGACGCGCGAGCAAATGGAAGCCTGGGCGGCAGATTTCGACTCTTGGGACGTGTGCGACCAGGTGTGCTTGAATCTGTTCGGCGCGCACCCGCTGGCCGCTGAAATGGCGCTGGCCTGGCCCCATCGACCGGAGGAATTCGTGCGCCGCGCCGGTTTCGTGTTGATGGCCGTGCAGGCCGTGCACCGCAAGGATCTGCCGGACGCGGCTTTTGAGCCCTATTTTCCTCTGATGCTGCAATACGCGACGGATGAACGCAATTTCGTGCGCAAGGCGGTCAACTGGGCGCTGCGCCAGATTGGCAAGCGCAACCCGGCGCTGCGCGAGCGGGCCGTGGCCACCGCGCGGCAGATGCTGGACATCAACTCCAGCAGCGCGCGCTGGATCGCGCGTGACGCGCTGCGCGAGCTGGAAAAACCACCGCGTTAATTTCACTCACAAGGCAGCCTGATGACATTCCCTGACGCATTCCCTCACATCCCCCTGCTTGAATTTGACCCGGACCCACACGCCATCATTAACCCGAAAGAAGCGCTGCATACGCCGGATTTGCCGCAGCGCTGGGTGCTGTGCTTCTTCCGCGAAGTGCTGGACGCGCTGGAGCAGTCCGGCGAGTTGCAGGTGGTTGGGCATCTGCGCTCGGAGGCTGGCGCCAACCCGGTTTATCAGGTGGAGTTTCACAATGTCAGTCTGCTGGTGATGCACCCAGGAGTGGGCGCGCCGCTGGCGGTGGGCTTTATGGAAGAGGCCATCTCAGCCGGGGGGCGGCAGTTCATTGCCTGCGGCGGCTGCGGCGTGCTGGACCGCGAGATCGCTGTGGGCCACCCGGTTGTCATCACCTCGGCGGTGCGCGATGAAGGCACATCCTATCACTACCTGCCACCCTCGCGCGAGGCATATGCCAGCCCGACGGCCGTGGCTGCGCTGGAAACAGCGCTGCGCGACCGTAAGGTGGATTACCGCCTGGGGAAGAGCTGGACGACGGACGCCTTTTACCGCGAAACGCTGGCGCGGCGCGCCCGGCGCGCGGCGGAAGGCTTCATTGTGGTGGAAATGGAAGCCTCGGCCTTCTTCGCGCTGGCGCAGTTCCGCGGCGTCACCTGCGGGCAGGTGGTGTACGGCGGCGACCTGGTTTCGCCGGAGGGCTGGGATTTTCGTGACTGGGTCAAACGCGGCGACGTGCGTACCGCATTATTTTGGCTGGCTGTGGATGCTTGCAGCCGGTTGGAGTCTGTATCTTCACCGTAAAGCGAGTCATGTATACAACACCGTTGATCAAAGGAGTTGAAAATGTTTAGAGGCAAGTTTGTCTGGATCGTACTGGCGAGCCTGTTTGCCAATCTGCTGTTCGCGGCCGGTGTTTCGGCCCAATCGGGAACGACGGGCCGTCAAAGCCAGCTTCAAGCAGCCCCCTATGCCGCGTTGGTCGAAAAAGCGCAGCAGCAGGGCGGTTTGCGCGTCATTTTCACGCTCAACACGGGCTTCCAACCGGAAGGATTGCTGGCCGGCCCCGCCGCGGTGGACGCACAGCGCGCGGGGATCGCGCAGGCTCAGCAGGCACTGGTGGAGCGGATTGCGGATTATGCGCTGAACGAGCCCTACCGTTTTGAAACCGTTCCGCTGGTGGCGGTCACCGTGAGCGCCGAAGGGTTGCAGGCCGCGATGGATTCGGGTTGGGTGAGTGCGGTGCAGGAAGACACGCCCGACGCCCCGACCCTGGCTGAAAGTACGGTGCTGGTCGGCGCGACGACGGCCTGGGCCAGCGGCTACGCCGGGGCCGGCCAGACGGTGGCCGTGCTGGACACCGGCGTGGAGAAGACGCACGCCTTCCTCTCGGGTA
>JAPKMQ010000342.1 GCA_026645875.1 Longilinea sp.
ATCGCCGGGCTGTTCGTCCCGCAAACCGGCATCGTCGACTACACCCTGGTCAACAACAAATTTGGCGAGCTCGTGCAGGCCGGCGGCGGCGAGATCCTCACCGGCGCGCGTGTCACTGCCTTCCAAAAATCCGGCGGCGACTTCATCCTCGCCACCCCGCGGGGCGAAATCGCCGCACGCACGCTCATCAACTGCGCCGGACTGCACTCCGACCAGGTCGCCCGGTTGTGCGGCGTCGAACCCGGCATGCAGATCATGCCCTTCCGCGGCGAATATTACGAAATCGTCCCCGAAAAGCACCACCTGGTCAAAAACCTGATCTACCCCGTCCCGGACGTGCGCTTCCCCTTCCTGGGCGTGCACTTCACCCGCATGGCCCGCGGCGGCGTCGAGGCCGGCCCCAACGCGGTCATCGCCTTCAAGCGCGAAGGCTACTCGTGGGGCGCGTTTTCCCTTGCCGACGTGTGGCAATTCCTCACCTACTCCGGCTTCTGGCGCATGGGGCTCAAATACTGGCGCATGGGCATCGGCGAAATTTACCGCTCGCTCTACAAACGCGCCTTCGTCCGCGCGCTGCAGCGCCTGGTGCCCGACCTGCGCGACGAAGACCTGCGCCGCAGCGGCGCCGGCGTGCGCGCCCAGGCCCTCGGCCCCGACGGCGCCCTGATCGACGACTTCGTCATCCGCGAGGCCGAGCGCCAGATCCATGTGCTCAACGCGCCCTCACCTGCCGCCACCGCCTCCATCAGCATTGGGAAGACCATCGCCGCGTTGGCCGAGAAGTACCTCTAGTAATGAGTTCTGTGTCAATGTGTGCTGGGTAAAACCTGACCTTTCTTCCTCAGAACTCATCACACAGAACTCAGACCTTTCATCCCGTTGTATAATGAATCATCACCAACCCAGGGGGATTCCGCGCCATGCCCATTTTGCCCAGTTTCACCGATTCACAGCTTGCCGCCATCTGCGACGTGCTGGCCGACCCAAACGACGGCCTGTCCGGCGCGGAGATCGGCGCATTGTTGCGTGAAAAAAACCTTTCTGACCCCTACCCGGCGGTGCTCAAACGCCACCGCCTGTATGAAGCCCTGCGCCAGCAGCAGGACATTGATGGCTGCGGCAATAACGTCGCCGCGCTGGTGCTGGCCGCGCTCAGCCCCGCCCGCTACAATGACAACGAAGCCCTCTTCACCCGCCGCCTCGAGCGGTTGAACGCTGTCATGGGGCTGGACGGCTACCAGATCAATCCCGACGGCAAGCTCAAGGTGGTGCCCTCCACGCGCAAAACCAGCGCCGGTCAGGAGCGTGCCCGCCGGCTGCGCGCCGAACTGACCCGCCGTGGCGTCCACCCGGCCGTGCTGCGCTGCTGCACCCCCGAACTGCTCGCCGAACACGGCTACCTGGCCGTCTACGAAGCCGTCCACTCGCTCGAGGAGAAAATCCGCGAGAAGAGCGGCCTCAACCTGGAGGGCGCCGAACTGGTCGAAGGCGCTTTTGGGCTGCGCATCGGCCCGCTGTTGGCCTTCAACACCCTGCTCAGCGAAGCCGAGCGCGCCGAACACCTGGCCGTCAGCGCGTTGCTCAAGAACCTGGTCGCCACATTCAAAGCCCCCGCCTGGCCGCTGCCCGAAGCCGACGCCCTCGACCTGCTCACCCTGGCCTCCATGCTGCACCGCCGCCTCGACCAGGCCGTCCTCACCAAACCGGGCGGATAATTTGGCGTGGTTCGTTGATTCGATCGCGTGCGAACTCCCAGTATCTTCTTCAATCCGCAATCAGAAATCAGCCATCCGCAATTTTTTCGCCCTTCCGCATACCAAATACCGCATCCCTCGTCACTCATTACTCATCCCACATACCCTTCTCGCCATTTTTTAAGCCGATAGACGCTTTCCGCCGGCCCGCCGTTCCGTGCCGCTGTGTTACCATGGGCGCATGACCCCCGCGCCCGGCACTCCCCGTCGAATCTCCGCCCTGCTGCGCCTGTGCATGTTGCTTTCCGCGCTGGCGCTGCTCCTGCCGGCCGTGCGCGCCGCGGCGCAGTCCGGCGGCAACACGCTCTACCTGCCCGTGGTCGGCAAATCGCAGGTTCAGCCGGTCACCGCCGTGCTCAAATGGGCCTACGGCGGCTGCTATTCCTCCTGGTGCGAAACCGGCTGGTATTCTTCGCCGG
>JAPKMQ010000343.1 GCA_026645875.1 Longilinea sp.
AGGCACAATCGGCGTACGAAGCAGAAGAATTCCAGCAGGCGGCCCGCTCGTTCGAAGAAGTCGCCCGCTTATACAAGCTGGCGGAAGAAGATGTCCTGGCTGCCGAAGCTTTGAATAACCGGTCAGTCGCATTGTTAAAGGCCGGCGATGCCAAAGGCGCATTCGCTGCGGCGGATGGCACTGATCAGGTGTTTGCGGCCGTGGGCGACCTGCGCCGGCAGGGCATGGCGCTGGGCAACATGGCGGCGGCCTTGGAAGATCTAAAAGAACGCGAACGCGCGATGGACCTTTACCGCCAGTCCGCCGGTTTGTTTGAAAAAATTGGGGAGAGTGATTTACGCGCACTGGTGCTGCAACGCATCTCCGCGATCCAATTGCATCAGGGCAAACGCATCGAGGCCATGGCATCCATGCAGGACGGCCTTGCCCAGAAGAAAAGCCTTTCCCTCGTCGACCGCATCCTGAAAGGCCTGCTGCGCCTGATCGGTAAAATGTCCAACCGATCCTGATTCCGCTCTTCTCGATCTTAATTTGCCTGCCTTGACCGGCAGGCAACTTTTAAAATGTCAATGACAGAACTTCTTTCCATCCGGCAGGCACAGTCAAAAGACACGAGCGACCTGGCGTTCTTCCTGAACCAGGCGCGCTATGTCCACCGGCATCTGGACTGGCGCTCAACGCTGGAATGGCTGGGAGAACCGGAGTTCTGGATACTGGAATGCGACGGCATGATCCAGGCGGCGTTTGCCTGCCCGCCCGATCCGCCTGCAGTTGCCTGGGTGCGCCTCTTCGCCAGTGGCGCACACATCAACCCCGATACCGCCTGGGAACATCTGCTAAACCATGCAGTCCAACAGCCTTTCCTCAAGCCGCCCATCACGCTGGCGGCTATCTCGCTGCATGACTGGTTTGAACGCTTGCTGCTCCGGCACGGCTGGCAAATCCACCAGCAGATCGTCACGCTCTCCTGGAACGGCGAACTTCCTCCCGGCCTAAACCTGCCTCCCGATGCCGTCATCCGGCCGATTCTTCCCGAAGATATCCCCGCCGTCACCCGCATCGACAACCAGGCCTTCGAGCCGTTGTGGCAACTATCAGAACTTGGTCTAAACCAGGCCTTTGAACTAAGCGCCTTCGCTACCCTGATGGAAGTTCAAGGCCAGATCGTCGCCTACCAGATCAGCACGGCCACCTCTTTCAACGCCCATCTGGCGCGCCTGGCCGTCCAGCCCGAATTGCAAGGAAAAGGACTCGGATATGCGTTGGTGCTTGACCTTCTGAATCGGCTTGACCGGTTGGGGATCTGGTCTGTCACCGTGAATACACAGCACGACAATCACAGTTCCCAGGCGTTGTACCAGCGCCTGGGTTTCAGTTTCACCGGCGATCAGTTTCCGGTGCTCGTTTATCCGCGTTAATGCAACGCTTTCTTTACTTTTTAGGTAATTAATGGCAAAATACTTCTACACACCATCATACATAGAGGTATATACGCATGGCCCGAAAAAATGAAACTCGAACGAAGTTGACAGAAAAGCGCAAGCGGAATCAGACCCGCCAGCGGAACATCTGGTTGGGCATCATTTCGCTGGTGGCAGTTGCTGTCGTAGTCGTACTGATTGCGGTCAACAGCGGCCCGGTGGGCGAAATCCGCGATGGCAAAGTTGTGCAACGAAATCACGTGGATCGCAATTCCATGGGCGACCCGACCGCACCGATTAAAGTGGAAGAGTTCAGCGATTTCCAATGCCCCTACTGCCGCCTTTTTGCGGATGAAGAAGAACAGGCCATCATCGAAAACTACGTCAACACCGGCAAGGTCTACTTCACCTACACACCATTCGCGTTTTTGGACGGAAACGCAATCGATGGTGAATCAAAATCCGCCGCGCAGGCAGCCTATTGCGCCGCCGACCAGAACAAATTCTGGGAGTACCACGATGTGTTGTTTGCCAACCAGAACAGTGAAAATGCCGGCGATTTTGCCGACAAGCGCCTGATTGCCTTCGCCGAGAAATTGGGGCTAGACATGGGTGAATTTCGCAGTTGTTTCAACGGGAAAACCTATCGCCAGCAGGTTTTGGATGATTTGACCCGCGGGCGCAGCCTGGGCGTTTCAGCCACGCCAACATTCTTCATTAACGGCACCAAAGTGCAGGGCTATGTTGGCC
>JAPKMQ010000344.1 GCA_026645875.1 Longilinea sp.
GCCCAGTTCAGAAGGCACCTGGGTGGTAAAGGCCAGGTAGCTGACAAACAGGGCAAAATCGCCCACGCTGAACCCCCCGCCGCGGATGGCCACCCCGGCCATCAGCAGCATCACCCCAATGCCAAAGCTGACCGCCGCATTGTTGAGCGCGTCCAGCAGCCTGCGAAAGAACGTCAGGCGCAGTTCCACCGCACCCCGCCGCTGGTTGAGCCGCTCCAGGTGCGCCGCCACGGCCTGTTCGGCGCCGGCCACCTTCACCGCTTGCACGGCGTTGAAAACCTCGCCCAAAAAACCGGATACCTCATCGCCCGCCTGGCGCGCCTGGCGATAACCGGCCAGGATGCGCCCCCAAAACAAGCGTGTCAGGAAGATGACGAAAACCAGCGGCAAGAAGATCACCAGGGTAATGCCCAGGTCAATCGACGCCATAATCGCCACCGCGATCGCCGCCGCGACCCACTTGGCCGCCTGGTCGGGAATCCAGGTGGGGAAGTCGGTCACCTCGCCCACATCGCCATAGTGTCGAAAGCGGTTGAGCGCCTCGCCCGGCGCAACCGGCAGCGGTTGATCGCCCGCGCGCCGCAAGATGCCGGCCAGCAAATTGGCGCGCAGCAGCGACCCGGCCAACAGGCGAAAGGTCATGCCGTACCATTCATAGCCGATGGAAAGCAGCACGCGCGCCACTTTGATCAGCAAATAGAGCGCCACCAGCCCCCACAGGCTTTCGATTCCCAAAAAACGAGCCGCGGCTGCCTGCCCAGACAACCGGTCGAACACGGCGCGGACGATCAGCCCGGGGGCCAGCTGTTCGATAAACAGCAAGACGGTAAAAACAAAGTGCAGGCTGTAGGCGCGCCACTGGTAGCGCACCAGGCGCACATTCAACTTCCAGGTGGAAAGGGTGGTCTTCATGCCAGCACCTCTTCCAGCCCGCTTTGCAGCAGGCGGTAGAAACGCGAATCGGGGTCGGCAGCCAGCGCGGCGCGCGGGCCGTATTCCACCACGCGCCCGGCTTCGAGGATGAGGATGTCATCGGCGCGGGCAACGGTCTTCAAGCGGTGCGCCACCACCACCCCCGTGCGCCCGGCCAACAACCCATCGATGGCTTCCTCCAGGCGGGCTTCGCTGAACGGGTCGAGACGCGCAGAAGCCTCGTCTAAGATGAGCAGGCCGGGGTCCTTGAGGAAAGCGCGCCCCAGCGCCAACAACTGCGCCTCTCCCGCCGAAAGACGATGCCCACCGCTCTCCAGGGGTGTATCCAACCCACGCGGCAAGGCATCTACCCACCCATCCAGGTGCAGGGCATGCAGTGCTTCTTGCAGGCGGGTGCTGGAAATTTCGGGGTTAAAAAAAGCCAGGTTTTCGCGCACGCTGCCCTGAAAGAGCTGCACATCCTGGGTGACCATGCTCACCCGCCGGCGCACATCCGCCACACTCGTTTCGCGCAGGTCCACCCCACCCAGTCGCACGCTGCCGCGCTGCGGGTCATACAGGCGAAACAGCAGGCGGGTGAGGGTCGATTTGCCGCTGCCGGTGCGCCCCAGAATGCCCAACACCCGCCCAGGGCGAATGGTGAAGCTGACCGCGTGCAGCACTGGTTGGTCTTCCTCATAATGGAAAGAGACCTGCTCGCACGCCACCTCCAGCGCGCCGCCCGGCAAGGGCTGCACCAGGCCTGGCGGGTCGGCCACCTGCGGCTGCCACCCCAACAGGTCGTCGATGCGCTGCAAAGCAGCGGCCGCCTTCTGAAAATCTTCCGCCTGTTCGCGAATGGATTGCAGCGGGTCGGCCAACATGGTGATGTAGTAGGTGATCAGGTAAGCGCTGCCCAGGCTGGCCGCGCCCTGTTGAAAGAGGTAAATGCCCACCACCAATCCACCGGCGTAGCCGACAGCATAGACCAGGTGGGTCAGTTGATAGGCCAGGCCAGAGACCACCGCCGCCGTGCGTGCGCGCGTGGTGAAAACACGCATCAGGGCATATAAGCGGCGCAGGGTATGCGCCTCGGCCCCCGCCGCGCGGATCTCTTCGGCGCCGCTGATACGTTCTTCGATGAAGCCGTACAGCTCGCTGCCGGCCTGGCGCTCGGCCGCCCAGCGCGGCACGGCCAGGCGTTGGATGCGCCCGAGCACCCACAGGGTGACCGCGGTGTAGGCCACCAAC
>JAPKMQ010000345.1 GCA_026645875.1 Longilinea sp.
TCACCTTTCCGAAGGGGGATTATAGCAGAAATCAAATCGCTCCACCAAATTTGTGACAATTTTCTGCATGGTTAGTTTTTGGTTATATACTGATTTCAGGTAACAGAAACTTACCAACCCGGCGAATACATCGCCGTTATCGGCCATAATGGTGATGTTGCAGCAAACCGGAGATACCCCTTTCCACCGGAAAAGGGTATCTCCACGAAACAATATTTTATGGAATGATCGAGGTTCCTGGCAGACCTCGGTTTATGGCAGGCAACGCTTGCCTCAGCAAGGGGCGGATGGGGGATCCGCCTCTTGCGTTTTAAATATGAATCGCGTGGCCTTCCGCACTTTCGGCGGCTTCCATCACCGCTTCGCTTAGCGTCGGGTGAGCGTGGACATTGCGCGCGATCTCCGCGGTGGTCAGCTCCATGCGCTGCGCCAGGGTCAGCTCGGGCAGCAGTTCTGACACGTCCGGACCGATCATGTGCGCGCCGAGGATTTCGCCGTACTTCGCGTCGGTGATGATCTTGACAAAGCCCTGGTAGTCGCCCAGACCGAGCGCCTTGCCGTTGGGCTGGAAGGGGAAGCGCCCTATCTTGACCTCATAGCCTTTTTCTTTGGCCTGTGCCTCGGTGTAGCCAAACGAGGCCACTTGCGGATGGCAGTAGGTGGCGCGCGGCATCATGGCGTAATCCAGCTCAATGGTTTCAACTCCGGCGATGTTTTCCGCGCAGACTATACCCTGCGCCGAAGCCACGTGCGCCAGCAGCAGTTGCCCGGTCACGTCGCCGATTGCCCAGACACCTGGCACGTTGGTTGCCATACGCGCATCAATTTTAATGAAACCGCGCTCGCTCATTTCCACACCGACTTCCTGCAAACCCAGGTCGGCGGAGTTCGGCTTGAACCCGATGGCTACCAGCACCTGCTCGGCTTCGAGCACCTGCGCTGTCTCGCCGCTGCTTACGGTCACTTTCACGCCGCTGTCCGTCGTCTCGACCTTTTGCACCTTTGTGCCGGTCATCAATTTGAGGCCGCGCTTGGTGAAAATTTTCGCAAGTTCATTGCTGACTTCTTCGTCTTCCAGCGGCAGGATGCGCGGCAGCATTTCGACAATGGTCACGTCCGCGCCGTAATCGCTCCACACTGTGCCAAACTCCACGCCAATCGCGCCCGCGCCGATGATGATCGCCGATTTGGGCACGCGGTTTTGCAAGATGGCTTCATGGTAAGTCAGCACTTTCTCGCCATCGGCTTTGAGGCCGGGTATCATGGCGGCGTGCGCACCCGTAGCAAGGATAATGTTCTTTGCTTTTAATTCCTGGGTTTTGCCATCGCCGCCAGTGAGCTGGAGGGTATCTTTGGCGGTCAGTTTTGCGGTGCTGTTGAGGTAGACATCCACGCCATTTTTCTTCATCAAAAAGCCCACCCCGCGCGTTAACCGTCCGGAAACATCGCGGCTGCGTTTGAAGGCGACTTCGTAGTCGAGCTTCAAGTTTTCGAACGAGAAGCCAAACTCTTTGCCACGTTCACGCAGGGTGTGCGCGATGTCGGCGTTGCGCAGCAGCGCTTTTGAGGGGATGCAGCCAACATTCAGGCAGACACCCCCCAACCACTGCTTGTCAACGATTGCTGTTTTCAGACCAAGCTGCGCCGACCGGATGGCGGCTACGTAACCACCGGGACCCGCGCCAATTACGACAACATCATATTCGCTCATACGTTCCTCTCTACTGTCCGAACCCGTCATTTCAATTTTTCGCTGGGGTGATTATATCCATTTTTCGAGTGTTGCCACCACTTTTGCCAGGAACCCATCCGCGGATGCGCCATCGAGAATGCGGTGATCGAAAGTTAGCGAGATGTAGATCATCGGGCGGATGGCAATGGCATCCTCAATCACCACCACGCGCTTTTGCAGCGCGCCCACGCCCAGGATGGCGCACTGCGGCTGGTTGATCACGGGTGTGGCAAACAGCGACCCGCTGATGCCGTGGTTGGTGATGGTGAAGGTGCCGCCCTTGACTTCGTCGGGCTGGAGTTTGCGCGCGCGGGCGCGGGCGGCCAGGTCGTTGATGCTGCGCGCCAGACCCAGCAAGGAGAGATCATCGGCGTTTTTTAGCACCGGCACAATCAGCCCATCCTCGCC
>JAPKMQ010000346.1 GCA_026645875.1 Longilinea sp.
CCCGCGGGGTCTTCTTCATGATCGCCACAGCACCCTGCACAGACATCAGGATTGGCCGTTGCTGAAATAACTCTGGCGGGACTGCCTCCAGCCAATCATTCAATAGATTCAGCCGACCGTTGGAAATCAATGTTGAGCCGGCCTTTTCGACCAGATCTGCCAGGGCGTCCTGGTTGCCGGTGTGCTGGAGCAAGCGGTAGGCGCGTTCCCATTCCGAGTGTTCAAGCGCAACTGCTGCCAGGCGAATTTGAATGGCCATGGCCTCATCCGGGCGGTCGCGTTGAATGCGCGCTTGAAGAAAGTCGCGGAAGAGGTGGTGATAGCGCAGCCAGAGCCCCTCCGGATCCACAGGAAGGATGAACAGGTTGCTGCGCAGGGTGTAATTCATCAACTTTGCCCAGGGCACCTTTGAAAACCCCAATGGTTTGCTGATCACCTCTTCGCACAATTTCGCGTCGAATTCTTCCAGCAACGAAGTGCGCAGCAGGAAGAGTTGAACATCTTCTGGTTGCTGTTCCAGCACCTGTTGCGCCAGGTATTCATAAAGTCCAATGCCCGAAACCCGCGCTGTCCGCAGCCGGTCGGCCATTTCCTGCCCGGCCATGTGTGCGGATAACAACAGGCCGGTGATCCAGCCCTCGCTTTGGCGGGCCAAGTCTTCGGCCTGGCTGTCGGGGATGGCGACATGCTGGTTCTGCAGAAAAAAGCCCTGAATTTCAGCTGGCAGGAAGGCCAATTCCTCAAAGCTTAAGCCGCCCACTTGCGAGCGGGCAACCATCAACGGCAGGTCGGGCAGGGTGAGCAGGGTGCGGGAAGCCGTGATGATATGGCAATTCTCGTCCATATCCTGCAAAAATCGGTTGATAAATTGGTTGACCGGTTTGCTGCTATCTACCAGGTGGAAATCGTCGAGCACGAGGATGAAGTGTTCGTCGATGTGTTCATACGCATCATTGACAATGGCCGCAACCAGCAAATCCAGGTTGGGTTGTTCCTGGGAGAGATTTTCCAGCGTTTGCAGTGCGGAAGAACCAAATCCAGGAAAGCGAACTTGCAGAGATGAGATGAGATAAGCGGCAAACCGGAAAAGATCCTGATCAAGCGGATCCAGCGCGTACCAGCACACCGGCCATTCCACCTGGTGGGAAAAATCAATCAGCAGGCTGGTTTTGCCGTAGCCGGCAGGCGCCGCGATGATGATCAGGCGGCGGTCCATCAGGTCTGTGAGTGCGTTTAACAGCCGGTGGCGAGTCAATAGTTCCGCGCGCCGACTGGGAAGGATGATTTTCGTGCGGATGATGGGTGGAAGCTTGTCCATTTACCAAACCATGACCGGGGAAAACATATTCTACTATACATTAGAGCAGGATAGTTCGCAACACAAAACGGCTCATCGTTGTGGGCACTACGATTAATGATCGAAATGATCGAAGAAGACAAAGAATTGCAGGGAATTGTAATGAATACTTGACTTTTTATTTGAATGTGATAATCTATTTTAAGAATTTGTAATAAATGGCTCGTGCCAATGGAATAGCAGAGGCATACTGTGGGAGCTTAGATCCGAAGCACTTTCTGGTCGCCAGGCTGATTATCAAGCAGCCAGGTCTTCGGGGAGCAAAGGCGAAACCGGCCAACAGGCCGGTATTTTGTTAATTGGGCGGGGAAGATAGCCTGACCGTAGAGACACTGTCATCCATGGGTTCGACCGTTGGCGGGGCTAAAGCTATCATTTGAAATTTGATAATAAACGAGCGTAATCGGGCACCAGGAGTCTCTATGGGCAAAGGGCGCATCCTTGTCATCGACGATGATCCAACCTTGAATTCGTTGGCAAAGCTTTCACGCCAAAGGATACGAGGTGATTACCGCCCTCACCGGAGCCGAGGGGCTGAAACTGGCCTACCGACTGCACCCGGATGTGATTGTCCTGGATATCATGATGCCGGATCTGGATGGCTATGAGACCTGCTTGCGATTGCGCGAGATCTCCGAGGTCCCGGTGCTGATGCTGACAGCAATGACCTCGGAGGAGGACTTGCTGCGAGGTTTTGAGGCCGGCGCGGACGATTACGTGAAGAAGCCTTTCAGCCTGAAAGAGCTGGAGGTACGCAT
>JAPKMQ010000347.1 GCA_026645875.1 Longilinea sp.
GCGATCCGATCTTGGCGGATTCATAGTGCAGGAGGTCGGCAGGCTGGTAGTCGTTGACCTTCAGCCATTTTTCCAGGACCACACGGCGCGCGTAGGTCTCATCCGTGGAGAGGCGGTAGACATCGTATTCTTCATCCGCCAGCCATTGCTCCAGGAAGAGCAAACGCACTTCGTCATCGTCCTTGATCGATTCAGGATCGTAATCCTGGCCCTTAAGCCAATCCCAGGCCTGATCAACCGCATATTTCCAGCCGCGGTCCATCATCCAAGCGCGCGCGAGTTCAGCTTCAATTTCAATTTCGTTGGTGCCGTCAAAGACCGGGGTCACCGCACGGAAACCCATGCGCAGCGCCGCCCAGCCCAAGTGTACTTCCAGCACCTGGCCGATGTTCATACGGCCCGGAACGCCTAACGGGTTGAGGATGATATCCACCGGTGTACCGTCATCCAGGAAGGGCATATCCTCAACCGGAATGACGCGCGAAACCACGCCCTTGTTGCCGTGGCGGCCGGCCATCTTGTCACCCGCGGTGATCTTACGGAGCTGTGCCACCGAGACGCGCACCATCATATCCACACCGGCCGAAAGGTCGGAGTTGTCTTCACGGGTGAACACCTTGACGTCCACCACCTTGCCGCGCTCGCCGTGCGGCATGCGCAGCGAAGTGTCCTTCACGTCGCGGCTCTTCTCACCAAAGATCGCGCGCAGCAGGCGCTCTTCGGGGGTGAGTTCTTTTTCGCCCTTCGGCGTAATCTTGCCGACCAGGATGTCGTTCGGGCCCACTTCAGCGCCGATACGGATGATACCGTGTTCGTCCAGGTCCTTGATCGCATCCTCGCCGACATTCGGAATGTCGCGGGTGATTTCTTCGGGGCCCAGGCGGGTATCGCGGGCTTCCACTTCGTACTTTTCAATATGGACTGAGGTGAAGCGGTCGTCCTCCACCAGGCGCTCGGAGATTAAAATCGCATCTTCGAAGTTGCCGCCTTCCCAGGAGACGAACGAAACCACTACGTTCTGGCCAAGCGCCAGGTTGCCGTTCACCGTAGAGGATGAATCCGCCAGGATGTCACCCTTGTGAACGCGCTGGCCCTTGGTGACCGCGGGACGCTGGTCGATGCAAGTGCTCTGATTGGAGCGCTGGTACTTGCGCAGGTTGTAAACGCGCAATCCGTGTTCGGTGCGCACAGTGATCTGCCGGCCGGTGACTGAGAGCACGTCGCCGTCTTCTTCGGCAACCACTACCTGCCCAGAGTCAATCGCGGCATAGGCTTCCATGCCCGTCGAAACCCGCGGAATGTCCGGCTCGACCAGGGGCACGGCCTGGGCCTGCATGTTCGAGCCCATCAGGGCGCGGTTGGCGTCGTCATGCTCCAGGAACGGGATCAGCGATGCGCTGATGCCCACCACCTGGTGCGGGGCGACATCCATATAATTGACCGCGTCCACGGTGGTGACGACGAAGTCGGAATGATGGCGGCAGGAAATGCGCTCGGCATCCATTTCGTGGTATTCGTTGACGGGCGTATTGGCCTGCGCAATGACGAATTTATCTTCCGCGTCTGCAGAAAGGTATTCAACTTCCTCAGAAACGAACGGCGTGACCGAGATGGCTGCCCGATTGAGCTTTTGAATCGCGGGCAGCATTTTGGCGGTGACGCGCTCATCTTTGCGGACAATCACCTCGCCGGTCTCCGCGTCAACCAACTCCTCGCGGACCTTGCGGTCTTCCAGGCGCGGGTCGTCGCTGGCCAGGTTGCGCAGCACACGGCGGTAAGGCGTTTCAATGAAACCGTATTCATTGACGCGCGCGTAGGACGCCAGGCGGCCAATCAAACCGATGTTCGGGCCTTCAGGCGTTTCGATGGGGCAAATGCGGCCGTAGTGCGAGTGATGCACATCACGCACATCGAAGCCGGCGCGTTCGCGGCGGAGACCACCAGGGCCCAATGCCGAAAGTGTGCGCTTGTGGCGCAGCTCGGCCAGCGGGTTGGTCTGATCCATGAACTGTGAGAGCTGGCTGGAGCCAAAGAACTCGCGCAGCGCGGCGACCACCGGCCGGAT
>JAPKMQ010000348.1 GCA_026645875.1 Longilinea sp.
CTGCATCCGGCAACTCCTCACGTTCAACCTCGTCCGGGCGCAGCTTGCGCAGCGCATCCTTGAGCGGCAGAATGCCCAGGCGCTTCTCGAACGCCATCGGTTTGCCATCCACGTCCGCCAGCGGTTTGGGCACATCGATCTTTTGCGTCAACAGCGAAACCACCACCACCAAAACCACAGAAACGAGGAAGGCAGGCACCGAGCCGATGTAAGTGGCATCCCAGATGGCCAGTTCGGCATCCCCGGCGTTGATTTCCAGGGTGGTCGGGTACAGGATGGGCAGCGTAATCAGCCAGGAAATCCAGCCCCCTGCAAACCCGGCCAGCGCGCCCCACTGGTTGGTCTTCTTCCAGTACATGCCGAATGCAAACGGCGCGAACATGCCCACCAGGATGATCGTCCAGGCGAACACCGAAAGCTTGTAGATCGTCTCCGCCCACAAGCCAATCGCCAGGCTCATCAGCCCGATCACCAGCACCATGATGCGCGTCCAGCGCAGTTGCAGCTTATCGGTCATCTTGCCCTTGGTGAAATGAGGCAGGATATTTTCGGTGAAAACCGATGCGCCTGCCAGGATGGAGCTATCGGAGGTACTCATCAACGCCGAGCACAACGCCGCGATGAACACACCTGCCAGCACCGGCGAGAGATGGTCGGTGGCCGCGGTCACCAGGAGGAACTCGGAGGCTTCCGGGGCAATATTGGGATTCATCGCGAACATGGCGATGCCGATCAATGGCGAAAGCACCCCGAACACCAGGTAGAGAATCGAAGCCAGGTAAGTGCCGTGCACAGCGGTCGATTCGTTGCGCGCCGACATCGAACGCTGCATCAGATCCTGTGCGGCGATTGAGCCCAGGCCCAGCGCCATCCACGCGCCCAGCCAGTAGGTCCAACCCAGGCCGCCCTGGTAACCCAGGTAACCTTCGCCGTCAATGGGCATCAGCGTGAACGGCTTGGATACGTACAGCGAACCGCCATTGGCGGCCAGCCCCTCCCAGCCGCCCACTGCGTTTAACACGCTCACAAAGATCAACGTGATGCCGCCGGCCGTGAGGAACATCTGGATGAAATCGAGCAGCGTATCGGCCCACATGCCGCCCATTATGGTGTAGGAAATCACGATGATGGCCACCAGCAGCATGCCCGCTGCCACCGGCCAGCCGAACAGCGCGTGCACGATGTTGCCGCCGGCCACGATCTGCGCCGCCGTCCAACCAAAGTAGGTGACCATCTGGATCAACGAACCCGCCAGTGCCATGCGCTTGCCGAAGCGGCGTTCAAAGAAATCGATGATGGTCAGGTAGCGGCCGCGGCGCATCAAGCGGATGAAGAAAAAGCCGGAAAGGAACAGGCACAACGCCGCGCCAAACGGATCGAACACCACGCCCTGGAAACCGTACTGGTAGGCGGTGGAACTGGCGCCCATCAGCGTTTCAGCGGCAAACCAGGTGGCCATGATGGATGCACCGGTCAGGTAGATGGGCAGACGGCGGCCGGCGACAATGTAATCGGTTGTGGAATTCACCTTGCGCGAGGCAAGATAGCCGATCAACATGCGCACCACGAAGAACACTACAATCAAGATTACAATGGTGGTCACTTCATTTTGTGGAAGTCCCATGGCACACTCTCCCAGCAGACAAAAAAACCGGATTACAGGCTGCGCTGCACTTCCTGCAGCGTGTCGTCCAGACGCTGGAGCACTTCATCCAGCTCTGCGTAGGAAATTACCAGCGGTGGTTCAATGCGGATGGTGGTGGCGCTGATCAACGTTCCGGCCACCAGCACGCCGCGTTTGAACAAACCCGACGCTGCACGGTAGCCAATTTCGCCGTTCTTAAAATGCACCCCGATTAACAGGCCCTTGCCGGTAATTTTCGCGAGCAGGTCAGGGTAACGCTCCACCAATGCCTCGAGCCTGGGGATCAGGTAATTACCCTTCTCGGCGGCTGCTTCCCACAACCGCTCGCGCAGGGTGACGTTGAGCGCAGCGATGGCCGCGCTGCACGCCAGCGCACCGCCGCCCGTGGTGGTGGTGTGGATGAACGGGTTGGGATACA
>JAPKMQ010000349.1 GCA_026645875.1 Longilinea sp.
CCGCTCTCGCGCATGATTCAAGAGCAGCTGGCGGTGCTGACCACCCGCGTGGAGCAAAACCTGCGCGGCGCACGCGTGGTGAAAACCTTCGCGCAGGGAGAAAAAGAAATCGAGCGTTTCGAGGTTGAAAACCAGCGCTGGTTTGAACTGGCATCCTCCTCGGCGCGGCTGCAGTCGGTGCACATGCCGCTGTTGCAGTGGATCGCCAACATCAGCAGCGTGGGCATCCTGCTCTATGGCGGCATGCTGGTCATCAACGGGCAATTAACCATCGGCGAATTGGTGGCCTTCACCACCTACATGGGGCAACTGGTTTCGCCGGTGCGCTTTTTGGGCATGATCCTGCCGGCCATTGCCATGGCATCTGCCTCAGCCGAGCGTATCTTTGAGATCCTGGACACCGTGCCGGAGGTGCGCGAGCAGCCCGGCGCGGCCGCGCTGGCGGTGACGGAAGGCCGGGTACGCTTTGAAAACGTGTCCTTCGCTTACGGCCAGAACCGCGTGCTCCGCGAGATCTCATTTGAAGCGCAACCCAACCAGGTGGTGGCGCTGCTGGGACTGACCGGCTCGGGCAAGACCAGCATCGTCAACCTGATTCCGCGCTTCTACGACCCCACCGAGGGGCGCATCACAATCGACGGCACCGACATCCGCGCGGTGGCGCTGGCCTCGCTGCGCGGGCAAATCGGAATGGTGCTGCAGGAAACCACCCTGTTTGAGGCCTCGATCCGCGAGAACATTTCGTTTGGGCGGCCAGACGCCAGCGAAGACGAGATCATCGCGGCGGCGCAGGCAGCCCAGGCGCACGATTTTATCGTGCAGTCGGCTAACGGCTACGACACCGCGGTCGGCGAGCGCGGCGTGACGCTTTCGGGCGGGCAAAAGCAGAGGCTGGCCATCGCGCGCGCACTGTTGACCGATCCGCGCATCCTGATTTTGGACGATGCCACCTCGAGCGTTGATTCGGAAACCGAACACCGCATTCAACTGGCACTGGAACGGGTGATGCAGGGGCGCACCACGTTCGTCATTGCGCACCGATTGAGCACGGTGCAGCGCGCCGACTTGATCTTGGTGCTGGAGAAGGGGCGCATCGCGGCGCGCGGCCAGCATGCCGAACTGCTCAAATCGTCGCCGTTGTATGCCAGCATCTGCCAGCAGCAGTTGAAGGGCCAGGGGAGGGCGTAATGGGATTTGGCATTGGCGTTTCCAATCCCGGCATGGGCCCGCGCGGCGCGCTGGATTCGTTTTCGGGCGGCGAGGAAGACCGGCGCGGGGCGGTATTCAACAAACGCGTGGTGACGCGCATGCTGGATTATCTGCGGCCCTACCGGCGGCAAATGACGCTGGCGGTGTTCACCATGCTGGCCATCACCGCCCTGACGCTGCTGACGCCGTACCTGCTCAAGCTGGCCATCGACCAGGCCATCACCAACGCCGACCGCGGCGAATTGATCCGTTATTCGGTTTACACAGCGCTGGCCTATTCCGTGTTGTACGGCGCGACCGCCGCCCAGCAGTATTTGCTCTCGTGGGTGGGGCAGCGCGTGCTGGCCAACCTGCGCAGCGAGCTGTTTGCGCACCTGCAAAAGCTCTCGCTGGGCTATCACGATACGCACATCGTCGGGGTGACCGTTTCGCGCGTGATGAACGATGTGGCGGCGATCAACGAACTGCTCTCGCAGGGCGTCATCACGCTGATCGGCGACGTGCTGGTGCTGGCGGGCATCGTGGCCATCATGTTATCGATGAGCCCCTACCTGGCGCTGCTGGCCTTCACGGTGCTGCCGTTGATGGTGCTGGCCACCTGGTGGTTTTCCAGCCGGGCGCGCGGGGCCTTCCGGCGCACGCGCACCTCGGTGGCCAAAGTGGTCGGCGACCTGGCCGAGGATATCTCCGGCGTGCGCGTCATCCAGGCCTTCGGGCAGGAAAACACCACCCGCGAGCGCTTCAACCAGGTCAATGAGGCCAACCGGGATGCTAACATCAGCGCGATGAATCTGTCCTTCATCTTTCTGCCGGCCATCGAGTTCCTGGGCGTGCTGGCCACGGTGATTGTGCT
>JAPKMQ010000034.1 GCA_026645875.1 Longilinea sp.
TCCTGGTTCCGTGCCACCGCCTGACCGGCACGGACGGCGGGCTGACCGGTTACGGCGGCGGTTTATGGCGCAAGCGCCGGCTGCTGGAGCTGGAGGGAAGCGCCGGGGGGACGGATCACCAGCCATCAGGAATCGTGTAACCGCGCTCACTTAACCAGGCGCCCACCTGTTGGCGCACTTCCTGCTGTGTGGCGGGTCGGGTGGCACACGGCGCAACCGCGCTTTCGACCTGCCCAGTCTTGATCTTTAGGTTGGCCAGGTTGATGGTGTACCAGTTCTGGCATTGCACGATGGAGATGTAACTGAACTGGTAGAATGGCGGATTGCGCATTTCCTCTGAAATAGCAAAGTACCCCGTGCTCAGCAGAGTCGTTTCATTCGTCCCGCCGGCGATGATCAAGCGGGATGGATCAACCGGCTGCAGCAGCGAAGTCCCTTCCATCCAGTCGGGGATCGGCATGTTCATGTAATCGAGCAACGACGGCGCGATATCCATGTTTTGCGAATTTCCACTCAATACCCCGGCGAACTCCCCGGCAGGGAAATGGATGATCAATGGAATGCGCGGTTGGGGCAGATAACCCTGCGCGTGGTCGGTATAAATAATCAGAATCGTATTGTCATACTTGCCGGTTTCGATCAAGCGGGTCACCAGTTGCTGCACCTGGCGGTCAAACTCCAGGATGGCATCATCGTAGAAGTCAGTCATCCATCCCTGATCTTGTTGCTGCCCGACGGAAAACACCCGCTCAGTTGGATAGAATAAATCGCCGTGGGTTCCCATCAGGTGAACATGGGCAAACAAAGGCTGGCCGCTCAATTTGACCTCATCCAGATATTGGTTCAGGCAGGCCAGTCGATCGGCGTCGGTGGCAACGAATGAAGCAGACTGTTGTACCTGCGTGAGCGGGTTCACCATCTCCTGGATAAAAAAGATGTGCGCCAGGCGGCTGACGATACGTTGATAGATCTCATCCAGCAGGTAGAGTGAGTCACCGTAGCCGTAATCTTTCAACCGCTGCAGCGGTGATCCATTCTCAATCTTGTTGCAGTTGATTTCACTGAAAGCATTTTGAAAATCGATCTGCGTGGCATCGACATAATAGTCGACGCCGATTTCGACCGAGCGGTAACCGTCGAGCCGCAACAGGCCAGGCAAATGCTGATACTTGTCAACCCCTTTGAGTGTGTCGGGCGGATAGAGGACGCGGGTGGTGAAGGGGGATTTTCCGGTCAACAGCGCGGTTTCAGAGCCCATGGAGTGGGCGGCATTGGTGAAATGGTTTCCGCCCACCAGCGAGGTTTTGGCCAATTCGCGCAGGAAAGGTGTGGTGTCGCGTTCGTAGCCGTAAACCGACATGTTTTCGGCGTTCAGCCCGTCGGAGCTGATTAATAGGATATTGGGTTGAACCTCAAGGCCGCCAGCCTGCCTTTCTTGAACCCGTTGGACGTTCTGATTCTGATAGGAGTCCGCGGCCAGGAGGATCGACACGCTGAGCAGACCCCATGCGAGCAGGCGGGAGAAGAAATTGGGTGCGGCGGCGGAAAATTTGCGCAGCATGGTTACAAACATGCCCACAAACAGCAGCCCATACAGTCCCCGTACCAGGTTCTGCGAGGAGACCACGCCGAATCGAAAAACGGTGTAGGTGAAATTATCCAGCAGGATGAGCGCCAGGCAGCTGGCCAGGAAAGCAGCCGGGATGTGCCGGATGTACCTCACAGCGCGGGGGAAGACCCTTGCCAGCAATTGCTGCAGGATAAAAATGGCTGCCAAAGCCAGCAGCCCCCCGATCATTCCAGGCAACGCGGCCAACAGCAGGATGCGGACCTTCTCCCCCCAGCCCAGCACATCCATGAAGGATGCCTTGGTGACCATGAAAATCCATTCCATGAGGATGTAAACGAACGCCAACAGGATCACGTTGGCAGCCGATTGCAACCAGAGACGCCTTTCAGCGGCGGCGTTTGGGCTGGGCGGGCGGTTGAAGAGGCTGAACCAGAGTGTGAGGATGCCCAATGGCGAACCCAACAGAGATGACCGTCTTTGTGAGTCGCGCAGGCAATAAATGAGAAAAGCACCCAGCCCGAGCAGCAAAACCGCAACGAGGATGGCGCCGGTGGCGCTGGTTAGCAGGGTTGGCCGGATGAAAATCGAGTAGTCCGCGGCGGGTTGGTTGGGGAGGAAGGAGATGGTGATGAAGCGGCTGCCGATCTCAATGATGGCGAAGATGCCGGTCTGCTTGCTCGAAACCACGGCCGTTGCGTTGGCCGGTTCCATTTCCACGCCGTTTTCGTACAAAATTAACGAGTCGGGATTGTAAAGGTCGGTGTCAATATCAAAAACGAGCAGATTTGAATCCGCCAGCTCAGTAATAGCGGCTGGATCGATGGCGTATTTGGTATAAAAGAGCGATGCACCCGGCTTGATCAAAAGGATCAGGCCAAACAAGAGAGCCGCAAGGTAGAAAAGCCCGAGGGCTATGGGAACGAATTTTTTCAAAACCATTCCTTAGAGAGAATTATTAACGAACACGCCTGAATGCTGGAAAATAAATGCCGAGCCTTCAGCACAGGAAAATTATATGCAACCCCTGGGTGGTTGTCAAACCAACAGGTACAGCCGTTAGGAGATAGCGTTTGGCGATTAGCGGTTGGTTTTTGGTAATTTTCTAAAAAATATCTCTACCAGCATGTAATATTATGCGCATAGCCATTTAATATATACCAAAGAGCCAATGACATCACTGATATGATGGATGGAGCAGGCAACCAGTCGCTTGCCCTCTTCCCCACCAAGACCGGCAAAGGTAGGGGCGGGTAAACAGATAAAAACTAAACGCTAAAAGCCATAACTTGCGGCTATTCGAGGTGCATCACCTGCACGGCAAACTGGATCCAATGCGCGGCCATTTCGACCGAGCACAGGCCGGTGTTGATGACCAGGTGGTAAAGCAGGGGATCGTCCCAGTCGATGTCGTAATAGTGCTTCAGATAATCCTGCGAGGCGCGGTCGTGGGCTTTGATCATCTGGGCGGCGGAATCGTACGAAGTGAACTGCTCGTCCACCAGGCGGGCGATGCGCTGCTGGATGGGGGCGACGATGCGCACGTGCAGCACGTCCTTGCGCCCGCGCAGGATGGCCTGCCCGCCGCGGCCGATGATGATGACGTTGCCGCGCCGGAAGGCTGCCTGGACGCTGGCCTGGGTGATGGCCACGCTGGACTGGTCGTCGAGGCGCACGTCCTGGGCCTGGCGCTCGCCGCCGGGGGATTCGACCCACACGCGCGAGCGCACCACGGTGCGCGATCCGCCAAACAGGCGCTCGAAGAAATTGCGCGCCGTGTGCGAATCTTCGGAGAAATCGACGATCTCGTTTTCGGATAAGCCGACATCGGCAGCGACCTGCAGGATCATGTTTTTATCGAACAGGCGGTAATTGAGCAGCTCGCTGACGCGCGCGGCGATCTGGTCGCCGCCGGAGCCGAGCTGGCGGGAAAGGGTGATGGTGGTCATGCGACACTCCTTGCCTGGGAAAGCTAAACCCGGCCGTGCAGGGCGGCCGGGGGAAGTGGAATGGCGATGAAAGCCGCGCAAGGCGGATGTAAGACCAGTATATTGAAAAGATAGGCGGATTTCAAGGGGGAATTAATTCGCGTAGCTAAGAAATGGATCAAAAAACGTTACAAAACTCATGTTGAAACCAAACAGAACTGTTAAATCTGGAACTTGACTTGCAACCGCAAGTCGATTAAAGTGAGCGTACAAATGTTGCGAATCAAAGACTTTCAGGGGGAGACCGCAGCACCAGCAACCAAGCCATTGGTTTGCCTTTGCGGTTTTATATGAATCCTAACGAACCGGACCAACACCGAAATGCTGTTTACCGGCATTCGCTGCAGGGCGTCATCCTGGGGCTGCTGCTGGTTTTGGTAGCGCTGGCGCTCACGTTCCCCTATTTGCCCGATTTGCTGGCCGCCATGCCGCCGGTTCTGCGGTTGGTGGTGATGGTGTTGTTTGTATTCCTTATGCCCACCATCATGGGATTCGCAGGCCACTGGTTGGGCACGCGCCTGGAAACCGCTGACCGGAAAACACAGGCACTGCAACGGCAGATCACCCTCCTGCAGGAACAGCAGCAGGAGAAGCAGTTGGAGGAAACCAACCGCCTGCAACTGGAAAAAATCCTTGAGCGCGGAAAGCGCGAGTGGGAAGGCATCTTTGACGCGGTTCAAAACGCGCTGCTGGTCACGGAGGAGCAGGGGATCATCATCCGCTGCAACCGCGCGGCCATCCAATGGTTGAATAACCGCTTCGACCAGGTCATCCAGCATCCCATCACATCGCTCGACCTGGGCGAATTGGATGGCCGCCCGATTCACCTGCCGGAAGTCCGCGGGGAAACGCACATCCCGGCCAAAGGCGGTTGGTACGATGTATCGTGCTTCACGATCGCCCTGGAGGAAGACAAGCAAGGCTTCATCTATATTGTGCAGGACATCAATCAGCGCAAGCAGGACGAGGCCATCATCCAGCGGCAAAAGGCCTACCTGGAAACCCTGGTCAATCTCAGTCCGGTGGCGATTGTGACGGTGGATCATGAGAAGCACATTCAAACCACCAACCCGTATTTCGAAACCCTGTTTGGGTACAGCCGTGAAGAGGTCATTGGCCGAGGAATTGACCCGCTGTTGAGCATGAATGGCAACCAGCCCGACAGCAGCCTGATGCCCGACATTCCAGGCCCCGGCCGGGTGGTGAAAGCATCGGTGCGGCTGCAGCGCAAAGATGGCACGCTGGCCGACGTGGAAGCGCTGGGCGTTC
Organism: Longilinea sp.; assembly: GCA_026645875.1. Lineage (GTDB taxonomy): Bacteria > Chloroflexota > Anaerolineae > Anaerolineales > Anaerolineaceae > Longilinea. Next base: position 4,825 of record JAPKMQ010000034.1, read on the forward strand.
AATTGGTGCAGGATGAACAGGTGAAGGGCGCACTGTGGCTGTACCACGATATCACCGAGCTGGTACAGGCACGGCGGGACGCTGAACAGGCCGACCGGGCAAAATCGGAATTCCTGGCCAATATGAGCCACGAAATCCGCACGCCGATGAACGGCATTATCGGCATGTTGGAACTGGCCCTGGACACCAACCTGAGCGACGAGCAGTACGATTTTATGGAAGGCGCGCGCGAAAGCGCGGATGCGCTGTTGAGCGTGCTGAACAGCGTACTTGATTTTTCCAAGATCGAATCGGGGCAACTGGTGCTCGACCCGGTCGATTTTGATCTACATTCGATGGTCGAGGGGGTGGCGCAGATGATGGCCAGCCGCGCGGATATGCGCGGGCTGGAACTGCTGGCCTACATCGAGCCGCATGTGCCTGAGCGCGTGAACGGCGACCCTGTGCGGCTGCGCCAGGTGCTGGTGAACCTGCTGGACAATGCACTCAAGTTCACCGAACATGGCGAAGTGATCATCCGCTGCGAACTGGAAAAAAAGAAACACAGCAAAGCGCTGATCAAGTTCAGCGTGAGCGACTCGGGAATTGGCATCCCTGAGGAACGTCAGAAGGACATTTTTGAGCGCTTCGTGCAGGTGGATGGATCGACCACGCGCAAATACGGCGGTTCGGGGCTGGGGCTGGCGATTTCGAAACAACTGGCCGGGATGATGGGCGGTCAGATCGGCGTGGAAAGCCAACCGGGCAAGGGCAGCACATTCTGGTTCACGGCGCTGCTGGATGAACTGCCCAAACCGGCCGGTCGCGAACCGATGACCACGCGTGATTTAAAGCGTGTGCGGGTGTTGATCGTGGATGACAGCGCTGTCAACCGGCAAATATTCTCCAAAATGATGGAAGGCCTCGGCTGCCAGGTGACTGCCATCCCGAAAGGCCAGGACGTCATCCCGGCGCTGTTCCGCGGGTTGCTCACCAATGCGCATTACCACCTGGTGCTGCTGGATATGCAGATGCCAGGTATGGACGGCGAAGACACGCTGCGCGCCATCCGCAACGAGCCGTTGACCCGCGACATCCGCGTGGTCGTGCTGACATCGATGGGCCGGCGGTCAGAATTGAGCAAGCTGGACGCGCTGGGCTATTCGGGCTTTTTGCAAAAGCCCATCAAACAGTCGCAACTGCAAAGCATGGTGGAATACGCGCTGGGCCTCACCCCACACCTGGAGAGCCGCCAGCGGATCGACTTGGGCCCGCAACAACCGGTGGAAAAGTCCCTCGATATTCTGGTGGTCGAAGACAACGAGATCAATCAGAAGATGGTCAATTCACTATTGACCAGGCGTGGCCATACGGTTGAACTGGCCGGCAGCGGCCTGGTTGCGATCTCGGCCGCTGGCCGGAAACGTTATGACGTTATCCTGATGGATGTGCAAATGCCGGACCTGGACGGGTTTGAAGCCTCACGCCAGATCCGCGCGGCGCAGGGACCCAACCAGCAAACCCCCATCATCGCTATGACCGCGCACGTCATGCCGGGCGACCGGCAGCGCTGCCTGGACGCCGGCATGGTCGATTACATTTCAAAGCCAATCGACACGCGCAAGCTGTTCCAGATCCTGGAGCGGTGGACTGGCCCCGCTGACGAAAAGGATACGACCGTCCTGCGCTTCAGTAAGAACGCGCCGCCGGCGGATGCCGTGTTGGACATCGACGGCGCACTGACCCGCTTCAGCGGCGACCGCGATTTTTACTTCACCCTGCTGGACGAATTCCTGCAGGATTTGCCGGTGAAATTGGCTGATATGAACGCGGCCTGCGCGGCCGGTGATTTGAAGAAGCTGGCCTTCCACGCGCACAACCTGAAGGGAGTGGCTGCCAACTTTGGCGCGGGGCAATTGCACAGCCTGGTGAGCAGGCTGGATGAGGCCAGCAAACAGCAGGAGGCGGATGATGCCAGGGAATTACTGGAGCAGGTTGCAAAGGCTGTGGAAACGTTGAAAACTCGTGTCGAAGAATTGGCCACGATTTCTAAATAATCAAGTATGATTAGGTAATTCATTGGGGGAATGACATTCCATCGCAGCTTCAGCCATACAAATTCACCAGGTTCCAAACTGTGCCCGCAGATATCGGGTAGTTCATAAAAATTTTTACCAGTTCAGTAAAGCGGAGCGTGTATGCCACGGGTCTTATTGATTGACGACGAGCAAGTTTTTTTCAAAATGGTTGACCATGCGCTAAAACCGCAGGGGTATGACGTGGAATATGCCAAAACAGGCATGGACGGCCTGCGCGTGGCCGGGAGCACCAATCCCGAACTCATCATTGTAGACGTCAAGTTACCCGACCTTGACGGCTACGAAGTCGTCCAACGCCTGCGCAGCACGCCGCGCTTCCGCTCGACGCCGATCATCTTTCTCACCAGTCAGACCGAGCTGCCCAGCAAGCTGAAGGGCTTTGAGGTGGGTGCGGATGATTTTTTGGGCAAGCCGTTCCAGCCTGAAGAACTGGTGGCGCGTGTGGGTCTGCTGATGCGGCGCAGCGAGGTCATCCGTTCGGCACTGCCAGCCGGCCCCAACCGCGAACCCGCCACGGTGGTGGCAGTGCACAGCCTGCGCGGCGGCGTGGGCTGCAGCAGCCTGGCCGTCAACCTGGCGCTGGCGTATCACCAGGTGTGGGATAAACCCACGCTGCTGATCGACGCAGACATGACGGCGGGGCAGGTGGCGCTGATGTTGAACACATCGCCAGCGCGCACGTTTGACGACCTGACCAACCGGCGGGCCAGCGAGCTGGATAACGACCTCATCAAGAAAATCATCTCCAAGCACAATTCCGGCATCCATTTCATCGCCGCGCCGGCTTCGCCGCTGTCGGATGATTCGTTTGCCGACGATCTGTGGCCGGAATTGCTTACCCGCCTGCAGGAGCTGTATGAATTCATCGTCATTGACACAGCGCACAATTTTGGGAATATTACCATTCACATGCTCAACCAGGCATCCACGGTCTTCCTGACCGTCTCGCCGGAAATGGCATCGGTGCGCTCGTCGATCAGCAGCATGGAAATTTACAACCTGCTGGGCTACCCGCTGGAGAAGATCAAGGTGGTGCTTAACCAGAGCCTGGCGGTTGCCGGGATCAAGCAGGCGCAGATTGAAAAGGTGCTCAAGCGGCCCATCAGTCACAGTTTTGCCTATGCGCCCAACGAATACATCCGCGCGGTCAATTTTGGCCAGCCCGTGCTGCTCAACAACCCGGACCTGGCAGCCACGGCGATCTTTGAAGAGATGGCCTACGTCAACGTTGCCGAGAGCATCAAAGCCATTCCGCCGGCCTCTCCGACCGCCGCCTGGAAACGGGTGACGCAGCGATTGACCGGAAAAAAGTAAAGCGGAACCCCCTCCAGGCATGCAGAATCGACGCCCCATTTTCCTGTTTCTACTGGTCATCCTGAGCCTGTTGGCGGCCGGGGTGGGTGCCGCCTACGCGCAGAGCGGCGGCGGCGGCCGCACCGAAGACCTCGAGTTCCAGGTGACCCAGTACGTTTGGGAACTGGTATCCCACAACACGCGTGCGATCGTCTGCAAAGCCACAGTGGAGCACGAAGGCACACCCACCTATTTTGAAACCCTGGCCTATTGCCCAATGAGCATCTTCTCGTGGGCGGTGACGCCGGAACCGACCGTATCGGCCGGGACGCCACAGCCGGCCCGCCAGGAACAGATCATCGACGAAGCCACGCTGTTCAAGTATTACAAGTGGCAGTACAAGGAAGCTTTCCAGGTGACGCGCAAGGTCAAAGTCACCGCGCCGGATATGGTCGTATACATGGCCGCGCCGGTGGGCTACCTGGATAAGCCTTATGTGATCATTTCAGCTTACGAACCGCTGACCTTGAACAGCATTGCCCGAATCGCCGGCATCATCAACGGACGGACGCATTTCAACTGCCCGGGCAGCCGATGTGAGGTGCCGCTGAGCGCGGATGCCACCATCGAATACTGGGCTGAAAACAGCGCTGGTGAAAGTAGTCAACACAATACCGGCACCGTGCGGTATTCGCTGAGCGAGCAAGGCTACCGCGTGACCCTGGAAGCCATTCCGCCAGTTAAGGAATGGACCGACGCCTGCGCGCTAAAGTTTGGCATCGACGTGCCCGGCTCGGTCGTCTGGGCGCGCATGCCGATCACGCCGGTCGAGTTGAACACCTACAAAACGCTTCATTTTCTGACCGGCAAGCTGATCATCAACAACCAGGTGGACACCAGCGATTGCCCGGGTGGCGGCTTTTTAGAGAATGGCGCGCCCAACAGTTGCGCCATTGAGACCGCGCGGGAGAAAGTCAATTCCTGGCAAAACCAGTTCGATGCGGCCATCTGGAACGCGTCGCTGCAAAACGGCGTGCCGGCGCGGCTATTGAAGACGATCGTGGAGATCGAATCGCAGTACTGGCCGGGCGGCGAGCAAAACTACCTGTACGAGTATGGCCTGTCGCAGATCAATTATTTGGGCGTGGATGCCGCGCTGCGCTGGGACCCGGTGTTGTTTGACATGGTTTGCAACCCGGCCCAGTTCACCTGCTCGGCCGGCTACCTGAGCATGCCGGCAAACGAGAAAGCCCAGTTGAAGGCCATCGTGTTGAGCATGTTGGAAACCGCCTGCATCGACTGCCCGAATGGCGTCAACCTGGACAATGCGGCGCAATCGATCAACATCCTTTCGCGGGTGCTGCTGGCCAATTGCGAGCAGACGCGCTACATCCAGTCGTCGGTGAGCTCGAGACCGCCGGCGTATGAGGATATGTGGAAGCTGACGCTGGTTTCCTACCATTCCGGCTTTGGCTGCCTGTTGAACGCGCTGCGCGATACCAAAGCCGCCGGCCAGGCGATGGATTGGGAGCATATCTCATCCCACCTGACCTGCCCGGGCGGCAAAGCCTACATTGATTCGCTCTGGCAGCGCCTGACAACCTTCGACTCGTACAACACAGCGCCAGATGATCCCAAGGCGGCCACACTGGTGCCCACCTTCACTGCGCCCACGCCTATGCCGACGCCCACACCGGTGTACTCAACCGGCCGGCTGCGCCTGGTGGTGTACGTGGACAGCGACGGCAACCGCACGCCCACGCCGAACGAACTGGTGGACGGCATCACCGTGACGGCGGAATTCTCCGACGGCACCAGCGCCACCCAGACCGTTCGCAACGGTGAAGCCGTGTTTGATCTCTCCAAGAAGGGCGTTGGCACGACCATTCAGTTGAGCGTCGGGTACCTGTTCCGCGCCTACCAGACGATCGTCCCCACCTCCGGCGAGCTCACCTACACCATCCGGCTCGAGCAGCCCCTCATTCCCACGGCCATGCCGTAAAGAAAGCCCGGTGGATCATGTCCGACGAGTACCCAGTCCAACCCGGCCAAGGAAATGAGCCCGCAGATGCCGCGCAGCCGGTTAACCCTCAGCCCGAACTCGACGACCTGCGCACCAGCATGGCCGAGGAAGAACAGGAGCGCCTGCGCCAGAAAAATTCTTCCGGACTGTTGAAAAGGGTCACCGGGCTGCTGCGCAGGAAGACCGGGATGCTGCCGGCCGCGCAGCCGCAGCCCGCGGAAACCAAACCGCTCGGCCCGTTAACCGGGCCATTTCCCGACAATGAAACGCAACCGCCAGATGAGAATTTGAACGCACGGGTTGACGCCGTGTTTGCGCAATGGGAAGAACGCGAAGCGACCGCGGCGGCGGAAACAGGGTGGGGTGATTTTCACCCGATCGATCAGCAAGACGCACCGCTCCAGGACGCCGACAGCGGGCAGTCGTTGCCCGAATGGGCACCCGAAGCGCCGCAGCCGGTGATTTATGCGGCAGGCGCAGAGCCCGCGGTGGAGCAACCCGAAGCGGCCGCCAACGGGGTAGCTGAGCCCGCGGATGAAAGCCGGCCGGCCAGGCTGGACTCGGACGTAGATCTGATCGAAAACGCACTGGATACCGAAACGACTCTTGTCGACGCGGACGAAACACCGGTGAGCTTTGCCGGTGAAACCGGCGAGCACGCGCCCATCCAGCCAGAGGAGCTGCGCGCCGAACTGATGCCTGAAGCCGCACCGGCGTCCGATGCGCCCAAAAAGACCACGCCCAACCTGTTCAGGCGCGTGACCGGCTGGTTAAATCCGGACGCGGTCAGGCCGGAAGAATTGCCGCCCGAGGTGAGCGACGACGAACTGAGCGAGCGCCTGCTGAAGGTGCAATCGAGTGAGCCCGCCGCCGGGATCCCCGGCCAACGCAAGGTTTTCTACGACGATTATGCCTCCCAGGAGACTTCGGAGGCGGCGCAAGATAATCCGGAAGCGCAGGACGAGGTTGTCGATCTGTTTTCGCGGCTTTCACAGGCGGCGGAAACGGAGAGCAAGGTCACCGCACCGGACAACCCGCGCGATTTGGCCGGCGAAAGCGTGCTGCACCGGGATTGGGTGGACTCCCAGGCGCACTTTTATGCCGAAGAGCCCGTGGCGGATGATTTGGTCGAGCATGCCGCCGCGCCCGTCCAGGAAGGGATTGTCAAGACGCCTTCACGTTTGAGCGAGCTGGCGGCGGCCGAAGAGGCCCCGCCGGCCATCGAGGAAGTGCGCTCGCAGGTGCTGGTGGATTATGAGGAACCGCCCGCCGATGCTGTATTCACACCGCAGGTTTCTTTCGCGCAGAAAGCCGTCGCATGGGGACGCAAGAATCTGCGCTGGTTGATCGCGGCGTTCGTTCTGCTGGTGGGCGCGGCGGTGTTGTTGCAGGTACGCCCGTGGGAACGGGCGCCGGCCGCATTGCCCAACACACCGGTGCCCTCCGATCTGCCCTACCCGGTAGGGTTGGAACTGACCGGCGGTTGGTTCTTCGACGTCAACCGCAGCACGATCATCGAAAATCAATGGCAGCCGCAGGGCGCGGAATGGCTGGATAACAGCCAGTTGAGGCGCGTGGTGGCGCTGCCGTGGAACAAGCAGACCGACGCCGTGATCCAAACGCTGGAACGCGGCGACCAGATCAACCTGGTGTTCAGCAACAACGACCTGATGCCGTTCCTGGTGCGCAGCGTCGAGCGGCTGTTGGAACGCGGGGATACCGCGCTCTTCACCGCCAAAGATCCCGGACTGGTGATCTTCCTGTACGGCGAAAAATCGGACCAGCGCTGGGTGGTGCTGGCGCTGCCGAAGAATTGAGCCGGGAGTGATTAAGAGCGTGGTGCGGTCAAAGGGTTTTTTGACCGCACCATTTAAGTAATTGCGCCTGAAGAATATCCTTCGGCTTCGTTTTCAGTCGTCATCTATTACCCATTTTTCACACCACTAAACCTGGTTGGTGTCTTCTCCAAAATGGATGGAACGAAGAACCTGCCAAAAAACACCAAGGTTTGATGAAAACTCTCCCAGGGGGGCAGTGAGGATGATTTCGATGAGGACTGAGCCTTGAACAGCGAGCGCTCGTTTCTCAAGGACAGTCTGCCAGGAAAGCCGAAGCGAATCCAACGTTTCTGGCAGTTGATAAGCCATATCCAAAATGATGGCTTCCTCACCACCCATTAAGTCCGTTGCCTGCGAAAGTAAATCGAATTTGGACAATTTCTTCCTTCGAATTAGAAATTGTTCTACCTGGGAAGGCAAGCTCAGGGAAGACGGATCATTCGTTAATCGAATGATCACGTTGGTAAATGCTGGCTTACTCAGTTCATTGGACGGCTTTAGGATCGATTCCAAGTATTTTTCGCCGTTGCTCTCCGTGATGCTCCAACCATCTGGCTGGGAAAAATGTATTTTGGGATACGAAGTCGAAAATTGTGCCATGCTCATAAGCCATACTCCGGCAATTCGGGATAATAGAAACGGAGAACCGATTTTGCATCCGCCTCGGACTGGGACATGAACTGATTGACCCAGTCACACTGACCGTCAACGGTATCACCTTTGACCTGGTCCCACACCTTTTTCTCGTTTAGAAACGCGTTGTATTCTTGATCAATCGAATCTTGCTGGATGCCGCGAGCGAACCAATCGGCGTGCGTGCCTTCATGGGCCAGGTGGGCTGCGAGTACATTAGGTGGCGCATCTTTTAGCTTTTCGGAGAGTAAGATTTCATTGGTATTGGGATTGAACGCAGCCATTTCAATTTCATTGCTAAACCGAATCCCAACACCATTTTCCCGCAATGAAGCAGCCAGGGATTTGCCCTGATCGGTCGATTCGAGCGTGCTTAACCCGTTTTGAAGCTGTTCCACCTCGGACTCGTCTCCAAAATACTTTACATCTGCTGCTGGCGAGTTGGAATCTACGGGTTGATTGGCTGCAGAGGGGCTCGTGTCATTGATGTACCCCTGCATGGATGCTTCCAGTCGTGAGGAAGCAGGTTTACCAGTGTCTGGCTGAGTTGTATTTTCGATCTGGTTTGAGTCGGAATAATCGCTCAATCTACCTCCAGATTAACCGGCCTGCCCCTGCATGGATTGGATTCCCTTCTGGGTCATCGTTTCGCTGGGCGGCTTCTTCTCGGCGGCCGCATCCAGGACCGACCAGAATTTTTTCAGGGCCGAATCGACCGCGCGCACTGTCTGGGTGGCTGCATCCGTGGCTGTTTTCACGGCGACTGTTTCCAGGGCCATCTCACCCTCCTTTCAAGGTTTCACCAAAGGCGGTTTCGAACATGCGGCGCATGTGCTGGGTGAATTTGAAGTCAATTTCATGCGCCAGGTAGCAGTAAGCCGCGTCCAATTGCTCGGGATGCCCGCCTGAACGGCCGGCCGAAGCGCATACGCGCGCCACCTCGCGCCAGTTTTGCGGCCAATACTCCGGTTCGGGGTGCTCGTCGAACCCCGCCAGGGCTTTGCGGAATTCGGTGTGAATCTCCTTGTTCAGGGTCTGCTGCGCGATGACCTCGCGGTACTGGCACGGGCTGGCGCAAAAGCGGCAGCCGTCGAAGGGCAGGCTGGCTTTCAGGTGGTCGCGGGTGAAGCCGGCCATGCGCGCCTGGATCTCGGCGTCGCCGGGCAGGTTGTCGAAGCCGGCGCTGTCTTTGTACTCGGGCACGATGATGAAGGTGGCCCGCTCTAGGCCGGTCTGGAAGAGGGCCGCTTCGCCCACGCGCAGTTTACCCAGGTAATCGCGCTGGGCGTCGTCCATGATCATCGCGCGGGCGATGGCGTCGCGGTCGTTGCGGTCGCGCAGTTGGTGGGCAATTTGCAGGTTGGTGTTGCGCATGGCGTCCGGCGCCAGCTTCTCGGGCGACTGGTCGGAGATGATGATGCCTTCGCCGTAGGCGCGCACCTCCGAGAGCATGTTGCTGAACGCGCCCACCGATTTGGCCTTGGTGTCGGCAGCCACTTCGGAATTGCCCACCGATTGGGTGTTGCTGAGCACGTTGTGCGCCTCTTCCACCACCGTGACGTGCTGCAGGTGTTTGGAGGGGTGCAGCTCGCGGTATTCGCGCATCCAGGTCAGCAGATACATCATGGTCAGGGCCTTGTCGTCCTCGTTCAGGTCATTCAATTCGAGGATTACCGGCCGCTTGAACAGTTCTTCAGCCGGGTAGGAGCGCTGGCAGCCGAACATGCTGCCCTTGCTGCCGCGCAGCAAGCCGCCGATGCGCCCGGCCGCCGCCGCGCGGATGTTATGGTAGGTCTCGCCGGCATAGCCGCGCTCCTCGGCCACGCGGATCACCTCGGCCAGCATGTCGCGCATGGTCGGGAAGATCTTCTTCTCGACCGCTTCGGCCCGGTCGGTGGCCTTCCAGCCGCGCGCCCGGTAAATATTCTCCATGGCCTCGGCAATGATCGACGGCAGAATGCCAAACTGCGGCAGCGCGGCGTCGAAGCAGGCCTGCAGGCGGCCCAGGTGTGCCTCCAGGCGCACGCCGGGAATCAATTCAAAAGGATTCAAGCGGAACGGCGCGCCGGTTTCGTCGCCCAGGGTGAACACCAGCAGATCTTCAAAGCCGCTCACCCGGCTGAGCGCGCGGTATTCCTTCTTGGCGGCCTCGATTACCAGGAAGGGGATGCGGTGCTTGCGCCAGAGCTGGTCCAGCAGGTACAGCACGGTGTTGGTCTTGCCGCTGCCGGTGAACCCGGTGATCAGCGCGTGGCGCGAGAGGTCCTTCACATGCGCCAGCGCGCTGCCGCCGCGGCGGAAGTTGCCCAGGTGAAGCTCATCCTTTTCCGCCTGGGGTGGGCGGGCGCCGGGTTCAAAATCGGGCGGCAGCTGGCGCACGGCAATGCCCGGAACGCCGCCGCGCACGCTGACCGGGAAGCGGAAAGCGCAACTGGCGCCGGATGGGCCGCACAGGTAGGGCAGGCGCTCCTTGTTTGGGGTGGCGCGCGACGCGCCCCACGGCGACCAGAGCAGGTGCGAGAAGGTGTTGCCGGCGCGGGTTTGCTCATCAGGCGTGCGCGGCGAAACCAGGTCGGTGTTGGAGGGCAAAGCATCGCCGGTGTCCGCGCCGTCCAGGTGACTGTAGCCGCTGGTCATGCTGGAGGCATAGGCGCGGGCGACCGTCCAGGCGGCGTTGGGGTCGCTGCTGGCGGCCTGCGCCACCATCAGGAATGGTTCTTCGAGTGATTTCAGGTACTGGCTGTAGATGCGCCCCACCAGTTCCGCGCCCGGGTCGCGCCGCCGGCGGATGCCGGTGGTGCTCTGCACGGGCACGTCCATATCCGCCACGGTCTGTGCCAGGTAGCCCGCCTCGGAGATCGCCTTGGCTTCCTCGCCGCCCAGTTCGGTCGGTTCGAGGTAGATGCTCAACACCACCGGATGCGGCTGGCGCAGCATGGTTTCAAACGGTTCCAGCATCACGCCGCGCGGCTTCCAGTACGGGTGGATGACGTACGCTTCCTTGTTGACCGCCATCAGCGGCACCAGCAACTCGCGCTGGCGGATTTCGACGATGGCGGGGCGCTGGTCGAAGGGGGTGAGCAGCCGGTCGATCCCGCCGGGGGCATCGGCGCTGAGCGGAATGCGCGGCAGCCCGTAGGCGGTCAGGTGCGCCTGGATGTCGCTCCAGCGCTGGCGGCCTTCCGCCTGGCCCCACCCGGCCGGCCCCACAAAGCGGCACAGCAGGTGCACGTCCACCCGGCCCTCGGCCGGCACGGAGGAAAAGCGCAGCGCATAGGCTGAATCGCGGTACTTGCGAAAGCCGATCACGAAACGCTGGAAGCGGTCCAACACTTCTTCCAACCGGCCGGGGTCGCTCTCGTTCATCAACGTGTGATCGAGCAGGAAATCCGGCAGGTAGGGAATTTCAAAGGCGAAGAGCACCGCCTCCTGGCTGCCGTTGCCCAACGGGACGATCTTTGGCGCGGGTGCGGGGAGAGACTCCATGGAATGATCCGGTGATTGGCTAAATGAAACGGCCGATTTCTGATTGTTGAACCGGCTTGAGGTCGTCGGGGTTCAGGCCAATCTCATCCATCGAGATGCGCACGGTCTGTTCCACGGCCTTTTCCATGGCCATCAGGTCATCCTCATCGAATTCGTTGGGCTTGGTGCGCAGCGCGAAGAGAAAATCCTTCTCGCCGACCCACTTGTAAATACTGAAAGCCAGAAGCAGACCCAGGAGCAATAAATTGATGGTGCCCAACGGACCGGTGATGCACAGCAGGCTGGCCAGGGCTGAACCGCCGCCACCACCGCCGCCGCCGAAAAGTCCGCCCACCAGGCCGCTCATCATGCCGTTAATTTCGTTCTCAATCACGCCGGGCATGATGAAGAGCGTGTAGAAGCTGAACAGGAGCATCATCGCGACGATGATCACCCGCAGGTAGCTGATCGGCGGCTTCAGATAGGATGCGATGGATACGAAGAGGTCTTTGCCAAACTGGGCGATGTACAGCCCGACTGTGGTCATGCGCCGGGTGTGCAGGAAATAGGGCCGCTGCTCGACCACCATACCCTTGGCAGTCAGGATTTTGCGTTCAAATTTTGCGCCGGGGATTTCGCGGTCCTGGAATTTGTTGCTCACCTTTGTAACCAATTCGCTGGCTTGTTCGCCTTTGCCGTCCATCAGCCAGCCGTTGTGCGAGCGCTGGGTTCCCCGGCCGGCAAATGGCCCCCACACATTGAACACCGCCTGGCTGCCCTGGCCGGTATATTGCTGCATGCCGTTGGCGTTGTAACCGGCTGCCGGTGCTGCCGCCTGGGGCGGAGGGGCCGGCGCGAACTGGGGCGGCCGGATTTCGGCGCTGCGGCTGATCAACTGGTTGCCGCAGTTTAAACAAAAGAGAGCGTCCGATTCGTTTTGAGTCCCGCATTTCTGGCAAAACATCGAGATTCCTCCTGAGCTTTGCGCCTGAAAATGGGCGCAGCAGCGATAAGAATGGTAAAAAAAATATTTGGTTGAGTCCGTTTGGAAAGCTTGAGCGCAAGGTGGCTCTGGATGGATCGGTTTCCCGATCTGATATACCCCCCGTCCGTCATTGTAGCAAATATCACCGTCCGTCACAAGCGCAGAAAGGCACCTGTTGCGCTAAAAACAGCCGTAGGGATGCGGTTTTTTTCCTGATGACAAAAGACACATGACTGCCGGGAAAAATCCGATACAATTAGAGCATACTGCCCGGCAGGGGGTCTGCAAGGGCATTCATTCACGTAAACCGGAAAACCAATGAATTGGGCTGCCAGCCACCGAATCCTGGCAGTCGGGGGAACTCCTATGCTTAAAAAACTGATCCTCATTTCGGTTGCGGCTGCCCTGCTGCTGTCTGGCTGCATGATCAGCCTGGTTTCGATGGATTCGCGCCTGACCCTGACGGCGGATGAAAAATGGGACATGCAAATCGACGTGGTTTTGCCGGGCGATGTCGCCCAGGCATACGGCGCTGACCTCGTTTCGCAGATCGGCGAATCCGTCCAGGAGCTGGAAGATCAGGGGGTGAGCGTAGACTATGAACTTTCTGACGCGGACCGCGCGGGAAATATCACGCTGAAGGTGCGCTTCCGCGGGCAGGGGTATGAATTGTTCAATGAGGTCTTGGGCACCAGCGGTTCCATTTCCACAGAACAACAGGGAAATAAGAAACTTGTCCATGTCTATATCGTGGACATCGCCAGCGGCATTTCGGTGACAAACGGATCCACCTACACGGTCAAGGGCGGAAGAATCCTGAGCACCAACGGGAACCAGGTCAACGCCACCACCGCGGAGTGGTTCAATGGAACCGCCATCGAGGTCACCATGGAAGAGCCCGGCGCCGGGGTCAGCGGGTTGGGCATCGCGCTGATCGTCCTGGGCGTGCTGTTCGTCGCGTTTGCCATCGGCTGGCGGATGGGCTGGTTCAAGCGCGGGGCTCAGGCGCAACCCTCAGCCGCGGCGGATTGGTCCCCGCAGGA
>JAPKMQ010000350.1 GCA_026645875.1 Longilinea sp.
CAAAGGTGATTTCGTACATCTCGAGCGTGGTCTGGGTGGCGAGCTGCGGACTGCCGCCGACGAACTGCACAATGGCCGGAGCGGCCGCCATGGCCATGCCGCCGTATCCGGCGGTTTCGGTGATGGTGCTGTCGCCGATATCGAGGTTGGCGTCCTTCTCGCTGTATTGCGGGAAGTACAGGCCCTGCACCACGCCGGCCGGGGCGGTGAACCAGCGCGTGGGGGCGCAAGACAGGCGAATGCCAAAGTCGGTGCCGTTGCGCGCCATGGTGGTGACGAGGCTGCTGCCCGGCACGCCCTCGGCCGGTTCGAGCAGCGCCTTGCCGGTGGGCATGCTAAGGTTGAGAAAGAAGTGATCATTGCGGTCGATGAATTCGATCACCTTTGCCAGCACTTCATTGTCGCGGCTGGTGCGCGCCAGCGCTGGCAGGATGGCCCGCAGGAATAGCGATGTGCCGGCGCGGTTGCGGTTGTGGCACTCGTCGCCCATGTGCAACGCCTGCGCAATGATGCTCTTGATATCGATGCCGTCCGGCAGCGACTGCAGCGCGCGGTCGAGCGCGGGGTAGAGGTCGGTTTCCATCCACTTCAGGCGGGCGGTCACCTCCGGTCCCATGCCGCCGTAGCGCAGCACCTTGCCCAGACCTTCATTTTGCGTGCAATAGGCCAGGTTGCCGAAGGCTTTATTCTCAATGATGAAGACCGGCATGGAGGGCGAAACGACGCCGGCCATTGGGCCGACAGAATGGTAGTGGTGGCAGGGTGCAAATTCGATCTCGCCCGAGGCGGCCAGGCGGGCGGCTTCGGTTTCATCCCCGGCCAGGCCCTCGTAGATCAACGCGCCCATCACCGCGCCACGCTGCGGACCGCACATGCGCTTCCAGGTGATGGGCGGACCGGCGTGCAGGAACAGGCGGTCGTGCATGCCGGGAATGACCTGCCTGGCGATGCCCATGCCGCGCAGCACAGCCTGCCCGCGTTGGATGCGCTCCACAACCTCCGCGTTGGCGGCATCAATATCCACTCCTTCCCTGGTTTGATGCAGGCGCGGGATGCCCTCGCGGGGCGGCTGCCAGTCCAGATCGATCACTTTTACGTTCTGGTCCTTCACCGAAGTGGCCATGCTGGCCAGGCCGATGTTGATGACGTTCAATTCTTTGCTGAAAAGGTCGTTGACTTTGCCCATGCGTTCCCTCCGCTTACGCCGTGACAATCATGCCGGTGAGTTGGGCGGCGGCGGCGTTGCTGTCACAGACGGTTGCGCCGGCTGCTTCCAGCGCGGCGATGCTGCGGTGCAATCCCTGCAGATCGCCTTCCGTGCCGGTCACGGAAGCTACGACGATCAATTCACGGCCGCCGTCCGCGGCGAGTTCGCGCGCCTGGCGGATGGCGGGAGCCAGCTCGGCGGCCGGGTCGGGGTGCGCGCCGTAGCCGAGCACCACGTCCATCAGAATTACGGCGGTTTCGGGGTCGCGCGCCTCCTGCAACAGCCGGCGGATGCGCAGATCGTTGTCGATCATCGGGTGCGGGCGGCCAACGGTGAATTCTTCCTCGCCCAGATCAACCGTTGCATGCTCCAGCGAGCGGGTCGAATCGGGTAGAGCGGGTCCGCCGGGCAGCGGCGCATTAGAATAAACGGGCGCGGTTAGCATGTCGCGCCAGATGACCTGGGCTTCATAGCACAACGTGCCGCCTGAGAACAGCCCGCGCAGGTAGCGTTGGGTTGGTCCCAGCTTTGACTTGAGCAGGCGGGCTGTTTTTGCCAGGTTGGCCTGCTGCGCCTGAAGGAGCGCATGGATGTCGCCGGGCGCTTTTTGCACGGCATTGGCTGCCAGCAGGGCACATTCCTGCAGCGTGCGGGCCGGCGTGACATTGGGAATCCCGGTCATCTGTCGGGGATCGCCGCCCAGGAAGCACACTACGGTCGGTTTGGGGCTGGCGGCGGCCTGTGTGAGGATCTTCTGCGCCACTTCCCCGGCGGGCGGCTTGCTGACCAAAACGATCACTTCGGTGGCCGGGTCTTCCTGCAGCGCTTGCAAACCCAGCAGCATCATG
>JAPKMQ010000351.1 GCA_026645875.1 Longilinea sp.
AGCTCGCGCAGCAGGTCGGCCGGCGTCAGATTGGTCTCGGCCTGGAGGACCATGTTGAGGAAGGCGGGTTGGTCGGTGTAACCCCACGGCGGGGTTTCGTACACCGGCGAAGCGGCCTGAATATCCATCACCGGCAGCAATGCCTGCAGCGCGGCGCGCAGATTTTCCACCCGGTCGCCCAGGTTGGTGCCCAATGCCAGGTAAACGGTTTCACTCATGCCAGTCTCACACGGGTTCTACAACGCTGGCCAGCCCTGGCGAAAACAGCAGGCCGAAGGCGGCCGATTGCGCTTCCACCGCCGCGCACAGCCGGTTGAGCCCGGCCGGCAGATTTGCGTCTGTTTCCAGCCAGGCTGCCGCGGGGAAGGCCGGGGCCAGTGGGAAGGGCTCGCCGCTTGGCGCGGACGCCAGACCAACTGCCTCGGCGTCGATCTCTGCTGCGGCCATTTGCAGGGCTAGCGCGGGCAGGAAATCCTCGGGCGGCGAGCCGGGCGGATAGCTGAAGCGCGCGCTCAGGTTGGCGCGCGGCAGCAGGTTCCAGCGGCCCACGGCGCGCGGCGAAGCCAGCACGGCCGACGTTTCACCGGCGGCCAACAGCAGAACGTCCAGGTCGCCGGTTTGCAACGCCTGGCAGCAGAAGTGCAGCAGGCGGTGGGCGGCGGCGGGTTCTTCCGGCCAGCGGTAGGCCGCCTGGATGGGAATCTCCAGCAAATCGCCCAGTTGGTGAGCCTCTTGAATCCACTCGGATCTCAAGTCCAGTTCGTGCAGCCCATCCTGGAATTCACCCGGCTGCAGGGACATTTCACCCAACCAGAAGACGTCCGGCATGGCGCTATTGACCGCGCAGCGCGTTGAGCAGGTCGGCCAGCAGTCCGTAAGCGGTGGTTTGCGGGCCGGGGTTCGATTCGACGATACCCAGGCCGGGCAGCACGTCGGTTTCGAATTGCACGTAGGAACTGGTGCCGCCAATCGAATAGAGCGGCGAATCGGGGCCGACGCGCTCGGGGCGCACGCGCGCCTCGAGAATCTGGCCGCCGCGCCGTTTGGCCGTGCAAACCAGTTTCCAGCGTTCGCCGGCGGCGCGCGCCTCGGCCAGCATTTCTGGCGTGATAGCGCGGATGCCCTCGCGCTGCACCTGTTGCGGCTTGAGCGGGATGCCCATCAGCACGGTTGCCAGCGCGGCCACCTTGATGGCGGCGTCCCAGCCGTCCACGTCGGCGGAGGGGTCGGTCTCGGCGATGCCGATCGAATGGGCGTAATCGACCGCCGCGTCAAAGCTCTCGCCGCCCTCCATGCGCTCGAGCAGCAGGTTGGTGCACGAGTTGAGGATGCCGCGGAAACCCTGCAACTCAACGGCCGGCAGCGGCCCGCGGAACAGCGAGAAGATCGGCGCGCCGTCCATGACGGCCGATTCGAACAGGAAGCGCTTGCCGTTGGCTTTTGCCTGTTGGGTCAGCTCGCGGTAAGCGTGCACCACCGGACCCTTGTTGGCGGTGATGGCGTGCATACCCTTGTTCAGCGCAGCCTGCAGGTGGCTGATGGCCGGCTGACCGGTGTGGTGGTTGACCGGTGAATTTTCCAGCAGCACGCCAGCCGAGCAGGCGTAGACAAAATCGACGCCGTTGGCCGGGGCGGGCTGCGAGGAGAGCGCATCCAGCGGCTGGCCGTTCTCGACCAGTTCCAGCGCGCGGGTCAGGTTGATGCCGGCTGAATCGATGGCCGCGCCGTGGCGGGCGGTGTAGATGCCGGTGACGATCAGCTCCAGGTTAAAATCTTTTTCGAGCAGCGCGCTCTTTTCCTGGATCAGGCGAACAAATGCGCGGCCGACGTTGCCGAAACCGATCATGGCCAGCGTGACTTGTTTCATGCGGTACCTCCTCAAAGAATAATCTGACTTAATTATGCGCCAGGGCGTGCCTGGACGCAAGCGGCGCGGGCTTAAACCGGCGGCCAGGGATAGGGGCGGCGCTGGCCGGACGGCAGCGGATAAACCGGTTGCGCCAGTAGGCT
>JAPKMQ010000352.1 GCA_026645875.1 Longilinea sp.
GGCGTGGTGTTCATTGGCGTGGATTACCTCGATACAGAGCCGAACGCATTGGCTTATCTAAAAGAATTCGATATCACCTATTTCAATGGGCCAGATCTTGGCACCCGTATCTCACAAGCTTATGGGATCAAAGGAGTGCCGGAGACCTTTTATATCGCGAAAAATGGTGAGTTGCGCGGCGTCAAAATTGGCCCCCTCGAAACCCCTGAACTGGAACAAAAGATAGAAGAGCTATTAGCTGAGGATGAGAATTGAGCGCATGAATGAATTTGGGTTATCGCGAAAAAATAGATGATTGGTAATGTCGGTAATCCAGAATTTTTATTTTTACCTATACGGTGCATGTTCATAAAGCTATGGAAGCAGATTGACCTTTTCTCCTTACAATATCACGGAGACAACTGGCAGGTTGTCCCTGTTTTTATATCTTGAACTCGGACGGTATTACTAAGAAGTGGGTGTGGTGGTCACCATACTCCTGGGAGAAGTCGCCAGGCTACAGTCCTGGCATAACAGGCATAACCGGAAATCCACCTCTCTTCACGGAGAATCCGCACACTTTGGATTATTGTCAGTGCAACAAGCAAGATGATATCTACCGCTAGATTTGTAGAACTAAACAAGAGAGCCCCCCGGAAAATGAGTTCTCCCAGATACATCGGATGCCTGATGAACCGATAAGGCCCCCGGCTGGTCAGGCCCCGATCCGCCGGCGCGATCCCGAATCGCTTTCCTAGAGTTGTTAGGGACCATAAAATCAGACCATAGCCTGCGAGACCCGGCATGAGCAAATACCAGGGCGAAGAACCGCTGTGGACAGCGGTCGGCAACAGCGCCGCGATCATCCCCAACCACAGGCCAACCCGATCGTACTTCTTCGCCGGCTCTCGCCTGGCATAAAACCAGGCCAGCAGCAGGTTGTGAAATGCGTACAACCAGGCCAAGATGGAAGGGCTCTGCCAGGCAGCAACCCCGGCGATGATCGCGGTGAAGGCGAAAAACGCAAATCCTAACCGGTCGCGCATGGTATCTCTCAGCATCACATACTCCCCAGGCCAGACACAATCGGCCAACCAATCACCACCAGCAATGTCGCCAGGAAGGGCAGGAAGTAGAAGATCACCATCGGGATCACCAGCTCCGATCCCACCTTCTCCGCCCGCTGTTCCGCTGCGCCGATGTAGTCTGCGGCGATGCTGGTGGCCAGCTGTCCCATCAATTCCTGCTGAGCTGTACCGCGACGAATAAATTCCAACTGCACAGCCATGCCGATCAATTCCGGAAGTTGGGTTTCCTGCGCCTCCCGCTGCATTTGCTCGATCAGGTTTCTTCCCTGCGCCATTTGCAGTACTTTCCGCATCCACTTGCCAACCATACTTTGCGCCTGGGCGGTGCGGCGCAGCGCTTCTTCCATGGAAACGTTGGCCGACATCTGGGCTGAGACGAGCTGCACGTATTCCGGCAGCTGGGCGATAAACTGCCGGCGTGTTGGCCGGGCCACGCCTCCCATGCGCATCGCCGGAAACTGGAAACCCACAACGGCCCCGACCAGGGCAAATACCGGCTCGCCGATCGCCACCATGCCGAGACCTAAGCCGGCTACCGCCAACGCAAAGCGCAGTGAAGTAAATTGAATTTCGTTCCAGTCTCCCCATTGGTCACCCACTTGCGCCCAATAGAGATCAGCCCGCGTTTTCCGCAGAAAACCCGCGGGAGTCCAGCGCGAAACCGGTTTATCCAATACGGAAAGAGATCTGCGCCAGCCGGATTGTGGAGCGGAATAGTCGGGTGAAAGTGTTTCAGCCAGCCGGCCGGTGGGGATGCTGGGCGCCCATTCCAGGGTCAGGTAGATCACCAAGGCAAAGCAGGCGATCCCGGTGAGGAATATCAAGGCTTGCATTTAGACTGCCTCCATGATCATCGAGCGAATGATAAGGTAACCGGCCACCATAGCACCCATAGCCAGGCCGATCACGATCTGCACCGGCAGTTGGGTGAGCGATTCGCGCA
>JAPKMQ010000353.1 GCA_026645875.1 Longilinea sp.
TTGAGCAAGGGATTAATGGATTATATAAAAACGGCGGAGGGTTGCTCCGCCGTTTTTGTGTGAAGTTCAAGTCTGCTATTGGCCGGCGGCCTGCAGCGAGCGCACGTAGTTGACCACGTCCCAACGCGCGGTGGCGGTGGGCAGGTTTTCGATCAGCGCGGGCATGCGGCCTGCCACGCCGTTGGTAATGGTGAGGAAGAGGGCCCCGTCGCTGTTGGTCAGCGGCGCGCCTTCCAGCAGGTTGAACGGCTTGTTTTGAAGAAACGCCGAGAAAGGTCCGGCGCCGTTGCCGGCCGTGCCGTGGCACAGGGCGCAGGAAACCTCATATGCCGCCTTGCCGCGTGCCAGCGAAGCTTCATCGGCGGGCACCGGGTTGACCGGCGCGCCGAGCTCGGCGATGTAGGCCGCGCCTTGCACCGGCACCGAGCGCGCGGGCAGCGGCAGCGGGTCTTCCTGCGGGTTGAAGGACGGCTGAATCTCCATAAAGCTGATCCAGTCGATTTTGATCACATCGTAGGTGAACAGCAGACCGACCATCAAGGGCAGCGCTACCACGCCCAGAATCAGGATGAGCCGTTTGATCATAGGTTTTTCACCTCCGAGCGGTGCACCAGTTCAGCCCCCAGTGGGGTAAGGGCTGCGTGCATTTGATCGTCCAGTTCGGGCGGACAGGTGAACAGGATGGCGATGTTGCCGTCGCTGACCTTGGGGTGGTAACCTTTGGGCCCGTAGGTGGGGGTAATGGTCTCGACGAACACCCCAAGGAAGGTGCTGATCAGCAGCCCCAGCATGGTAAGTTCAAAGGTGACCACAATCGAGGTAGGGATGGCCCAGAAGGGCTGGTTGCCCACCCGGATTGGGTAGAGCGTGGGCGTGCCAAAACTGAGCGCCAGTGCGATTAAGAAACCCATCACCGCACCGCCCAATCCGATCAAGCCCACGCGCGTCCAGCTTACCGGCCGCCCGAGAATGTGTTCGGAATAAGGGATGCCGGAGAGGATGGACATATCCTTGTCGGCAATGCCCAGGCTGCGCAGGCGGTCCACGGCTTCGGCGGCTTCGTCAACCCGATCTTCGGTAAAAATTGCCAGATGTACAGGTTCTTTTGGCATATCGAAACCTCCTCACTCCAGCTCGCTGACGCTGGACACTTTGCCCTTGCCGACTTTTCGCAAGGTGTGCGCCATCTGGCCTTCCTGCACCTCCCACACCGGCACCAGCGGGATGAAGCGCGAGGCCAGCATGTAGAGCAGGATGAACAGGAACAGCGTGCCCAGCGGGATGAGCAGTTCGGTCAGGCGCGGGTTGTAAATGCCCCAGTCGAAGGGCATGCGCTGGTGACCCAGCGTGAGCGGGATGATGGTGTAGCGTTCAGCATACATGCCCACGTTGATCAACACGGTGATGATGGCCATCAACCACGGGGTGGTACGGATGCGCTTGTTCCACAACGTCAGCCAGGGAATGGCAACGTTACAGATCAGCATCAGGTACCAGACCCAGGCGGTGGGACCGGTGGCATGAGCGGTGAGGATGTCCTTAATGACCTTCTCGCCGCCGTACCAGTGCAGGATGTATTCGTTGAAAAAGAAGTATGCCCACGCCATGGAGAAGATCAGGATGAGGATTCCCAGGGCATTAAAATGCTCGCTCCGGATGAAGTAATCCATGTGCTTCATCGTCTTCTGGAGGATGAAGAGGATGGTCACCACAGCCGAAACGCCCGAAAGGATGGCGCCGACGATGAAGTATGGGCCAAAGATGGTGGAGTGCCAGCCGGCTACCTGTGAAACCGCGAAGTCCCAGGAGACAATGGTGTGCACCGAGAACATGACCGGGATGATGGCGAAGGCAAAAATCTGGATGGCCTTGCGCAGGCGGTGCCATTCCGATTCAGTGCCGCGCCAGTTGAGCGCCAGTAGCTTGTAGACGGTATGCCGCCATCCGGTGGTGCGGTCGCGCGCCATTGCCAGGTCTGGCACCAGCGGCAGGTAAAGGTAAATGGT
>JAPKMQ010000354.1 GCA_026645875.1 Longilinea sp.
GTGACCATGCGCATCACCCAGGCCTTAAAGGAGCCGCCGCGGAAGCTATCCAGGTGGTTGTACGCCGAGATAAAAGCGGTCTGCGTGGCATCCTCAGCCGAGGCTTCATCATTCAACATGCGCAGCGCCAGGTTATACGCCAATTCTTGATAGTGCAACACCAGGCGGTTGAAACTATCCAAATCGCCATGCTGCGCGTCACGGACCAGAGCGACTTCATCCATAATTAACGTTTTCTCCCGCAAGCAAATGCCCAAATCAACCGCCAAATCAATAATGCAAGCAAGAGGATCCCGCCCATTACCAGGACGAACACCCATTGTATCGGCCGGCCCAGCCACAGCGATCGCAATGCCATTGCTAACGGCGTGGCTAGCAGCAACACGGGAATCACCCGCCAGACCTGCAGAGGCCGGCAAACCACATCAGGATGGTACAGGCCAAACCAGGGAGCAATCAATCCCCATGCCAGTACCACGGGCAGGAAGGTCGTCATCCAGCGGAGGTTGGTCAGGCTCTGGTTGTGGCTGTAAAAGCCAAATAGGGTCACCGCAAACACAACCAGTGCATCGCCAATTATTAGAGCAATTAACGTGGACAACTTTAATGTGCGCATCGTTAACTTATCCTATCTTAATGCATCGGGTGCGTCAAGCAATCGTAAATTGGTACGGATGTGCATCGTTCTTTTGACCAGTATTGTCAGAGTTGCAACCGTTCACCGCATTGCCGAAAC
Source organism: Longilinea sp. (assembly GCA_026645875.1). Lineage (GTDB taxonomy): Bacteria > Chloroflexota > Anaerolineae > Anaerolineales > Anaerolineaceae > Longilinea. Next base: position 737 of record JAPKMQ010000354.1, read on the forward strand.
AGGGTTTTTCCACTAGACTTATGGGATATGGCCGCGCAACCTGCTGTGTACATTGGAATTGAGCCCGGCTCCAGCCGCAAAGCCGGCGCCCTGGTGGTGCTGGATGACCACCAGACCATCCAGGCGCAGGGGCGCGGCGATTTGGCTGGCGTGCTGGCATTCACGGCAGGCGTGGTCAGCGCCGTGGTGGCCGTCAACGCCCCGGCACAGGCAGGCGCGGTGGAAAACGATATGCTCGAACAGGGCGTGTGGCCTTACCAACATCCCGCCGCCTTGCGTCGCGGGCAGGAGCTGCACGGCCGTCTGGCTGGCATGGGCTATTCGGTCTTCCCCACGCCCGACTCGCCGCGCCAGATACTGCAGACGCCCGCCGAGGCCGCATACAGATCGCTGCTGGAACAGCGCCCCCTTGAACTTCACACCCTGGAGGGACGTCTGCAGCGGCAACTGGTGCTGGCGGATTGCGGCGTGAAAGTGCCCGATGCCATGGATTTCTTTGAAGAGATCACCCGCCGGCGGCTGCTGCGCGGGTTGCTTCCTTTGGATAATATTTTCAGCGCGGATGAACTGAACGCGCTGATCTGCGCGCATGTGGCCTGGCGCGCTGCTCGCCAGCCCGAAAGCCTGCACTGGCTGGGGGACCCCGGCGAAGGCCAAATCGCGCTGCCGCTGCCCGTCCAACGTTAGCATCCCTCCTGGCGGCTGAAAATTTGACAATTTGGAAAAGCATCCTATAATCGATTATTGGATAATAACAACCTTATTAGTATATGTAACGGAGTTAATATGAACGTTGGAATGTGGTGGAAAGCGGTGCGCGTGATTCCTCGCATCAACAAGGAAGAATGGCAGCGCCTGGACGTGGTGGCACGCTGGCTGATCTCGACCCGTGCGGCCGTCCTGCTGATGACCTTCTTCTCCGCGGCGCTGGCCGGTCTATTTGCGCTGCGCGATGGGCAGTTCAACCTGGGACGCTGGGCGCTGCTGGCGCTAGGTCTGGTCTTTGCCCATGCCACCAACAACCTGGTCAACGATTTCACCGACTACAAGCGCGGCGTCGACAAGGACAATTACTTCCGCACGCAATACGGCCCGCAGCCCATCGAACAGGGCCTGATGACCCAGCGCGAGCTGTTTGCCTATATCGCCTTCAGCGGTCTGGTGGCCGTGGCCGCCGGCATCCCGTTGGTGATCTTTGGCGGCACTACCGCGCTGATCCTGATGGCGTTGGGGATCATTTTCGTGCTCTTTTACACCTGGCCGCTCAA
>JAPKMQ010000355.1 GCA_026645875.1 Longilinea sp.
CTACCTTGCCCTTGATGCGGTTGATGAGCTGAATTAGTTTCTCGGGTGTCTGCTGGAATTGCTCATCATCCCAGTAAATTCCATGCGATATGCCGACCGCGGGCATGCCCAATTTGTTGCTGGTCAGTTCAAAAGGCGAGAAAATCGCCAGCGCTGCGGATGGCGCAAGTTTTTCGAGTTGATCGATCAGCGCATCGTAATCGTACCCGACCCGGACGCCGATCACCGGGGTCGAGGCGTAGTAGCGCAGCCAGTAATCGTTGCCGCATTGAACGATGACAGGCTCGTAGTTCATCTCCCGGATCAACCTGGCCAGTTCCAGCAGGTAGCGCTCTGCGCCACCAAACTGCATGTCATTACCCTGCGGATTGAAGAAGATCTTCGTGATCAGCAGCACGCGCTTTTGCGAAGCCGAGGTGAGATGCCTGTCGATAAAATCGGGCAGTTGGTTGGATTTCGCGGCCGGGTTAATGGGCAGCGCAGAGCCCGTCCTGTGGAGCTTTCGCAGTACCGAACGCGAGATTTTCTCCTGCGGGCTGTTGGCCGGGGCCAGCGCAATGCGAAGTTTCCAGATGGATTGAACCGCCCGGAACGTCCGGCTGCTCCTGATCTCTTTGACTTCGTTTCTGGCGCTGTTGATTGCCTGCTGCAGCTCAATGTTTTTGCGTTTAAGATCGTTCACCTGACCGGTGAAATTGACCGTCAGGGCCTGGATTTCTTTTTCATAATTCAGCCGGGTGGCCCGGACCAGCCCATTGTATTTGCTTTCGATTTGAACCTGTTGGGCAACCAGGTCTGCAAGCGCCGAACTCAGTTCGGCGACCGGCTGGTCTTGTCCATGCTCGGCTATCTGCCAGCCTGCCGAAAGGCCAGCATCTTCATTTTTAGAGGCGAGCCCTGCGATCAGGTAGCCGGTGTGTTCAGGCAGAAGCACTTTGGAGCGGTGCAAAGCGATGATGTCATCCGCCAGCGATTTGTCCATGCCTGGCGTGTTGGCTATAAAACTTTCTGTCCAGGCATGCCCCAGGAATTTCTGCCCCAAGAAGGTTAATCCGGCTGCCTTGAAGACTTTTGACAGGTTGGCAACTGGAACTTCTTTGCCAAAAGACCATTCGCTTCGCTTGACCGCCTGGTTGCGCCAGATCCAATACCAGTAGCACAGTTTGTTGGGTACCAGCACCAATACATAATTCCGGCTGCGCGAAGCCATTGCTTTGACCAGGGTGACCTGTTCTTCGAATTCATAATGTTCCAGCACGCCAGCATTGAAGGACAGATCGTATTCCGGTAGGCCCTGCGAAAAGCCGTCCTGGTTTAGAAAACTGGCAGTTTGATTGTACCGGGCGAATAATTGTTGCGAAAAACGGATGGCTTCAGCGGAGAAATCGAGCAGGGTTACTTGAAATTTGCCGGTTTGCGCGAGTGAAAGGCTTTGCCAGCCGCCCCCGCTGCCCACCTCGATGGTGGAACCGCCTTCCGGCAACAGCCGCAGGATTTCACCGGTGAGTTCATGGTTAAAGGCGTGCAGGGTGGGGTCTTCTTCAATGGGTTCCTGATCGGCGTAGATCCGATCCCATTTTTCGATCTCCTGGCGCTTTTCTTTCATCGGTTTTCCTTAACCCAGCAATTGTATGCTTTGAACGACTTTTGGAAGCACCAACGAGTATACCGGTTTTTTCGAGACCACATCGAAGATGATTGCGTTCTCAACAAAATCATAATACCGGGGGATGGCCTGATCGCGATTCTCAGCATTCAATACCAGGGCGTAGGATCCGGGGGCCAGAATGTTTTCCAATGAAAAAGAAACCTGGATTAATTGCCCCTGGCGCAAGCCCTGAAATTTTTGTTCCTGCTCAAAGGTGGTGGATGTGATGATATCCAGACCCTTGATGTTGCGAAAGGCAAAACCAAAACCGGTGTTGCTGGATTCGATATCCTGCAGGACGCGCACGGTCATCAAAACGTTGATGGGTT
>JAPKMQ010000356.1 GCA_026645875.1 Longilinea sp.
GGAGCTGCGTGCTTTGATCGGCAAAGGTGTAAACCTCCAGCCCCTCCTCCAGGCAGGCCGCCACGCGGCTCGCGTCGGCGGAGATGGCCCGGTCGCCGGAGTTGGTGGCGTAATCCCGCCAGATCATCTCGCCGGTCAGTGGTTCCCAGCGCCAGGTGCGCTGCTTGCCGCCAAAGACGTAGAAGTTCAACCCGGGCAGCAGGATCAGCTCGCCCGGCTGTTCAGCATGCCCGGCCGCCAGCCAGACTTCCGGACTGATCTCTGGCGGCTGGGTGGGCGCCGGCGCGCCTTCGCCCTCGGAAATCAATGAATAATCCTCGGCATTGTAGATCTTCTGCCCGCCGTTGATCACAATCTGCTTCCCGTCGGCCGAGAATTCGGCGGTGTACACGGTGAAATCGGTGTAATACGTTTTCAGCAGGCGCACCGGCGGTTGGATGAACCACACTTCGATCTTCCCTCTGCCGACCGTCACCATTCTCTTTGAATCCGGCGAATAGGGGTTGCCGGTCGAATAACCACCCACCTGGCCGTATACGCTGCCATCTGTTAAGTTGCGCAGAACCTCCCCGGCGCCGCCACCGCCGCCAAATAAATTACCATCCGGCGAAAACAGACCGGCAGAAAGATATTCGCCTGATCGTTGGTTCCACAGCAATTCGCCGGTTTCCAAGGACCAATTGTTTACATATGAGTTCGGCCCGCGAGTGGCATTGGTCAAAAGAAACTGATTGTCGGGCGTGAAAACCATCCGATTCTGTTGACCGGCGACATCATCGTCCAGCTTCACAACCTGCGTACCATCGACTGTATTCCAGACGATGATCGTACCATCGACATAAGCGCAGGCCAGCATACTGCCGTCCGCAGAAAAAGCAGGTGAAACGCTGCCGATGAGATAGCGCAGGTAGTTCTGGCGGTCAACCTCGTCGCTGAACCATTCGTTCATATACGCCGGCAATTCGGCTGTATTTTCCCATTCGAGGAGCAGGCTGCCGTCGTCTAGATTGATTAACTTCACCGTGTTGTCTGCGAAAACCAGCGCAGCGCGGCCTTCATCCGGCGACACAGTCGCCAGAAGCGCATCTGGATAGCCGTCAATAAATTGTGAACCGTCGCCGGAGTAGAGATAGATGCCCATGCTGGATTTCACCAGCACGCGCTCGGGGTTGGCGTGCTGCACGTCCGAAACCGTGCCGCGCCCCCAGGTCTCCAGCAGCGCAATCTGAGCGACGTTGCCAGCCGTGATCACCGTCTCCGCCCAGGGCAGCGGCGTGGGGGTGATGGTGGGCGTGGCGCTGGGCAGCGGCGTGAGAGAGGGCGTGGCTGTCGGCTCGGGCGTGGCGGTGGCGGTCGGCGGCAGGGTGGGAGAAGGCGTCAGCGTGGGCGGCTCGGTGAGCAAAATAGGCGCAGCCGTCGGCGCGGCACAACCGGCCAGCAGCACAGTCAGAAGCAGGCACAGGACGAGAAGCCTTATCTTTGCCATCCGGGTGTCCTTGAACAGGTTGTGGATTGAAGTGGAATACATTGATCATACACGAAATTCGCAACCCCGGACGGAAAAAGAGGGGCAGGAAAATCTCAAGACGGATTTTGACGGAGAACCGGACGGGGAATCATCTGGGTTGGCTGTTCATGCGATCTTTATCACATTGCGGATGTGAGCCGGCGCAGGCGCGGCTAAACCATCTTTGACCGCGCCCAATCAATCCTTGCCGCTGTACCTCACAAAATCGGGACCGCCGGTAGGGGCGCGGCTGTGCGAGAATTCAACGCCATTTGAAAACTGATTTGCCACGCCCTGGGTTGGATTGCACCCTGGGGGCATGGCAACGCATGGGTAGAATTGCGGCCTATGCCCGCACAGCCGTGCCCTTACAAGGGGTAAAGGGGTGAGGCTTCGTCGTTTGGTGCGTTCTCGCCCTCTGCGAGTGCTCGAACGGCACCCTACCCGATTAAAGCAATCGTCCCGCATC
>JAPKMQ010000357.1 GCA_026645875.1 Longilinea sp.
GCCCACAACCGCACGGATACCGGATCTCGCAAGCTTGCTTCCAGACTTCCATATTGCCAGCGCTGCGAGAGAAAACCGAACAGCGCAGCCACCCGCCGCACGCGGTCGCCCACCACGCCGAAGAAATCTGAGGAATACTCGCCCGCCCCTTTGTGCTGCGGCGTGCCGGGGTTGATCACGAGAGGGTTTTGTAAAAAGCCCAGGCGCGAGCGCATGGCAGGTTGGTCAGCGGCGTAAGCCCCCGTCCAGCCCCAGGACTGCCAGTTGTTGGAAAAAAAAGCCAGGCTGGATGAGTCGGTGGACATGGGTGGCAGGCAAAAAGTGCCCTGCTCTTTATTGCCCGGGCATTGCAGCATGACGATCCGGTCGAGCACAACCGGCTCGCTGCCGTGGTTTTCCAGGCTGACCTTCCAGAGCAGCATGGGGAACAGGTCGCTCAATGCAAAGGTCAAATGGACGGCCAGGCCGTTGCCATCCTGGGCGAGTTGCAGGTCCAACTGGTTGAGCAGCCCCAATAGTGAGGGGGTGCGTGGTTTTGATTCGCTTCGGCTCACCTGCCAGGCTCCATCCAGCAGGCGAGCCGGGCGGCCTTTCAGCCTGATGTCAATTTGCAGGCGCGCATTGACCAGGGCCGGCAGGGTTTCATCCAGCGGATGCAGCGAAAAACAACCGGATTTCGGATTGCATGTAAAGTTGAGGGTGCTGTTCTGAAGTTCGGTCACGCGCTTCCCTCGTTGCCGCCACCTGGATTACCTGGCGTGGGTTGAAATCACCGGCCTGAAAGGAAATCATGACCGGTGACTGATCTTGATTTATTTTATCATGAATAAAACCCGCTAGATGGGAAGAGGTTCACCAATCTTCAAATCTTGGGCAACGCAATGCTTTCCTGCTTCTGGTACTTACCTTTTTTATCTGCGTAGGAAATTTCACACATCTCGTCGCCTTCGAAAAAGACCACCTGGGCGATGCCTTCGTTGGAGTAGATTTTGGCGGGCAGCGGCGTCGTGTTGGAAATTTCAAGCGTCACATAGCCTTCCCACTCCGGCTCGAAGGGCGTCACGTTGACGATGATGCCGCAGCGGGCGTAGGTGCTTTTGCCAACGCACAACGTCAGGATTGAGCGCGGGATGCGGAAATATTCGACCGTGCGCGCCAGCGCAAACGAATTGGGCGGGATGACGCACACGTCACCCTTGAAATCGACCATGGAGCGCGGATCAAACTGCTTGGGATCGACAATTGCCGAATACACGTTGGTGAAGATCTTGTATTCATCCGCGACGCGGATATCATAACCGTATGAGGAGACCCCGTAAGAAATTACACCGTTGCGGACCTGGCTGTCTACGAAGGGTTCGATCATGCCCTGCTCGAGTGCCATCTTGCGAATCCAGTGGTCAGGTTTGACGCCCATGTTTCAATCCTCCATTTGCAAAGATAAGTAGGTGAGCTGTCCGGCTGCAAGGGTAACAAAGCGTTCGATAAGCCGTCCATTGTTGACAAGGCTGATGCGGTAACGGCCAGGCGTTAAATCAGAGACGACAAAATTCTCTTGCCAGGCTGGATACGATGAAATTTCAAGGGAGTAGGTTTCGATGTAATACCGTTCCGGTGAGGCGTTTGCAGGTATGTCCAGCCGCTCTGCCACCAATTGCGGCGTTGGTAATAATTTACCGTTCACATCGATCAGTTGCCCAGCCAGCACGGCCATTGTGGTGCCTTGCGGGTCTTTCAGGGGAGTAAAGCATAAAAGTGGGTTGCGTGTAGTCGAATAATCATCTGGATCGGCGCGCAGCTCGAAATGCAAATGGCTGCCAATGGCGCTGCCGGTCATGCCCACCTTGCCAATCACCTGGCCGGCGCGAACCTGCGCGCCCGGCTCGACGGCGATTTCTGAAAGGTGGGCGTACAGGCTGTACATCGGGCTGCCATCCGGCGCTACATGCTCGAGGATGACCAGATTACCATA
>JAPKMQ010000358.1 GCA_026645875.1 Longilinea sp.
GTTCAGGCCGATTTGCAGGCCGGCCTCGACGCTGTAAAATAAGTTAACCGGTTCTGGCAGGCTTCCCGCCCAGGCGGTGGGAAGCCTGCCTTGATTACCGCCAGAGAGGAAGGTTCGTATGGGTTACCACTTTGGTCGCGGTTGGTCAAAACTGATCCCTTATCTGTTGTTGCTGCCGGGGATCGGGTTCTACTTTTTGATCGCGCTGGGTCCGTCGATTGCCACCTCCGTCTACTCACTCACCGATGCCACCGGATTGCAGGGCGCGCCCATTCATTGGGTCGGCCTGGATAACTACAAAGAATTCCTTTTGATGGGTCAATCCTCAAAAGACAATTTTGCCGCCCTGGGACGAACCCTGATCTTCAGTTTCTTCGTCACCACCATCCAGTTTCTCTTCGGTCTGGCGGCTGCCATCATTCTCAACAACCCGCGCCTCCGCGGACGCAACATCTTCCGCACGGTCTACTTCATGCCGGTCATCCTGGGCGCGGTCATCCAGGGCCTGATCTGGTCGCTGTTCCTCTTCCCGTTGGGCGGGCCAATGGCCAAGTTCCTCGAATTATTAGGCACGCGCTCTGAATTTTTGGGCGGGCAGCCCAACGAGGCCTTCGCCTGGGTGATTGTGGTGCAAATCTGGGCCAACATGGGCGTCACCATGATGATCTTCCTGGCCGGGCTGCAGACCATTCCCACCGAGCTGTACGAAGCGGCGCGCATCGACGGGGCCAGCCCGTGGCAGGTGTTCAGCAACGTCACCTGGCCGCTGTTGACGCCCAGCGTCAACACCAACCTGCTGCTGAACATCATCGGCAGCCTGCAGGCCTGGCAGTTGTTCCTGATTTTGCTCGGCTACCGCAACGGTACGCAAGTGCTGGGCTACCTGATTTACGCCACCGGCTTCGGGCAAACCTCCGGCAGCGTCACTTCCAGCTTCCGGCAGGGCTATGCCGCGGCAGCCTCGATGGTGCTGTTTGTGCTGGTGCTGGTGATTGGCATGGTGACGCAAAAGATTCTTCAGCGCCGTGAAGAAAGAATTATGGGAGGAGCGCAATGACCACTTCTGTCAACACCCCCCGCAAGCGCATCGATTGGGGCAGAATCGCCTCCTATGTATTCCTGACATTGCTGCTGATTGCCTACCTGGGCCCGCTGCTCATGCTGGTCAACACCTCGCTGAAGACCATGCCGGAATTCATGAAGGACGCCACCAGCCTGGCGAGCGGATTGAACTTCAAGAACTTCGTGGACGCCTGGGAAAAGGCCAACTTCCCCAAGTACCTGCTCAATTCACTCATCTATACCGCTTCGGCCACGCTGATTTACGTGCTGACGGCTGTTTTTGTGGCCTTCCCGATCGCGCGCGGTTACGTGAAGCACGCCAACATCCTGCTCACCCTGTTCGTCATCGCGCTGTTCCTGCCGCCGGCGCTCATCCCGCAGTTCCAGCTCATCCTAAACCTGGGGCTGTACAACAACCCGGTTGGCTACATCATGCTGTTCCTGGTCAACCCGATCGGGATCGTCATCCTGGTGAACTACATCAAAACGCTGCCGCGCGAACTGGATGAGGCGGCGGCGCTGGAAGGCTGCGGCTACGTCCGCTTTGTCTGGTCGATCGTGCTGCCACTGATCCGCCCGGCCGTGGCCACCGTAATCGTGCTGCATGCCATCGGCATCTGGAACGAGATCATTGCGCCGACCATTTACCTGACCAACAAGAACTACTATCCCATCACGCGCGGGTTGATTGTCTTCCAGGGCGTGTACGGCAGCAACTGGCCCACCCTGGCGGCCGCGGTGCTGATGCTGACGCTGCCGATGCTGGTGCTGTTCCTGTTCCTGCAGCGCTACATTGTCTCCGGCCTGACGGCCGGCGCCGTGAAGGGATAAATTCAGCGGGTTTCCCCCGAAATTTGGATGTGAGGAGTTTGATCATGCCCCACTTTGCTTCCACTCGCCTGCTCTCCAG
>JAPKMQ010000359.1 GCA_026645875.1 Longilinea sp.
GTAGTTGGAATCAGGGATTCTAATAATCATTACAACTCGAAGGAAAAATATTGCTACAATGCATCATCTTGCTCGATCAGCGCATCGTTACCTTATAACTCCGGTTTGAATTGGAAGACTGATGTCTCTGGTTATGTGGGGGCATGGCAGGCTTATTATTCAACCGATTGGATCTACATTCCATAAGTTATTTATGTACCGTTGTTGAGAGCCAGAAGTTGAAAGGAAAAAAAGATGAAAAAGTTATTCATTCCGATTTTGATTCTTCTGATCGCTGGCGCGGTTTTGGCCATTGGTCTCTCTGGAAAACCCGGCGCAAAAAATGCCGATATTGCCAGCGCTGCGGCGGGCGATACTTCTTCAGAGACAACGGTCTTTGCAAAGGAAGCGGAACAGGTCAAGCTGAGTCTGGAAAAGGTTACCGCTACCCGGGATACATTGACGCTCACGCTGGCGATCGCCGGGCTTCCCTTGAGCACCGGGCCGGGCGGCAATTTTGAGTCGCTGGTTTGCGACCCCTATATCACATCGGCGCAGAATGTGGTCAAAGTGTTTTCATACCAGGAGGTGACGCCCGGGGATCCGACCCGCGTGACCTACCAATACGCGCTTTCCGGGAACACCTACGACACGTTGGACCTGACGGTTGATTGGACCATTGGTCCGTGCAGCCCCGCATTCGACGAATCCAACGTCACGCCTGTGCGTCAGCCGCTGCTGGTGAATACGCATTTTACCTATTCTGTTCCGGTCGAATAGGTTTTCCAGTTATTCCACCCGCATGCTCAAAACCACTTTTGTAAAGCGGCCTGGCTGGCTTTCCACGCTCAACACACCGCCGGCCACCGCCAGCAGTGTGCCGTGCAGCGCCAGGCCAGAACGGCTGCCGCTGGTGGAGTTGGCGTTCTCCAGCCCCACGCCGTCATCTTCGATTATCAGGCTAAAATCCCGCCCGACCTGAGCGGATATTTTCACCGTCAGGCTGCGCTGCGGTGAGTTGCCGCGCCCGTGCTCGGCGGCGTTGCGCAGCGCTTCGCGCGCGGCGTAATACAGCACTTCGGCAGCGGCGGGCGGCAGAGCGGCCGCCTGCGCCTCGGCCTCCGGCGGGATGTGCCATTCCAGCCCGTCGAAGCGGCCGCGCAATTCGCTTTCGGCCAGGCGGCGCAGCGCGGGCAGCAGCCCCAGGCGGGCCACCTCAGGCGCGCCGGGCGCGGGCAACTCGCGCAGCAGTTCCGAAATGCGCCGGTGCGCGCCGGTGAGCTGATCCTGCGCGGCGGCCGGATCGGCCTGCAACAGCAGCAGCGCGGTGTGCAATTCGGGCAGCACTTCGTCGTGCAGCGCGCGGCGCGTGCGCAGTTCGAGCGTCTGTGAGTCATTAAGACGCTCGCGCTGCAGTTCCACCAGGCGGCGCGCCAGCCCGGCGCTGGCCTGCAAATCCAGCAGGCGTTCACCGCTGGAACGCGCCAGGTCGATCTCCTCCTGGGTGAAGAAACCGCCGCCAGTTTTGTCCTCCAGCAGCAGCAGGCCGATCAGCCCGCGCTCGCCGCGCAGCGGTGCAGCCCAGCGCAGGCCGGTGAATTCCGCCGGGTCGAGCGGGATCAACGCGGCACCTTCCGATTGAGCCTGCGCGGCCAGTTCGTGCAGGCGCGGCAGCGGCGCGGCCGATTCGGGCGGGTAAAACACCGGGGCTCCGGCCAGCGCGGCCAGCGATCCCAGCGGCGCCAGCGCGCCGCGCGGTGCGCCCAGCAGCCCGCCCACCAGCGCGGCCAGCGAGGCCTGGATGTCCAGCCCGGCGGCGCCGCCGGGTTGGACCAGTTGATCGTACAGGCGCTGCGAGGAAAGGAATGGTTTCACCTGGCGCAGCGCGGTTTCGCGCCCGGCGAAGGAGCGCCAGGTGTTCAGCGCGAAAAAGCCGATCACCAGAAGCAGGCTGGCCAACAGGCTGTAGATCGGTTTGACCTGCA
>JAPKMQ010000035.1 GCA_026645875.1 Longilinea sp.
CCGGCACCTACTTGTTAAGTCCTGGTCTGACCCCCTTGGAAATCGCCAACATCATCCAAAACCCGCTGTCGCAGGAAGTGACCTTTGTCATTCTGGCCGGCTGGCGCGCGGAAGAGATTGCCAACCTGCTGCCCACCTCGGGATTATCGGTAACGCCCGGCGAGTTCATGGCGCTGGTGGACACGCCGGTTGGGCTGCATTTGCCCTCCGGGCTGGAAACAGGCACGCCGCTGGAAGGTTTCCTGGCGCCGGGTGAATACCTCCTGCGCAGGGATATCAGCGCCCAAGCGCTTGTGCAGAGCTTCATCGACCGCTTTGAGCAGAATCTATCGCCGGACATGCGCGCGGGATTTGAGCGGCAAGGCTTATCCCTGCTTGAAGCGGTGACACTGGCTTCGATAGTTGAGAAGGAAGGCGTGGTGGATGATGAGCACCCGATGATCGCATCGGTGTTTCTCAACCGCATAGCTATCGGCATGAAGTTGGATAGCGACCCGACGGTGCAATATGCCCTGGGCTACAACCAGGACCAGACCACCTGGTGGACCAATCCGCTCTCCTATACGGACTTGCAGACCGATTCAGCCTTTAACACCTACGTGTACACCGGTTTGCCACCCCATCCGATCAGCAATCCCGGCTTGAGCGCCCTCCAGGCGGTTGCATATCCTGCCCAAAGCCCTTATTATTATTTTCGAGCACGGTGTGATGGTTCAGGCTTGCACGTTTTTGGCCGGACCTATGAAGAGCATCTTCAGAATGCCTGCCCGTAAATGAATCGACATCAGCCACGCAAATTGAGGAGTGATCGATGGACATACTTGGAATTGACATTGGCGGTTCCGGGATCAAAGGCGCAATCGTGGATGTTGCCACGGGAGAAGTCAAAACGGAACGCTACCGCCTGGAAACCCCAGAAGGCGCAATCCCGGCGGATGTCGCTGAGACGGTCGACCGGGTGGTTAAGAATTTTAAGTATAGCGGGCCGGTGGGCATCGGGTTCCCTGCGGTTGTGATTCACGGCGTGTGCCATTCGGCGGCCAATATTGATGAAAGTTGGGTTGGAACCAACGTCGATGCGCTGGTGGGCAAGGTGACCGGACTGCCCGTCCACACGGTGAATGATGCTGATGCTGCCGGGGTGGCTGAGATGCGCTTTGGCGCAGGACGGGGCATTGAGCGCGGCGTGGTCATCATGTTGACCATTGGCACCGGGATTGGTTCGGCGGTCTTCACGGACGGCCGCCTGGTGCCCAACACCGAATTGGGTCACCTCGAAATTCGCGGGAAAGACGCCGAGCGGCGCGCGTCGGATGCCGCCCGGAAACGCAAAAAGCTCTCCTGGGAGGAATGGGCCAACCGCTTCCAGGAGTACCTGGAAACTGTCGAGAAATTATTCTCGCCCGACCTGATCATCCTGGGCGGCGGCGCAAGCAAAGAGGCAGATAGCTTTTTACCGTATCTTTCCACGCGGGCAAAAATCATTCCGGCCCAGTTGTTAAACCAGGCCGGAATCATTGGGGCTGCCATTTACGCGAAAGACCAGGGTTAACCGCCGCCACCGCCGCTGCCAACCATGCCGCCTTCGGTGAACTTCCGTAAATCGCGGAAGGTGGCAGTGACATCCTCCTCAGTCAACGGCTCGCCAGTGGTGCGCTTAAGCGCGCCCTGGCGGGCTTTTTCGAGCGCCAGATCCTGGATGGTCATATTGCGGTTGAGCGCTTCCTTGACCAGCGCGGCGCCGGCCGCATAACCGATGACGGGGTTCATGGCGGTAATCAGGATGGTGTTTTTCGCCAGCCAGCCTTCGGCTTTCTCGCGGTTGGCGCGGATGCCCACCACGCATTTATCGGTGAAGGCATTGACCGCGCCGATGGTCACCTGCATGGCCTCAAACAGGTTGTGGGCGATGATGGGCATCATCACGTTTAGTTCCAGTTGGCCGGCCTGCGCGGCCAGGCTGATGGTGGTATCGCAACCGATGACATGGAACATGGCCATGTCCAACATCTCGGCCAGCACCGGGTTGACCTTGCCCGGCATGATGCTCGACCCGGGTTGAACGGCTGGCAGCCTGATTTCATCCAGGCCGGTCGCCGGCCCGGAGGAGAGCAGGCGGAAATCGTTGGCAACGCGGATGAGTGTGAGGGCCAGTGTCCGAAGAGATGCGGAAAAATCGGCCGCGTCGGCCATCGATTGCATGGCCTCAAACAGATCGTCGGCCGGATACAGGCTCAGCCCGGTCAGTTCTGACAGACGCCGCGTCATGCGTGTGGAATAATCCGGCGGGGCATTCAGGCCGCTGCCGGTGGCCGTTCCGCCGATGCCCAGTCGGCGCAGCCCTTCGGCGGCGCGCAGGATGCGCTCGCGGTCGCGTTCCACAGCACGGGCATACGCGCCAAATTCCTGCCCCAAGCGCACGGGGACTGCGTCCTGAAGATGGGTCCGCCCGGATTTGACAATCCCATCGAATTCGATGGATTTTTGCCGCAGTGCATCGACCAACCGAACCAGGGCCTGATCGAGTTCATCCAGCCGCCATAGGCAACCCAGCCGGATGGCGGTGGGGATGGTGTCATTGGTGGATTGGGACATGTTGACATGGTCATTGGGATTGACGCGGTATTCTCCCAGGCTTCCGCCCAGCAGGACGCTCGCACGGTTGGCAATGACCTCGTTGGCGTTCATATTGTGACTGGTGCCGGCGCCGGCCTGGAACGGATCCACGACAAAGTGGGCATCCCATCGGCCATCCATCACCTCGGCTGCCGCGGTGGAAATAGCATCGGCTTGCTGCTCACCCAGCAACCCCAAATCTCTGTGCACGTCCGCGGCGGCGCGTTTGATGGCGGCCATCGACCAGATGAACGCACGCCAGGGCCTAAGCCCGGAAACCGGGAAGTTGAGCACTGCCCGCTGAGTCTGCGCGCCGTACAGCGCTTCCTGTGGAACCAGCACCTCGCCCAGTGAATCGCGTTCGATTCGAACCTTTTGTGACAGTTCGCTCAAAGGACACCTCCAGAAAAGCAAAGAGGAAGTCTCATCGACTTCCTCTTTGCATCTAAGAGCAGGTTAACCTGCCGCGCTGTAGCCCGGGCCGTCTTTGAAGAAGGCCGCGTTGGCTGCGATATCGGGAGTGAGGTCAACCACTTCACCAGCCGCCAGGACGCGGATTCCTTCAAGGTGGACCGCCTCACCGTCATGGTTGTGACCGTCATAGACTGTGTCAAAACCCGCGGTACCGACTGGCTGCGACAGATATTCGCCGCCTTTGGCCTTGAAAGCTGCGGGTACTTCATCTTCAGGGAAAATGGCCGCCCAGGGGCATTCAGGAACGCAGGCGCCGCAATCGATGCAGGTATCCGGATCGATGTAGTACCAGGGGTATTGATCCACAGGGTTACCCGGAACAATGCATTCCACCGGGCATACGGTGGCGCAACCGCCATCCCGCAAACACAGACTGGTGATTACGTGTGTCATGGTTTTCCTCCAAAGTATTGCGATTCAAAAAGTTGGGTGAGTTACGCTTCCAAATATCGTCGCTCAGCTTCTTCCCAGTTTACCAGATTCCACCAATTAGTCAGATAATCTGCGCGGCGGTTTTGATACTTGAGGTAATACGCATGCTCCCAGACATCCACCCCGATCACCGGTTTCAATCCCTCTGCCAGCGGGGTGTCCTGGTTGGGGGTCGAGTGGACCAGCAGGCTGCCGTCCGTTTTCTTGCTGAGCCAGGCCCAGCCGCTGCCAAACCGGCCCAGTCCCGCCTTCTCTATCTGTTCCTTCAGCACAGCAAAACCTCCAAAAGAAGTTTCGATGGCTTTGGCGAGCTTCCCGAGCGGTTCGCTACCCTGGTTTGCGCCCATCACATTCCAGTAAACGATGTGATTGTAATAACCGCCGCCGTTATTCCTCACCGCGGTGCGGGCAGCTTCCGGGACAATCTCTAGGTGGCTGAGGATCTCCTCAATGGACCGGCCGGCGAGCGCCGGCAGGTTGCTCAAAGCATTGTTCAGGTTTGTCAGGTAGGTCATATGATGCTTGGTATAATGGATTTCCACCGTTTTGGCATCAATCCACGGCTCCAGGGCATCGAACGAGTACGGCAGGTGGGGTAATTCAAATGACATTCCAATACCTCCTAAATGCTCACTATGAATAATGTTAAGGTTCAAATCAACCTTTGGCTGCCTAAATTCTAGCGATCTGGGATTTTTTTGTCAAGCACAATTCACAGGTATCTCCATTGAATCCATCCTCCGCGCGTCCCCCGATTTCAGCATATCTTGTCCTGGGCATTGGGATCCTGGCGGTCTCGTCAGCTTCGATCCTGATTCGTTTCGCGCAACGTGAAGCGCATTCGCTGGTTATTGCGGCCTACCGGCTGACGCTCGCCGCGCTGATCCTGCTGCCCATCACGCTGTGGGGTTCGCGGACGGCCTTGCGCCGGTTGACCGGCCGGCAAATGGGCTGGCTGGCGGCCGCGGGGCTGTTCCTTGCGATTCATTTTGCAGCCTGGATCACCTCGCTTGAGATGACCACAGTGATCAGTTCGGTTGTGCTGGTCGCCACCACGCCTTTGTGGGTGGCGCTGGCTTCACCGTTCCTCTTGAAGGAGAAAATTCCAGCGGCGATCTGGTGGGGCGTCGGTTTATCAATGGCAGGCAGCCTGGCAGTGGCCGCCAGCGGAATCTGCGTCGTGGACGGTGACGGATTGAAATGCATGATGACACCTCAACTCTGGACAGGTAAAAGCCTGACGGGCAATTTACTGGCGTTGGTTGGTGCATGGTGCGCGGCAGGTTACATGATTATCGGGCGACGGGTGCGGCCGTCGTTATCGCTGCCTGTGTACACACTCGGAGTGTATGGCAGCGCGGCGGTTGTGCTTTTGGCGATGGCGGCGGCGAGTGGTGCCAGTTTTATTGGCTCGTGGGGTTCGGGGCAATTCCAATCGTTTTCCGTGCTGACCTGGGTTTGCATTGCCGGCCTGGCGCTTGGGCCTCAGTTGCTCGGGCACACATCCTACAACTGGGCGTTGGGCTATCTGCCGGCTGCCTCGGTTTCAGTCGCATTGTTGGGCGAACCGGTTGGAACGACCATTCTTGCGCTCTTATTGTTGAAAGAAATACCTTCACCGATTGAGGTCGCTGGCGGAATCCTGATCCTGATGGGAATCTACATCACGTCCCGCGCTACGACCGAGTCAAAGAACGGTCAACCGAAAGAGGGTTGACCGTTCTTAAGATGAAATGACATTAAATCAGGATCAATACGTCGGAACTTTGGGAGGAATCGATTTTTCCGGGCCGACCGTGCGGCGGTAGAGCGAATTTTGCTCCTTGATGCGCGCCTGGAGCCGCGCGGAAAGGTCATCCGCTTTCATGCGCCAGCCCCAGTTTCCACCCAGGCGGCCGGGCATGTTCATGCGTGCGTCGGTGGGCAGGTCCAGGCAATCCTGCATGGGCGCCAGTGCAAACACAGCCACTGAGGACCACACCGCGCGGATCATATCCCAGGAGATATCGTCCCCTGAACGGGCCAGATAACGGCGGCAAAAATCGCTTTCTTCCTCGGGCGCGCTTTCATACCAGCCGCGGGTTGTGTCGTTATCATGCGTGCCGGTATAAGCGACACAATTGACCGGGTAATTGTGGGGCAGGAACGGTTCGGTGGCATCGCCGCCGAAGGCAAATTGCAGAATCTTCATGCCAGGCAGGTTGAAGCTTTCGCGCAATTCGACCACGTCTGTGGTGATTTCGCCCAAATCTTCGGCGATGATGGGCAGATCGCCCAGCGCCTGTTGGATTTTTTCAAAGATGTCTTTGCCGGGGCCTTTGACCCAGGTGCCAATTTCAGCAGTGGGCATGCCAAATGGGATCTCGTAATAACCAGCAAACCCACGAAAATGGTCCAGCCGGATGAGATCAAACAATTTGAGCGTGGCTTTGATCCGTCGGATCCACCAGGCATAGCTGGTTTTGCGGTGCACGTCCCAGCGGTAGAGCGGATTGCCCCACAATTGGCCGGTTGGTGAAAAATAATCCGGCGGGACGCCAGCCACGACCGTGGGCTGGCCGTTTTCGTCCAGGTAAAATAGCTCCTTGTTTCCCCAGGCATCCGCGCTGTCGTAGGCCACGAAGATTGGAATGTCGCCGATAATGTGGATGCCCTGCTGGTGGGCATATTCGCGCAGCGACTGCCATTGGCGGAAGAAGAAAAACTGGTGCAGAACCTGGCGCTGGATGCGGGATTGGTTTTCACTCGCAAAGACCTGCAATGCCTTGGGATCGCGCCCGCGCAGCGGTTTGGGCCATTGATTCCAGCCAATCCCGCCCTGGGATTCCTTAATCGCCATGAAAAGTGCAAAATCGGGCAGCCAGTCAGCCTGCTCTTCCTGAAAGGCCAGGAATTCCTTCTTCAGGTCGCCGTCGGCCATTTTTTGGAACCGTTGGGCGGCGCGGTCGAGCAGGGTCAGTTTCCAAGGGATGACGCGGCCGTAATCGACTTCTTCGGGAGAGAATATGGGCCGATCGGCAAAATCCTCGCGTTTCAGCAGGCCATCCTGCATGAGCAGCGCAGGGCTGACCAGGTACGGGTTGCCGGCAAAGGCAGAAAAGCACTGATACGGCGAGTCTCCGTAACCCGTGGGGCCAAGGGGCAACACCTGCCAGAGGCCACATTGGGCACCGGCCAGAAAATCGATCCATCGGTAAGCTTCGGGCCCTAAATCGCCAATACCATCCGGGCCAGGAAAGCTTGAGGGATGTAGGATAATTCCGGAGGACCGTCTATAATTCATTGGGCAATCTCCTGGTTTGAACGTAAGCGCCTGATTCTACCACCAGACCGGAAAAATCGTTGGGAATGACATCCGGCCCAATCAGACTTCCTGCTCCGATGGACATCCCCTCTGGGATGATCGAGTTCTTCCCAACCATCGCAATGGCAGGTTCGCCCTCCGTCACGGCTCCGATGACCGAATTAGCGCCAATTTTGCTGTGTTTATCGAGCACACAGCGCTGAATGGTGGATCCGGCACCGACTTTGACATCCGTCAGCAGGATGGATTCATCCACCACAGCATTACGACCCACGCGGACCCCCGCGCTCAGGATGGAACGGTGAATGCGCGCGCCTTCTTCGATGATGCATCCATTGCTGATCAGGCTGTCTTCCACCACTGCGCCTTTTTCGATCCGCATAGGCGGGCGCTCCTCCGAACGGGTGTGAATGATCCACTTTGGGTCAAACAAATCGAACGCCGGTTGGTTGCAGACCAGATCCATGTGCGCCTGCCAATAGGATGCAATCGTGCCGACATCCACCCAGTAGCCATTGAAGGGATAGGCGAATACCCGCAGGCCTTGACGAATGATATTCGGCAGGATGTCTTTGCCAAAATCGTGGGAGGAATCTTTCTTCATGTGATCATCCCACAGTTCCTTGTCCAGCAATTCCCGGTTGAACACATAAACGCCCATATTGGCCATGTTGGAGGGCGGCTCGGCGGGTTTTTCTACAAAGGAAGTCACCCGTTGATTTGGCCCGATGCCGACAATGCCAAAGCGGGAAGCTTCGCTGATCGGAACAGGAATGGTTCCCATGGTCACGTCGGCCTGATGCTCGATGTGGAACTGAATCATCTCGCGGTAATCCATCGAGTAAACATGGTCGCCGGACAAGATCAGGATCAGATCAGGGTTGCCGTTTTTGATAAAGGTGAAGTTCTGTTGAACTGCATCGGCTGTGCCAACAAACCAGGACGCGGAACGCGAGCGGAAGGGCGTGAGAATACTGATCCCGCCGGTGATTTCCCGGTTGAGATCCCAGGGGCCTCCGGAGCCGATGTGTTCAATCAGCGAATGCGGGCGGTACTGGGCAACAATCATCACGTCGGACAGGCCCGAGTTGACACAGTTGGATAATGGAAAATCGATGATGCGATACTTGCCCGCAAAAGGAACCGCAGGCTTGGTGCGCTTGGCCGTCAGGACGCCCAAACGGGTGCCTTCACCACCTGCCAGGATAATCACACGAGTTTTCATCGTTGGTTCTCCCACAGATCAAAGTACAGGTTGGCGTACTGGATGGCTGATTTTTCCCATGAAAAATCCTGCTGCATTCCGTTCAATTGTAATTGGCGCCAGGCTTCACGATCGGGAAATCGATCCAGGCAGCGAGTCAGGGCTGCATTGAGCGCCTCGGTTTGCACATCATTGAACAGGAAACCGTTATCCGGGTGGTCAGTCGTGTCTTCAAAGATGGTGTCGCGCAGGCCCCCGGTGGAACGGGCAAGTGGAACGCAGCCGTAGCGCATGCCGATCATCTGGGCCAGCCCGCAGGGCTCATAGCGGGACGGCATGAGCAAAACGTCGCCGCCCGCATACATCCGGCGCGAGAGACGGGTGTCAAAGCGGATTGCTGCGCGGACGCGGTCGGGGAATTCTGCCTGCAGGCTGCGGCAAGCCGATTCGATGATCGGGTCACCGGTGCCGAGCAGGATAGCCTGCCAGGGGCGGTTGGCCATCTCCGCCAGGCTTTTGAGGGCAAGGTCGATGCCTTTTTGCTGGTCCATTCGGCTGATAAGGATCAGGAGCGGAATTTGCGGGTCGTATGGCAGGTCAAATTCGGCCAGCAGCGCCTTTTTGTTATCCTCGCGCAGCTCCAGCGAGTCGACGCTAAAGCGCGAAGTCAGCACACCATCGCGGGTGGGATCCCAACTTTCCTGGTCCAGACCGTTGAGGATGCCGGAGATGATGGCAGAGCGCGAGTTGAGGAAGTCCTGCAAGCCGCAGCCAAATTCAGGCGTGAGGATTTCGCGGGCGTAGGTTGGCGAGACCGCCACGATGCGGTCCGCCGCCAGCAAGCCCAGCGGTAGCGGGAATTGGCGGGCCCACTCAGGCAGGCGCAAATCACGCACCGGGCGGATGCCGAACTCATCCAATGCCCGTTCGGCGCCGGCGCCCATGAACGGCAAATTGTGAATGCTGAGCACTGAGCGGGTATGTGCAAAGAACGGGTCGCGGGAGAGTCGCTGCCTGGCCAGGTTGAAGACAGCCAATGCGGTATGCCAGTCATTGGCGTGCAGAACATCCGGCTGCCAGTTCAAGTGCCGGGCCAATTCCACCGCCGCCAGTGAAAAAAAGGCGTATTTCAAGCCGTCGAGGTAATTGTCGCCGGTATAGACCGGCGCTTCCGTGCCGATCGGTGCGCCTTCGATCATATAGACCGGCAGATCGTCCACGTAGGTAACAAAGGCGCGCGTTGGGATGGGGCCGGAAGGGTGACTCACCAGGAAAGATGCCACCGGCTGAGGATCGAGCAGCTTGCGCGCGATCTCGCCGTGGTAGGGGATGACCAGGCGAACATCCAGGGAACGGCCTTCCAGCAGATGGCCCGGGATCATTCGCAGGGCTGATGGCAGCGAGCCGGCGACGTCTCCCAGCCCGCCAACTTTGATCAGAGGCGCAGCCTCGGATGCAAGAAATAAAATGCGAAGGGTCGATGGAAGCGAGGATTGAGTCGGCACGCTGCCTCTTTTCTTGTGACGGGGATTTACTTTTGCCCCTGGCGGATCATATCCACATAATCTTCCGAACTGACATCCTTAAGCGATGCACCGAACATCACGATCAGCTCAGCCACCAGCCTGGATTTCAAATCGGCGTCCTGACGGCTCCAGGTGCGGCTCTTGATTTCCAGGAACGCGCCCAAACCGGAGGGTTTCTCAATCCGGTCGATATTGACGAAGAATTCCGTTTCCTTGTACTGGATCAGGAAGCGGCGGCGGTCTTTTTCCACTTCCATTTCAAAGACCGGCTTGAAGTATTCGCGGTAGAACCTTAAGCTCTGCGTGGCCGGGGCCAGGTAGCGGCTGCGGGAAAGCAGCACGTTCTTGGGGTACGAGCGTTCAATGGCCACCCCGATCAAGGTCAGGCGCGAGCGCACGCCGGAAATCTCGCCCTTCTCGTCAAGGAAAGTATCTTCACGGTACCGCAGCATGCCCTGATCTGGATCGGCGAAGCAGAAATAGGTGTCATATTCCCGGTAATGCCGCCGGCGCAGGATATCGACAGGCGCGTTTTGGACCGCCTGGACGATGACTTCCGGGTCTTCGATGCGCACTTTAGCCTGGATCTCAAAGCTTTCCTCTTCGGTTGTGCCGCCAATGGCCACCAGCTTGGAAAGCACAGATTGCTCGCGTTCAATCAGGAAGGCATCGATGCGGCGCGAATAATCAGAGCTGGCATGCATCAACGATTCTTCATTCAGCGTGAGCAGTTTGTGGTCGCGCATCACCCATTGGCCATTGATCATCACATCGGTCACGTCCGTGGATTTGGAGGCATACACCACCTGGGCGTAGGTGCCCTGCGGGTGGCGTTGGTAGCGCGGCGAATTGTGCAGCGGCCGCAGGTCGACCAAAATCAAATCCGCCCGCTTTCCAGGCTCCAGCGACCCGGTGATGTCGCCGATGTGCATGGCCTGAGCGCCCAGCCGGGTGGCCATCAACAGCGCCATTTGTGCCGGCAGGGCGGTGGGGTCGCCGCTGGAACCCTTGGCCAGCAGTGCAGCCAGCCGCAATTCTTCAAACATGTCCAGGTCATTGTTGGAAGCAGGCCCATCCGTGCCGATGCCGACGTTCAAGCCGTTTTCAAGCATCTTCTTGACCGGGGCTATGCCCGAGGCCAGCTTGAGGTTGGAGGAGGGGTTGTGGGCAACGCCCGCATTGGCGTGCTTCAAGGTGCGCATTTCGCCTTCGTCAATGTACACGCAGTGGGCCGCCAACACCTTGGCGTTGAACAGGTCCATTTTCTTGACGTAGGGGATGACGGGCATGCCATGTTCGCGGCGGACATTTTCCACCTCGAAGGATGTTTCGGAGAGGTGGGTGTGCAACGGAACATCGAATTCGATGGCCAGCTCGGCGGTGGCACGGAAAATCTCCGGCGTGCAAGTATACACTGCGTGCGGCGCAACCGATGGAACGATCAATGGGTGGCCCTTCCAACGCTGAATGTAATCGCGGCAGTAAGCGATGGATTCTTCAAAGGATTGCGCGTCGGGGGTCGGAAACTTCATAACCGATTGCGAACAGACCGCGCGCATACCCGCTTCGGCCGTGGCATCCGCAATATCATCTTCGAAATAATACATATCTGCAAAACTGGTCGTGCCGCTGCGGATCATTTCGGCGCAGGCAAGTTTGGTGCCCAGGCGGACAAAATCAGGCGAGACGAATTCGCGTTCAACCGGCATCATGTAGCCCTGCAGCCAGACATCCAGGCGCAGGTCGTCTGCCAGACCGCGCAGCAGCGTCATGGGGACGTGGGTGTGCGCGTTGACCAGGCCTGGCATCAACAGCCTGCCGCCGCAATCCACAATGTTGGTAGCTGAATACTTTTCAGTGATTTCAGCCTCCAGGCCAACGGCCACGATGCTGTCGCCGCGGATGGCGACAGCGCCCGGTTCGTACTGGTGCAACTGCGTATCCATGGTCAGAACGATTGCGTTTCGTAACAGCAGGTCAACGTTTTCCATTCATCATTCCTTGTCCGTAGTTAATTTTAGTAATTTTACTCGTAGAAAGTTGAGTGAATAATTAGACGCCCAGACCGGAAAATTGCCTTCCGGGCCGCCATACTGGCGGAAATCGGTATATATGGCATCGCGCGTGATCAATGCAATTTTGAGCTGGCTGCGTTTTTCCTGTTCCTGGTGGGTGGTTGCAACACACAGGCCAACCGAGCTACCGTTCTTGCATATGGCTTGTTGCATCGAGGTTAGGTAGCTGTCAAAATCAAGTGGTTCAAATGGAACAATTTCCACAGGAGTTGCGCCGGCTTTGTTCAGGCGCCCGGCAAGCGGGATTTGTTGATCCTCCACGGCGAGGTTCAAGGTCAGGTGATGGACCTGCAACAAGGCAGCTGTCACGCTTTCCAGGGTATCCGCATCCTGGCCAAAGATGGCGCTGCCAACCCGCTCACGGATTTTCCCGGCCGTCGTGGCGATCATCTGGTCCGCCTCGGCGAGCGAGGCAGCTTTGGCGGTAATGCGAATATCCACAATTCCCGGATGAGCCAGCAATCCCACCGTCGGGTTGTGGCTGGTCTCCAGATCGCCGATCCATTCATCCACCTGTGATTCGCCTACGCCCGCGCAATGCAAAACGATCGCGTGGATGGTTTCGTTGAGGTTGAAACGTTCCTCCAGTAGGGGAAGGACAGCGTTTTCAAGCAGGAATTCCATTTCACGCGGTACACCGGGCAGGCACACCAGCAACGCCTGGCCGACCATTCCGAAAAAAGCCGGCGCGGTGCCGACCGGATTTTCAATGACGCGCGCGCCGCGGGGTAAAAATGCCTGCCGGCGGTTGTTTTCGGTGGGGAGTCTGCCCATGCGCTGAAACCGCGCTTCCACCTGCTGCCACAGGTCGGGGTTGAATTCTGCCTGCACGCCCATTGCCAGGGCCGCAGCCTCGCGGGTGGGATCATCCACGGTGGGACCCAGCCCTCCCGTGGTGAGAATGATATCGGAACGGGTGGCAGCCTCCCGGATCAGGTTGGCAATCCGGGTTGAATTATCTCCCACCAATGTCGCGCGAAAAATATCAATGCCCTTGTCTCGCAAGGTCCGGGCAAGGTGTTTTGTGTTTGTATCCTGAATTTCGCCCAGCAACAATTCGGTACCGATGGCAATAATTTCTGCAACAGGCATGGGGCCTCCGAGAATTATCCCTATTGTATCAGGGAACAGGCTTAGAGGATGCAGGGAAGGTCCGCGAGTTTTGAAAGCGGGATGCGTAGATATTCGCGTAGCCAGCATTTGATCGCGAATTGGTTTGCCGGGTATAATAATGCCCATGGCAGACAAGGCGCACAGGCAAAAAATTGGTCAATGGGGCGAGCAGGTTGCACTGGATTATTTGATCGACAACGGTTTGCAGCTGGTCGCGCGCAACGTGCGCACGCCCTATGGGGAATTGGACCTGGTGATGATGGACGCGCTGGGATTGGTGGTTGTCGAGGTAAAGGCGCGCACGAGCTCAGCTTTCGGCCTGCCCGAGGAAGCGATCACCGCCCGCAAGCGCGAGCACCTGATCCAATCCCTGGAAGCCTACCTGGCAACCCGGCCTGGCCTGCCGGATTCCTGGCGGATCGACGTCATCGCCATCCGGGGAAAACCAGCTGGTCCTGATCCAGAAATTGTGTGGTTTCAAAATGCAGTGGTGTAATCTCCCGGATCCGCTGGTGGTCCTCGTGGGCCCGACCGCCGTTGGGAAGACCGACGCGGCACTGCGGCTGGCTGAGGCGCTGAACGCCGAGATCGTTTCAGTGGATTCGCGCCTTTTCTACCGCGGCATGGATATCGGCACGGCCAAGCCATCGCTGATTGAACGGCAGCGCGTGCCGCATCACCTGATCGACGTGTGCAATCCGGATGAAACCTGGAGTTTGTCGGTATTTCAACAGGCAGCGAAGAGTGCGATTGACGGAATTTACAGCCGGGGGCGTTTACCGCTGTTGGTCGGTGGGACGGGCCAGTATATCCGCGCAGTGATTGAAGGTTGGGCGGCTCCGACCCAGGAACCGGACGTCAGGTTGCGCGAGGTGCTCGAGGGTTGGGCCGCCGAGATCGGGCCGGTTGAACTGCACCGCCGGCTGGCCGTCCTTGATCCCGCGGCGGCTGAACGGATCCTGCCCGGAAATGTCCGCCGTACGATCCGCGCACTGGAAGTCATTTTCAGCACCGGCCGGCGGTTCGACGAGCAGCGCACGAAACGCGGGTCCGAATATTCGCTGCTGATCATCGGGTTGCGCAGACCGCGCAGCGAAGTGTATGCGCGAGTGGATGCGCGTATTGACCAGATGGTGGAAAATGGCCTCCTTGAGGAGGTTCGCGGGCTGCTTGCGCGCGGGTATTCTGCGCAGTTGCCATCCATGAGCGCAATCGGCTATCGGGAAATGATCGCCGTCCTGGAGGGCAGAATGACTCTTGCCGATGCCGTCCTTTCCATGAAAAGCCTGACCCACCAGTATGTCCGCCGGCAAGCCAACTGGTTCAAGGAAAGCGATCCGGCTATTCACTGGTTCGATGCGGGCACGGATTACCTGGATGCGATGGTTAAGTTGATCCATTCCTGTGGGGAGTGGATCCCCAGGGAATCGACCCCAGAAACATAATCAAAGAGGGCGATTTTCGCCCTCTTTGAGATTTGCTACGGATGGAATTTGACCGGCTTAGTGGCTGCCGTTAGCGCCATTGAGCATCGGAATGCCGGTGCGCTTGGGCTCCGGCGGCGGGAAGATCTTCTCGAATTCATCCCGCGATAGCGTTTCGACTTCCAGCAGCCGTTCTGCGATCGCATCCAGTTGGACGCGATATTGCTTCAGGATCTCGAGCGCTTTCTGATACGAATCCGCGACCAATTGTTGCACTTCCTGGTCGATTTGTTCGGCTACCGATTCGGAGTAATCGCGCTGTTCCGAGATTTCGCGCCCGAGGAAGATCAATTCTTCCTTTTGGCCGTAGACCATCGGCCCCATCTTCTCGCTCATACCCAGCCGGGTGACCATGGTGCGGGCCAGCTTGGTGACGCGCTCGATGTCGTTGGAAGCGCCAGATGTGATGTCATCGAATACGACTGCCTCTGCAGCGCGTCCGCCCATCAGGCCGATCATTTCAGCGATCATCTTCTTTTTGGGCATCAAGATGCGGTCTTCGGTCGGCAGGGAGAGCGTATATCCGCCTGCCATGCCGCGGGGAATGATGGTCACCTTTTGGACCGGGTCAGATTCAGGGATGGCGTTCATCACCACAGCATGACCGGCTTCGTGGTAGGCGATGATGCGCTTCTCGTCTTTATTGATCAGGCGGCTCTTGCGTTCGGGGCCGGCAATCACGCGTTCGATGGCTTCCTCGAATTCGCTTTGTGTGATGACCTTCTTGTTGCGGCGGGCAGCCAGGATGGCGGCTTCATTGACCAGGTTTTCGAGGTCAGCGCCCACAAAACCGGGGGTCGAGCGGGCGAGCACTTCCAGGTTGACTTCTGGAGCCAGTGGTTTGCCTTTGACGTGCACTTTGAGGATGGCTTCACGTCCACGCACATCCGGGCGGTCGAGGGTGACGCGACGGTCAAAGCGGCCGGGGCGAAGCAGGGCAGGGTCGAGGATATCCGGGCGGTTGGTGGCAGCCATGATGATGATGTTGGTGTCGGTATCGAAGCCGTCCATCTCCACCAACATCTGGTTGAGGGTCTGTTCGCGTTCGTCATGGCTGCCGCCCAGGCCGGCGCCGCGTTGGCGGCCAACCGCATCGATCTCATCCACGAAGACGATGCAGGGCGAGTGCCGCTTGGCCTGATCGAAAAGGTCGCGCACGCGGCTGGCGCCGACGCCAACGAACATTTCCACAAATTCCGAACCCGAGATCGAGAAGAATGGCACGCCAGCTTCGCCGGAGACGGCCTTTGCCATCAGGGTTTTGCCGGTTCCGGGCGGACCTACCAGGAGCACGCCCTTGGGAATGCGAGCCCCCAGGCTGATGAACTTCTGCGGCTCGCGTAAGAATTCCACCACTTCCTTCAGTTCTTCCTTGGCTTCTTCCACGCCAGCCACATCCACGAAGGTGACCGTCGGGTGGTCGCCGGTGAACATGCGCGCGCGCGACTTTCCGAAGGACATGGCGGCGTTGTTGCTGCCTTGCGCCTGGCGGAAGATGAAGAAGAACGCGCCAGCCAGCAGGATGAACGGCAGGATGTAGCCCAACGCTGTCAACAGCCCCAGCCAACTGCTGGGCGGCCGGATGATGATCTGGATTTTGTCGTAAGCGAGTTGTTCCTGGGTCACACCCAGGTTTAGGAGCTGTTCGACCAGGGTCGCATTTTGCTCCATGGTTGCTTCGCCGAGGGTGCCATCGCGGTATGTGATGGTCAGGCTGTTTTCATCTTCTTCAATTTTGGAGACCAGGCCGGATTTGATATCCCCCGCCACTTGATTGAGTGTGAGAGATTCGGCTGAGTTTTGTCGACCAACGCTATAAACCACCAGAACGATGATGGCGATAAACAGCAGGAGGTAAACAACGTAAGATTGATTTCGCGAGTTCACAAATACCTCCAAAGGTACCCTACAGCCTCAAATTAGGCTGCATAAGTGCGAGATTTCTATAAGGATTATACCAATCTTGAGATTCATAAACCAGTTTTTGTGATGGTTTTTATAAATATTAATGAAACTCTTATGCGCTTTTGTCCACGCCTGAAGGGTGGAGTTCTTCCAGCCTTATTCTTTCAGGGCGCGAAGAGTCTCCCCAACCTGGCGGACATGGTTTTGATCATGCGTGATCGTGAAGGTGATCAGCTCGGTCAGCGTGGTTGGACCAAAGATGGCATGCCTGGCCGGGCGGGACCAAGCGGTTTGATCCAGTTTACGCAGGGCCAGCAACAATTGAGTGCGGGTCTGGAGAAAACCGTTCAAAGCTTCGCCGGGGTCTTCCAACGCATACTGACGTTCCTCGGCCCAGCTATCCGTGGCTTCGGCGGTGATAAACGGCGCATCTTCGGCCAGGATGCGCTCGATGCGGGGCAGGGTGACATCACGGTCCACATCCCGCAGATGGCAAAAAATCTCGCCCATTGACCACTCGTTTTTCTCCGGCCGTAAGCGCCAGCCGTCGTTGCGAAGTTTTACCGCGATCGAATCGAGCGCAGCTGGTGTGCTGGATAAAACCGCCAACATGGCTTCAGGCGTGGCCGGAAGCGTGGTTGGCCGCCCCGTGATGGTGGGGAGCCAGTTTTTAAGATCAGAAAAGGATCCCGAATTCAACCCGTCCGGAGCGGCTGATGGTTGGAGAAGGAAAGTGGGCAAGCCCAGGACGGTGGCCGGCTGGATATCTTCGGTCAGGCTATTCCCGACCATGACTATAGGCTGGTCAGGCCATTCCAACTGTGCAATCATTTCCGCCAGGAAGGCCGGGTTGGGTTTTGCGAAGTGAAATGTCTCGTAGGATGAGATGGTCGTAAAAGGGTATTGGGTCACCGGCAGGCCAGCCCATTCCAGTCGCTGCTCGATGGCTGTGCGTGGAAAAAGTGGGTTGGTGGCAATGGCAAGGGTGTATCCCTGCGCGAACGCCCATTCCACAAACGCCACCGCTTCCGGCCGAGCCTGGGTTACAGATTGAAGTGAGGGATACACCCGGGCATAGAAATCCTCGATTTGCGCGCTGAGCTGGTTTTTCGAGTACCCAATACCCGGATAGAACACCTCATCGAAGGCATCGGTAAGCCGCTGAGCTGGCAACTGTTTTTGAACCATAGCCTTCGTGCCGGCCATGAGCGATTGAAGCATACGCTCCGGCGCTACCCGATCAGACAGGTGCCTGCTCAAGCTCGACAGATAGGCCGGCAGAAACCGGTCCATGTCGTTGGTCAGCAGGGTATCATCCATGTCGAGCAGCAGTGTCAGGCTCATTCTTTGTCGTCCTTGAGGAACGCAGGCAGAGAATGGCACAAACCGCAACCGATTTCGGGTTTGTCGACTTTTTGTTTGGAGCGGGTGCAATAAGCGCTGACGTTGACGCGCCGGAAGCGACCCAATAAGCCGCTGCTCACCCTGGCTTCAAGCACCAGGGTCGGGCACGCGTTCGCGCGCATAATCCCTGGAACCGGGCAGGTTTTGCACAGATCGCTTTTCCAATGGTTGGGGGGCGGGGCGTTTCCAATTAACCGGCATTCCTCAGTGTTGCGGCCGCGAAAATAGTTGCCATAAAAAAATTGACATTCCACACCGGAAGGAGTTCGCATAGGCACCTCAGGTTAATAAAAAGCCCGTCCTCGGGTGAGGCAGGCTTTCTTCAGGATGATTCCTGCGGAGGAGGATTCCTCAAGCATCCAGCCTTTAGACCCGGGTGACGTAAGCACCCGTGCGCGTATCGACGCGAATCACATCGCCCTCTTTGACAAAGTAGGGCACATCCACTTTGGCGCCGGTTTCGACGGTGACCTTCTTGGTGACGCCAGTCGCCGTATCGCCTTTGACGGCCATTTCGGAC
>JAPKMQ010000360.1 GCA_026645875.1 Longilinea sp.
TGTTTTGGCACGGTGGAATATGCCTGGGATGACCGTACAGCCATGCGAGCCGCGCTGGCGGAGCGCCTGAACCGCGCGGGGCCGTTCATGCCCTACCTGCCCACGCAGGATAAATAGCAGAAACTTGCTGTTAACAAAAAAAGACGTTGGGGATTGCTCCTCAACCTCTTTGCGTTGATGGGGGTTAGCGTCTTCCGCCGAAGCGGTCGCCGCCGCCGCGATTGCCACGGTCGCCGCCGGGGCGTCCTCCGCGATCTCCGCCGGGGCGGGGGCCAGAGGAGCGAGGCCGATCATGGTTCTGGGCTTCTTCCGCCGTCCAGCCTTCCAGCACGGCCTGGCGGGAGAGGCGGATCTTGCCGGCATCGTCGATGCCGGTGACCATCACGGTCACTTCGTCGCCAAGTTGGACCACATCTTCAACCTTGTTGACGCGTTCGCTGTCAAGCTGGCTGATGTGCACCATGCCGTCGATGTTGGGCAGGATCTCAATGAAAGCGCCGAAATCGGTGATGCGGACCACTTTGCCAGTGTAGATGCGGCCGATTTGAGGCGTTTCGGTCAGCGCTTCGATGCGTTCGCGTGCGCGGGCCGAATTGTCGCCGTTGGTGGCTGCAATAAACACGGAACCGTCGTCGTTGATGTCGATCTTGGTGTCGGTTTCTTCCTGGATGGCGCGGATCATCTTGCCGCCAGGACCAATGATGGCGCCGATTTTGTCGACGGGCACCTTGATGATGGTGATGCGCGGCGCGTGCGGCTTGAGGTCGGGGCGCGGCTCGGGAATGACGGCCAGCATCTTGTCCAGAATGGACAGGCGTGCCTGGCGGGCCTGTTCGAGCGCTTCGCTCATCACTTTGGCGGAAATACCGCCTACCTTGATGTCCATCTGCAGCGCGGTGATGCCGTCTTTGGTGCCGGCGACCTTGAAATCCATGTCGCCGTCGTGATCTTCAGCGCCCTGGATGTCGGTCAGGATGACGTATTTCTCGCCTTCCTTCACCAGGCCCATCGCCACGCCAGCCACAGGCGCCTTGATCGGCACGCCCGTATCCATCAGGGCAAGCGTCGAGCCGCATACCGAGGCCATCGAAGAGGAGCCGTTGGAGGCCAGCACTTCAGAGACCAGGCGCAGCGTGTAGGGGAAATCTGCTTCGTCGGGGATGACCGGGACGAGCGCGCGTTCCGCCAGCGCACCGTGGCCAACTTCGCGGCGCGATTGGCCGCGCAGCATTTTGACCTCGCCGGTGGAGTAGGGCGGGAAGTTGTAATGGTGAATATAGCGCTTGGTATCGACCGGGGTGAGCGAGTCGATTTCCTGGGCCTCTTTAGGCGTACCCAGGGTGGACAGGGTGAGCACCTGGGTTTCGCCGCGGGTGAACAGGCCGGACCCGTGCGCGCGCGGGCTGATGCCCACTTCGCACCAAATCGGGCGGATTTCGGTCAAATCGCGGCCATCGGGGCGGATGTGGCGGTTGATGATGCGAGAGCGCACTACGCGGCGGTAAGCCTCATGATAGGCTTGTTTGGCCGGGCCAACCTTGGCTTCGTCCAGGGTTTCGCCATCACCAGCAAATTCTTTGACGATCTGTTCTTCCAGAACGTCCAGCGCGTCACTAAGCTCGTGCTTGCCGTGGTGGGTATCCATGACCGCGTTCAGGTCGCCTTCGGCGCGCTTGACAACCTGTTCGACCAGGGCGGCATCAACGTCGAAGAGCTCAACCTGGCGTTTGGGCTTGCCAATTTCAGCGGCCATCTTGAGTTGTAGATCGATGATGGGTTGCAGCGCCTGGTGACCGAACATGAGGGCGTTGACCATGGTCTCTTCATTAACCATATTGGCGCCGCACTCAACCATCAGGATGGCATCGCGGGTTCCGGCCAGGCGTAAATCGAGGTCAGAGCGGTCCATTTGTTCGTAGGTGGGGTTGGCGATGAAGTTGCCGTCGATG
>JAPKMQ010000361.1 GCA_026645875.1 Longilinea sp.
CGCCCGCCGACGATGATCATCGCCTCGGCGTAGCCGTTCTCCAGGCTGATGTCGGTGAGCTGGCTGGCCATCGAGAAGGTCTCGCCCGGCGCGATCAGCAGCCCGTGGAAGCTGGCGGCCGCTGCCTTGATGTTCTGCACGCGGTCTGGGCTGGAACCGTAATAATACGAAGTCTCCGCGATCACCAGTTCGGTGATGCCCAGATCCGCGCCTGTCTTGTCGTCGGTCACCGCCGGATTGGTGTAATCAAAGACCAGTTGCGCGTTGTGCTCGCCCGCCGCAACCCGCTCCTGCACGGCGGCCAGGCTGGCAGCCGCGTCCAGCGCGCGCCCGATCACCGCGTTCTGAATCACTTCCAGCTCGCGGGTATCGTCGTTGAAGATGAAGCGCGCGTTCTGCGGGTAGCGTTGCAGTTCAGGCCCCAGCCCGGTGAGGAAGGCGAGCAATTGCCCGGCGTCCAGCCCCACGCGGTATTCGGCGCTCTGCCCATCGACCACCCGCTGGAAGTTCAGCATCCCGGCCAGTTTATCCGGTTCAATCGTCCACGGGCCGCCGGTCTCGCCATCCGGCACGCCGATGGTCAACGGCGCGCTCAAAATCTTGCGGGCCACCTCGGCCTGCGCGCTGGCATCCAGGATGGCGGGAGGCGTTTCGCGCACCACCAGCGGCACAATGCCGTCCTGCAGCATCTGCACCTGCGCCGAAACCAGCGCCAGGCTGGCAGGGAGGTCCAGCTCGCGGCCGGTCTGCCCGGCCTGCACCAGCACGTCCATGCCCTGCACCTGCAGGGTGGCTTCCACCACCGGCTTGTTGATTTGCTTGCCCAGGCCTTCCAACACCAGGTAGGTCACGCGCTGGTCAAAAATCAGCGCCGGGGGCAATTGTTCACCGGCAGCATAGGCGCTGTACTGGTTGCGCAGGCGGCGGAACATCCCGCCCGAACGGCCGACGCGGTAGGCATTCAGCGCCGAAGTCTCAGGATCCAGGTACAGGCCCAACTGTCCCGGTGAAACCAGCCAGGATTGCCCGCCGTCCTGCAGCAAAATCTTGCCGCTCTGCGGGTAGGAAAACTCCTGCGTGATGCGCGCCGCAGCCGAAGCAGGCGTCAGCCCGCCCACGTCCACGCCGCTCACCTGCACGCCCGGGAAAATTCGCCCGGCGTACCAGAGCTGAAAAGCAGCGTAGATCGCCACGACTGCGACCAGAAAGATGCCAAAGCCCAGCGCCATCGCCACGGCAATTTGCTCGAGGATGGATCGGGATTTCATGGAAGAAGGCGGATGTGTAATAGCGCTCATGGTGTCCGTATTATACCAAACCAGTCATCAATTCCCACCCGGTGGTAGGTGGTTCAGAGCTTAAGACGCGCGCGCCGCGCGAAAGTTCCACCCAGATGGGTGCAAGCTTTCTGCCAGGCGTACCCGCCACCGCCATATAAGCGGTTAGCAGGCCCACGCATACCCCCATATATGGACAAAAACCCATTATTAAGCAATTTACCCGAACCCCTTGACACGTCTGGCAAACGTCGTATAATAGCCAGCGCCGTCCGAAAGAAGGGCGGCGGTTTTCTGAAAGCGAAAGCCTTAAAAAACGAATAGCGCAGCTCGCGAGGAAGCAAAAGCTCCTTGACAAGCCGAAACGAAGGGGCTACAATAAGAGTCCCGATCTGCAGAATGGTTTCGCTGAAAAGCAAACCAGTGACAACAGAACAGTGACGGCAAGCAGGGGCCGAAAGCAACGTCAGAGATGCCGGTGTGAACCGAAGCAAGTTGCGGAAAACATCGGTATTTTCTTTCGTCTGAACCTTGACAGTCGCCCGAAAGGCGATTAGAATCTGGCCCTCGTGAGCAGAACCTTAACAACTGAAGAGTGATAGGAAAGCGAGCCCTTGAGAGAGAAGGAGTCCAAAACGACTGAAAACAGC
>JAPKMQ010000362.1 GCA_026645875.1 Longilinea sp.
GATCTGGCGCCAGACTGGCTGGCGCGTTGGCAAAACGCAGTCGGGCTGCGTGAAGGACAAAGGTTGCCGTTCACCGGCCAGGCGTTGGTGCGTACGCCAGTAGCCTGCGGCGGGCAGGGCGAGTGCGGCGTATGCGCGGTGAAGACGCGTTCAGGCTGGTCGTTGGCTTGCAAGGATGGCCCGGTGTATGACCTGGCAGAAATGGAGGGCTGAGAGATGGCCTTCATGCGGCGGGAAGAATTAACCCTGGCCTCGCCGTGGATCAACGCCGCCGGCAGCCTGGGTTTCGCGCCGGGAGTTGACTGGCCGGTTCCCATGGCGCAGGGCGCGTTTGTGACCAACCCGGTCAGCCTGCGACCGCGCATCCCGGCTGAGGATCGAACTCTGATCGAATATCCCGGCGGCTTCCTGTTGCACACCGGTGTGGCCAACCCCGGGCTGGGGGAGGTGGTCAAGCGATTCGCAGCGCGCTGGGCGCGCTCGCCGCTGCCGGTGTGGGTGCACCTGCTGGCCGATACGCCGGAAAACGTTGCCCAGATGGTGGCGGCGTTGGAGGGGCTGGACGGCGTGGCTGCCATTGTCTTGGGCATCCCGCCGCGCGCGTATGGCGAGCAGGTGATGAGCCTGGTGGCCGCGGCCGGTGGCGAACGTCCGCTGGTGGTGGAAGTGCCGCTGACGGCCGCCGGCGACGGCTGGGTCGGCCGTCTGGCAGGCCTGGGGGTCGCCGCGCTCAGCCTGGGCGCACCGCGAGGGGCCTTGCCCAATTCCGGCGGCGAGATCATCGGTGGACACCTGGTTGGTCCGGGGTTGTTCCCGCAGGTGCTGGCCGCCGTGCGTGCGGCGCGCCGGTCGCGACTGCCGTTGATCGCCTCAGCGGGCGTTTATACCCGCGAGCAGGGCGAAGCCTTGCTCCAGGCTGGCGCCTGGGCGGTGGCGCTGGACGGCGTGCTTTGGCGGGGTTGGGAAGAATAAATAAAAATGCGGCAGCCGGAAGGCTGCCGCGATGGTTTTCAGAGGAAATCAGGTTTCAAAGAGAATGGTCACCGGACCGTCGTTGTCAATTTCCACCCGCATGTGCGCGCCAAATTCACCCTGTTGCGAAGGCACGCCCGCCTCGGTGAGCAATTGGGCAAAGCGTTCGCACAGGGGGCGCGCGATGTCCGGCGGCGCGGCTTCGATAAATGATGGCCGGTTGCCCTTGCGCGTATCAGCGTACAACGTAAATTGCGACACGACGATCGCCTGACCGCCGATGTCGATGCACGAGCGGTTCATCTTGCCCTCGTCGTCGCCGAAGATGCGCAGCATGGCGATTTTTCGGGCCAGCGCGCGGGCCTTGTCTTCATCGTCGCCTGGACCGATCCCCAGTAGAATCACCAGCCCGCTGCCGATTTCGGCAACAGCGCGCCCATCCACGCTGACCTTGCCGCGCGTAACGCGTTGAACCACCGCGCGCACAGTCTAACCCTTCGCGGCCATGCCCACGGCGTCGCGCACGGCACGCATGGTTTCTTCGGCCAGCACGGTCGCACGATGCGCTCCATCGTACAGTACCGCCCAAACCTGGTCGGGTTTGGCTTCAAATTCGGCGCGGCGTTCGCGGAAGGGCTGCAGGCTGGCATTCATGTTCTTTGCCAGCAGTTTCTTGCAATCCACGCAGCCAATGCCCGCCCGGCGGCATTCCACGTTGATCATCTCCACCTCTTCCGGGCTGGAAAATACCTTGTGCATGCTAAACACGTTACACACGTCCGGGTTGCCCGGATCGGTGCGGCGGAGGCGGGCCGGGTCGGTGACCATGCTCATCACGCGTTTTTGCGTTTCCTCGGGCGTGGCGGCCAGCTCGATGTGGTTATCCAGGCTCTTGCTCATTTTTTGCTGGCCGTCGATGCCCAAAACCTTGGGCACGGTGGT
>JAPKMQ010000363.1 GCA_026645875.1 Longilinea sp.
GTTGTCGCCCTTCATGGGCGGCTGGAGAGAGAGCGCCTGAGTGCGGTCAAACAGATTGTTCAAATCAGAGGCCTGGATGACGCCAGCCTGTTGGAAAGCTGCGCCGTAAACCTTGGCTGCGCCGGCCAGTGAGCCGGTGTGCGATGCGGCAGCGGCGGCGCCGTGCGCGGAAACGCCAGATTTCAGCGCCACAATCGGTTTGGAGGAGCGGCGGCTGGCTTCCATGAACTCGCGGCCGTCCTTGAAGCCTTCGATGTACAGCGAGATACAGGTGGTGTTGGGGTCGTCATCCAGGAAGTCGATGATGTCGGCAAAATTGACATCCGACATGTTGCCGATGGAGAACATCTTGTCGAAGCCGACCCGGCGGGTAAAGCTGGCCGCATCCAACGCAATGAGCAGCGCGCCGGACTGGGAGATCAGGGCCGATTTACCCGGCAGGGGTAGGAAGGGCGCAAAGGAGGCATTGAGCTGATCGGAGTTGGACATGGTGCCGACGATGTTCGGGCCCAGGATGCGCGTGCCATATTGTTTGGCGATGGTAACAACCTGATCTTCCATGGCGCGGTTGCCCACCTCGCTGAAGCCAGAGGTGATGATGATTAACCCTTTGATGCCCTTTTTGCCGCATTCTTCGGTGACCGCGGGAACCAGTTTGGCCGGAACGGTGATGACAGCCGCATCAATCGGTTCTTCGATGTCCAGCACGCTCGCATAGGCTTTGAAACCAAGGATTTCAGGCGCGGAGGGGTTGATCGGGTAAATCTTACCGGCGTAGCCGCATTTTTTCAAGTTGTCCATAACGGTAAAGCCAATTTTTCCAGGGGTGGCTGACGCGCCAACAACCGCTACGGATTTGGGGCGAAGAAGCCCCTGAAGTGCAGATTTATCCATATTATCCTCCTTGGATTGGATGTTCAAATAAGATGAATGGCTGCAAAAGTTAAGTATACCTTGCTAACCGTTGTTCAGACAATTGAGAATTCCAGAGAATGCTGTTGGCATAAAAAACCTCCCGCAGAAATCCTTCTATGGGAGGGTTATATCCCCTGGAATGGAATTGTCGAGTTGATGGAAATTTCGCCGAAATTATTTGTTCGCATCGTGTGTTTCCGGAGCCATTTCATCAAACTCGAGCGTTCCTCTACTCTCCAATTTTATGCAGTTTTGCGAAAACAAAAGTCCTCAATTCCCCGGTATTTTTGTCATGGATTCATGACAGCGTGCGGGGCCGGGCAATGGGGTAGGGAGTGTTAATCCTGATATACGGAGGGATTGGCGCAGTTGGGCAACCGCTCGCCATTTAGGCCTGCGACGAGGTTTTCTGCAGCCATCATGGCCATGCGCAATCGGGTTTGCTTGCTTGCGCTGGCAATATGCGGCGCGATGACGACATTTTCCAGGCTTAGCAGCGGGTGATATGCGGGGATGGGTTCCGGCTCAAAGACGTCCAGTCCGGCCGCGGCGATGCGGCCCTGCTGCAGTGCTTCGGTCAGGGCGGCCGGGTCCACCAGACCGCCGCGGGCGGTGTTGATTAGAATGGCGGTTGGCTTCATCTTCCCAAATTCGGGCGCGCCAATCATGTGGTAATTATCCGCCGAGAGGAAACTGTGCAGGCTGATAAAATCCGCTGTCCGCAGCAGCTCATCCAATTCAACGAAGCGGATCCCCAGTTCAGCTTCAAGGTCCGGGCGGCGTTGGATGTCCGTATATAACACGGTCATTTCAAAACCTTTGCTCCGGCGGGCAACTGCCTGCCCGATGCGCCCCATGCCAATAATGCCCATGGTTGCTCCAAAGACATCCAACCCGGTGAGCACGTGCGGGCCCCACGGATGCCAGACACCCTGACGCACCTGCCGGTCGGCTTCGGCGACGCGGCGAGCCGCGGCCATCATCA
>JAPKMQ010000364.1 GCA_026645875.1 Longilinea sp.
GTCGCGCCATTCATGGTGTTGGTGTTGTAATGGATCACCATGGGCGCCAGTTGGCCGTTGCTTTCATACAGGCGGAACATGGAAACGGTGAACGCCGCCGGATCGGCTTCGTATTGAGCCAGCAGGTTCTGCTGCGCGCCGGCGTTGAGGATCAACGAAGTGTTGTCGGTGTCAAAGCCCAGGTAGCCGTAGGCCATCGGGCGCACGTACACCATGCCGCCGGTCACCACAGGCCAGAAATCCTTGAAGGCCATGCCCGGAATGCGCGGGCTCTTCCAGGCGCGCGCGCCGTTGGCGGTGTTGACGGCATGCACGTACATATCCATCGTGCCAAAGTAGGCTTTGCCGCCGTTCCAGGCTGCGGTCATCAAAATCGGCGAGCCCGCGTCATATGACCACGCCAGGCTACCGTTGCCCGGGTTGAGCGCGTAGAAGATTCCGTTGCGCCCGCCCAGCATCACCTTGCCGTCCGCAAATAACGGCGCGGTGGAAAAGCCCAAGAACTGCGAGAGCTGGCTCTTCCACACCAGGCTGCCGCTGGCAAGGTCCAGGGCATATACCGCGCCGTCCATCGCGCCGAAAAAGACATGGTTATCGGCCACGGCCACACTATTGAGGATCGGACCGCCCGCCGTGTACTTCCAGGCCTGCGCGCCGGTCAGGGCATCCAACGCATAGAGGTTGCCCATTTCGGTGCCCACCATCACCTTACCGCCGGCCACAATCGCCTGAACCTGCGGAAACACTTTTTCAGACTGGAAGGCGCGCTGCCAACCGATGGTGAAGTTGGTGCCCAGCGAGCCGGAATAGAAGCCGGTGCGGGCCGGGTTGTTTTGCACCTGCGGCCACTCGGCGGTGGTGGCATTCTCATCGACAGGCGCCGATTGGTCGTCTGTCGTTGCGGCGGTTTCCTCAACCACCGGCGTCTCGCTGGTCGCAGGAGTCGCATCCTGTTGAGGGTAACCGGCCTGCACGCCGCTGAAACCGCTGGCAAAAATGGCCAGCAACAAAAGCAACGGCAATGCTCTGTAAATTTTTCTCAAGCTCTTCCTACCAATCTTCCCCTGATAATCCTTCCTCAGACCATCCCTTCCCCCAAGTCGGTAACTGACCTTCAAAAGGTGGACTAAAGCTCTATCTTTCGATAGTCGATGATTCCATACCCTGCACCCCAGGGATCGCCGCGTTCAAAGACGCCCAGCCCGGCATCCTGCGCGAGCCGCAAATACTCGTCCGCACCGGTATACACACCTGCGCCGGGTTCGGCACGCAGGAAGTCCGCCATCACGCTGTCAATGGCCACCGGATCGAGCGCGAAGAACAGGCTGTTGGGCAGTGCCCCGCCAAACGTCGACCAGGTCCTGGGTGATGAATCCTGCCCGCCTTTGACAGCAAACAGGGCGTCGCCGATGGTCAGCACCGTCTTGCCGCCAATGTGCGGGTTGCGGTAAATATCGATCAATGGGTTGTAGTTCGGGTATAGGGTGCCGCCGCAGCCGGTCACCCCGAAGATGTGCGAGTGCACGCCGCCAGGATTATCGATGCTGCCGAAGTGATTTTTAAAGCCCAGGGTGATGCTGGCACAGGTGTGGCTCTTCAGAATGGGCATGTTGATCAAATAGCTGGCGCGGGTCAGCAGATCGGCCACGCGCTGTGGCGCAGGGGCCGGTACGCCCGCCGGCGGAGTAAACTGCACGATGGCCGTGCCATCCTGGCTGGAATAGTAATCCACCAGGTTATGGCACTTGTCGAAATACTGCACGCCGCTGAACGGGATGGCGGTGGTGAAATACGCCGGAATGAAACGGTCAACGCCGTCGTACACCCACACGTCGCGCTCATCGACGCCGGCGGCGGTCAACCCGGCAATCA
>JAPKMQ010000365.1 GCA_026645875.1 Longilinea sp.
TGGATATGTATGTGCATGCCGTCAACACCTCCAACGGCGCGCGCGCCTGGAAGAGTCCGCGCATTCCGGGCATGGCTTTCAAAGATTTCTGGCCGGTGGTGACCGGCGGCATGGTGTATGTGCGCCCGATGGCTTACGGCTACCTGGGCTTTGATACCGACAATACTTCGTTGATCCTCAACGCCGGGGCGCAGCAGAACCTGCTTGCGCAGTACGACGCCAATCCGTCGGAATTCACGGTTTCGATGTTCCGGTTGTCTGAAAGCAACGGCCAACTGGCGTCGATGGTGATTCATTACAACACCAACACCATGAATGGCGCGACGGCGCCGCCCTGTGTCAACCGCGACGGCAACCTGGTGGTGCCCACCTGGCTGCCCAACAAGGGCTATTTCTCCGGCTGGGGGCTGCTCAATCCAAATTCGCGCGTCATGGTGGATGCATTCGTGGACGGCAATCTGGGCGGCGGCAACGCCGACGAGAATATGGCGGTGACCTGCGCGCAAAACATGGTGCTTGCCATGCACATCGAGGAAGAGAACGCCAATTACACCGGTTATTTTAACCTGGATACGCGCCGCTGGACGCGCCTGTCTTCGGGTGCGACCAACCGGCAGATGGCGAATAACACCCAGGGGGGTGGTTCCAACCCGGCCAGCATTGCCAACGGTTGGGTTTACCACATCACGTTCTACGAGCTGGTTGCTCGTAAAACGAATTGACCCCGGGATATTCTCATGTTCAAACAAGTTAACCTTCGAATTTTCCTCCAGTTTTTACTGACATTAACGTTTATTCTCTCCACGCTTGGCGTCACGCCCGTTCAGGCGCAGGATGCGCCCGAAGCGCTGGCGCCTTCCACCTGGCAGACCACCGCGACCGGCATGCTTAGCGCGCAAAACGGCGCGGCCCACGTCGGCGGCCTGGGTTACGTGGTCAAGGTGCAAAACTGGCCGCAACTGATCCTGCGCGGCGGCGTGCAAAACGCGCCTGATTCCTACGTGGGCATCCGCCTCACCGGCCCGATCGGTATCACGATGGGTCAGGTGGGGGTGACCGGTTCGAGCGGCGGCCTGACGACCCAGGCGGTCGATTGGGCGCGCAACCAGCTCACCTTCTCTTCAGGCGGTTCGCAAATGCTGTTCCACGTCAACCGGCTGTCGCCGGCCGTGGCACTGCAAAGCAGCGCCGCATCGCTCAGCCTGTTTACCGGCAGCCTGCCGCGCTACACCATTTCGGGCAGCGAAGTGGTGCGCCTGTCGGATGGGACGGTAGCGCCGAAATACGTGGCCTACCCCACCAGCGGCGGCGTGCAGGTGAAAGCCCTCAGCGGCTCAACTACCGCGCTGAGCGGTATGTCGGCCAACTGGGCGCTGGTCTGGTACGGCACCAACACCCACATCGTCGATTCGCGCATGCCGCTCTCCTACGAGTGGACGCTGCCCACCTCGGACGCGTTCCGGGCGGATTCGCCACAACTTTTGGTCTTTCAGAACAACCCCACCGGCATCAAGCAGGGCGGCAGCGGTGGCGTGGACCTGGCCTTCTCCGGCGGCGCCGGCGCGATGGCCATTTTACCGCTGGACGGGCGCATGATGCGACGGATTACTGAAACCGAGGCCTGGGCGGGCGGGCTGCCCTCGGCGGTGAGCAACAAAGCTGCCTGGTGGGCCAGCCGGTTGGGTGAGTTTCCGCTGACTGTGTCGGAAACGTATGCCTATAACCCTGCCACCGATACCACTTCGATCACCGAAAGCTTCACCTTCCTGACGATCAAATCCGGCGGCACGCGCCTGGCGCCCCTGCCTCCCATGCTGTCGCTGGCACGCGATTCGCTGCCGATTGCCTTCTCTGGCACGG
>JAPKMQ010000366.1 GCA_026645875.1 Longilinea sp.
ACTCGCGGGTGAGGGTGGAAAAAATCCGCGCAATTTTTTCCGGTGTACGCAACAGGCCGGCACCTGCACCGCGTCCCGACACGCAGCGGGCCGAACAGCCCATGTTAACATCGATGATGTCGGGCCGCCAGCGCAACAATCGGTGAGCCGCATTCACCAGCCGTTCAGGGTCATCATCAAAAACCTGGTAAACGACCGGGCGTTCCTCTTCCGAAAAGAATAGGTGTTCCTCCAGGTAAGGATACCCGTTCATGATGTCGATGGCGTTCATGAATTCGGTATAGCTCAACGCAGATCCCAATGACCGGGTGAGCGACCGGAACGGCGCATCGGAGATTCCATCCATGGGCGAAAGGATCAGGTCGCCATTCACCGGCAGGTCGCGGATCAGAAAGGCGGGTTGAGTCTGGGTCATCGCAGGAACAATATTCATCCGGCTATCCTAACATATGCCCGTGGTTTTTGGCAAACCTAGCGGGCGATTTCCAAATTGATTTCCCGGATGACCGGCGGGATCAGGTCCCACAGCTTGCTGGCATAGTTTTCGATAAAGTAGCGATCGTGGGCAACCGTGAGTATGGTGCCATCGAAATTTGCCAATGCCTCCTCAAACCGGGCGCGAGAAGGGATATCCAGGTGGTTGAGCGGCTCGTCGAGCAGCAGGAAATTGTATCCCTGCGCCACCAGGCAGGCTAGCGAGAGGCGGGACCGCTCGCCGTAGGAGAGCTTGCCAGCAGGGATAAAGACATCATCGCCCTTGAGCAGAAACTTGGAAAGAAATGAGCGGATTTCGGTCTGGTTCCAGCCAGTCAACCCATCCATAATTTCCAGCGCGTTTTGGTGTGGCGGCAGTTCCTCCTGCTCCTGGGCCATGTAACCCAATTTGACATTGCTTCCGAGGCGAATTTCGCCTCGCAGTGGTTGCAGTTGACCGGTGATGGCGCGCAGCAGGGACGTTTTCCCTGATCCGTTTGGACCGATCAGGGCTACCCTGTCGCCGTACTGGATGTGCAGGTTGAGGTCTTTGAGCAGGAGGTTCCCGGGGTAACCGATATCTGCATCCTCAATTGCCAGTACATGGCGCGCACTTTGCATGCCCTTCGAGAATTCGATTTTCATTTGCCAGGAACGCCCGGGCTTGTTCACTCGATCGGTGGTGAGCAATTTATCGATGCGGGCCTCGATGTTTTTGGCGCGCCGCACGGTTCCCAGTCCGCGGTTGGCAAAAAAGCCCTTGGCAAATTTATCACCGCTATCTGCCTTGCCGCCCTTACGAAATTTCGCAAGGCCGCGCACGTGGGCAGCACTCTCACGCAGGCGGGCGATTTCGCTCTGCTGGTCGGTGTATTCCTGCCACTGCCGGTCGCGTTCGGCGGCTTTTTGTTCCAGGTAGGCCGAATAGTTTCCCGCGTAAGGTTTCAGATGGTGGGTGACCGCGTCCAATTCAAAAATGCCGGTGGCGACCTGGTCAAGGAAGGCGCGATCATGCGAGACGACCACCACGCCGCCACGGTAATGCAAGCGCCAGCCGGGTTTTTTGCCCTCCGCTGAGCGCACTGACTGGCAACGTTAGCGGTAATTCGTCCAAGCCCAGGGCGGCCAGGGCGGGCTGGCTTTGGCCCGCGTTGGCAGATGCGCGCAATAGCTCCTCAAGCGTCCGGTCATAGAGTTGCAACAGGGCGCGATCTTCAGGCACGACTGCTAGGCGCTCGGCCAGTTGCCCGAGCTGGGTTTCCAACGCCGGCACGTCGCCTTCCATGCGCGTGAGAAAGCTGCCCAGGGTGTCATCTGGTTGGAATTTTAACCCTTGCGAAAGATAGCACAGTCGCAGGGCAGGCGGT
>JAPKMQ010000367.1 GCA_026645875.1 Longilinea sp.
CGCACGCTTTTTTGGATGAATGAGAACAACCCAACCTTTCTCCTGGCCGAACCGCCCGGCAACGCCGGCGAACCTCGCTTTGAGGTCGAGTTCTTCATCGACGCCAACAAACGCCTAACCCTCACCGCTCGCGATCTGCTGAAAGGGTCGCTGGTTTTGAACCAATCGCCGGTCGTAAAACTCACCTGAAACATTTAGGAGTATGAAATGTCACATATCTCCCGGATCAAAACACAGATTGTAGAAAAAACATTGCTGCTTAAAGCGCTGCAGGACCTTGAGTACCCGGTCGCGGACGAAGGCGAAACCGTAAAAGTGCCCATCCGTTTCAG
The DNA here is from genome assembly GCA_026645875.1 of Longilinea sp. Lineage (GTDB taxonomy): Bacteria > Chloroflexota > Anaerolineae > Anaerolineales > Anaerolineaceae > Longilinea. The sequence goes on from JAPKMQ010000367.1 coordinate 333, forward strand.
CTATCCCATCCACTTTGAACGCCGCGGGCAAACCTATGAAATTGTCGCCGACTGGTGGGGCGTGCGCGGTGTCAAACGCGCCGAGTTTGTCAACCAGGTTCTGCAACGTTACGCATACCACGCAGCCCGTGCCAAGCTCGAAGAACAGGGTTTTGACCTGATTGAGGAAGTACAGGAAAAGGGCCAAATTCGCCTGGTGCTCCGCCGCGTGGCGGGATAAGGAAAAAATAATGGACGTACAGGAAATCGAAGTCACCATTGATAAGAACGGGAAAGTGCAATTGCACGTGCGCGGCGTCAAGGGCGAAAACTGCCTGGATATCACCCGCGCGCTCGAAGCCGCGCTGGGCGGCGAGGTGGAATTGCGCGAGATGACCCCCGATGCCACCGAAAGCATCCAGCTACCCGAAAAAACTCGCCTCAAGCAAAAGGGCAGCCGGTAGAGATTTATGATCGCTCAGCTTCGCCTGCACCACTTTGAGCCTGCCAGCCGGGCAAACGGCCCCGGCACGCGCAGCGTGCTCTGGTTGCAGGGATGCACCCTTAGCTGTCCGGGTTGCTTTAACCCGCTCTCCCATCCGCGCGATGGGGGCAGCTTGTGCAGTATGGATGAAATCCTCGGGTGGATTCTTGCGCAGCGCGAGCAGATTGAAGGCATCACCATCAGCGGCGGTGAACCGCTGCAACAAGCCGCTCCGCTGGGTGTGTTGTTGCGGGCGGTGAAGCAGGCAGCACCTTTGAGCGTTGTATTGTTCACCGGTTTCACGTGGGCTGAGGTGAACCGACTCCCCGGAGTCGCGGAAGTTCTTTCCAGCGTCGATGTGTTGCTGGCAGGCCGGTATGACGCGGCGAAACGCGTTGCCAGCGGGCTTCTTGGCTCCAGTAACAAAAGCGTGCACTTCTTGACCCCGCGCTACACCAAGGCTGACTTGGACCGGGTGCCGGAGGCCGAAATCCTCATCCATCCGGACGGCGAAATTCGGTTCAGCGGCATCGAGCCGCTGCAATGGTAGCGCATGGAAGACAACCCGATCGATTACGAACTGTTTAGAAGCCTGCTATCCAGCACACAGCCGGCGGCGGCACTTCCGGCCAATTTGCATGATGCACTTCTTCAGGCTGGTGCCATTCAATTGCTGATTGAAGACGGCGGCGATTCGGCCGTTAACCTTCTTGAAGAGGCCGTGCGATCCTGCCCGATTCCCCGAACGGCTGCTTTTGCCCTGGACGGCCTTCTCCGGCTATCCCAGCAGGCCAAACATCCAGCCCTGGTCAGCCTGTACCGGCTTGCGCTCGAGGATGGCCTGCCAGGTGCGGTCAAAGCCATTCAATCCAGCGGTCTTGAATCCCCGCTGGTCTGGCAAAACCATACTTTTCGGTTCCTCTTCCAACCGAATGATGATTATCAGGCAGAAGATCCTCATCTCGAACAATTGCTGCGCGTCTTCCTGACGGAAGCCTCATCTCCCCT
>JAPKMQ010000368.1 GCA_026645875.1 Longilinea sp.
ACCGTCGCCAGGCCGCGTTCGGTGATGCGAAAGCAAGAATGTCCGTACCAGGTAATCTCCATGCAACCTCCGTGGTTCGATTCGATTATACATTAAAACAGGTTTTGCTCTATACTCATCCCTATGATCGACTCCTCCCTGCCCCTCATCGACCTGCATCGCCACCTGGATGGCAGCGTGCGCCTCGAGACGATTCTGGATCTGGGCCGGGCGCACAACCTGCCGCTGCCCGCCTGGGACGCCGAAGGCCTGCGCCCGCACGTGCAGGTGCTGGAGCCGCAGCCCGGCATCATGGCCTTCATCGCGCGCTTTGAATGGATGACCGGTGTGCTGGTGAATAATGACGCCTGCCGGCGCGTGGCTTACGAAAGCGTGGAGGACGCGCAAAAGGAAGGCATCGACTACATCGAGCTGCGCTTCAGCCCGCTGTTCATGGCCGAGCCGCACGGGCTGGACCCGGCCGGGGTGGTGGAGGCCGTGGCCGACGGCGTGGCGGCCGGCAGCCGCGATTTTGGCGTGCGCTGCGGGCTGATCGGCATTCTCAGCCGCACCTACGGGCCGGAGCTAGCCTGGCGCGAGTTGGATGCGCTGCTCAGCCAGCGTGAACGCATCCGCGGGCTGGACCTGGCGGGCGACGAAGCGCATTACCCTGGCGAGTGGTTCGTGCCGCACTTCAAACGCGCGCGAGAGGCCGGCTGGCACGTCACCGTGCATGCCGGAGAGGCAGACGGTCCGCGCAGCATCTGGCAGGCATTGAACGGCCTGGGCGCCGAGCGCATCGGGCACGCCGTGCGCGCGCCGGAAGACCCGGCGCTGATGGACTGGCTGGCCGAAAAGCAGATCGGCATTGAGGTGAACCTGACCAGCAACGTGCAAACCACCACCGTCGAAAGTTACGCCAGCCACCCGCTGCGGCTGTTTTTGCAGCGCGGGCTGCGCGCCAGCCTGAACAGCGACGATCCCGGCATCAGCGGTATCACGCTGCGGCATGAATATGAGGTGGCCGCGCCGGCCGCCGGGCTGGATGAAGCCATGATCCGCCAGGCGCAGCGCAACGCGCTGGAGTCGGCCTTTTTAACGCCCGATGAGCGCGCGGCGTTGCTGCGCGAATGCGCCAGCCGCTAAACGCCGCGGCGTGATGTTAACGCTTGTTCCATTGACTCATCCGGGGTTGTTTGATAAACTCCCTCCTCGCCAGCGACAACCGAATTTTTCTTCAAAGTGCCCGGTGAATCAGGCCCTTGTCTAAAAAGCCGGTTCTTGTTATAATTCAGCCCGCTGTGCAGCTTAACAATCCAGTTGCCGACGTAGCTCAATCGGCAGAGCAACCGCCTTGTAAGTGGTAGGTTATGGGTTCGATTCCCATCGTCGGCTCAGTTACAGGTTGGCGAGCGCCCTGGTCTTTCAAGGAGCAGCGCGCTTGCGAACCGGCAACGGTTCGATCGATTGGGGCGGTTACCCAAGTGGCCAACGGGGACTGACTGTAAATCAGTTGGAGACACTCCTTCGGAGGTTCGAATCCTTCACCGCCCACCTGGCCTTCTGTCGAATGAAGGCCCACCCGTACCAGCGGGGTGCGTCTGGAAGAACGGCAAGCCCTCATAGCTCAGTTGGTAGAGCGCGCCCTTGGTAAGGGCGAGGTCATGGGTTCAATTCCCATTGAGGGCTCTTTTTGCCGATATAAATGAGACCCTTCTGTACTAGCGAGGACTCAAGGAGAGAAAAAATGGCGAAGCAGAAATTTGACCGCAGCAAGCCGCATCTGAACATTGGGACCATGGGTCACATCGACCATGGGAAGA
>JAPKMQ010000369.1 GCA_026645875.1 Longilinea sp.
GGCGGAAGCGATCCATAAACTGGTTGCAGCCGGCTTCACCGTGGTGGGCGTCGGCGGCGGCGGAATCCCGGTCATCGAGCAGGAAAATGGCGATTTGATCGGCGTGGAAGCCGTCATCGACAAAGACTTTGGTTCTTCGGTCCTGGCGACCCTGATCAAGGCGGATTTGTTTGTCATCAGCACCGCGGTGGAAAAAGTAGCCATCAACTTCAACAAACCCGATCAGAAGTGGCTGGACCGCATCACCGTGGCTGAAGCCAAGCAATACATCACCGAAGGCCATTTTGCCAAGGGCAGCATGCTGCCAAAGATCCAGGCGATTCTGCGCTTCATGGAAGCTGGCGGCAAGGCAGCCCTCATCACCAATCCAGAAAACATCAGCCGCGCCCTCAAGGGCGAGACCGGTACCTGGATCGTCCCGTAACCCGCAGCAGGCGAAGTCCGGATCCGTCGAAAAAACGGACCCGGACTCGCTGATAAATAAACGCCTGCATGAGGTAAAATAGACCTGTTTGTTACGGTCCCAGCCGCACGACTGCGGCCGGGAAACATCCGGGAGAAGAGGAATCCGGGAATTCCTGAATCCTGTCGATGTCCATCCAACCCATTTTCCAGATCGATCAATTTAGTAGGAGGAGGAAGATGTCTTCGAAACGCTCGTGGCTGCTCGTCAGCCTGCTCGTCGTGTTTGCTATGGTTCTGTCTGCCTGCCAGACGACCACCCCGGCCCCGACCCAGGCTCCTGCTGATCCGACTCAGGCGCCTGCCGTAGAGGAAGAGTTCGTTTTTGGCTTGGTCATGGTTGGCCCGTACAATGACAAGGGTTACAGCGAAGCGCACTATAACGGCGGCAAGTACGTTGAAGAGAAGGTTGCCGGCACTCGCATGATCTACGTCGACAAGGTCAACTCGGCAGACCGCCCCGGAACTACCCCCGCCCAACTGGCTGAGGAACTGGTTGCTCAGGGCGCCAAGCTCGTGATTTTTAATTCGGATGATATGAAAGACAGTGCGGCTGAATTTGCTGCCGCAAATCCGACTATCCCGGTCATCCATGCCTCCGGCGACAACGTCTGGGCAGAAGGCAAGAACTATAAAGCCGAATTGACCAACATGGTTAACCTCATGGGCCGCATGGAATACGGCAAAATGATGGCCGGATGCGCGGCTGCCCTCACCACCAAGACGGGGCAAATCGGTTATCTTGGTCCCCTGATCAACGATGAAACCCGCCGCCTGGCCTCCTCGGCTTTCCTGGGCGCACGCTATTGCTGGCAAAATTACCTGGGCAAGGACCCGGCTGAATTGAAGTTCAAGATCACCTGGATTGGTTTCTGGTTCAACATCCCGGGCGTAACCTCTGACCCGACCCAGGTTGCGGATGACTTCTACAACAGCAATTACGATGTGGTCCTGTCTGGCATCGACACCACCGAAGCGCTGGTGGAAGCCGGCAAGATGGCCTCCGCAGGCAAGGAAACCTTTGCAATCCCGTATGATTACGAAAACGCCTGCAAGGAAAATGAAGCTGTCTGCCTGGGCGTCCCGTACTTCAACTGGGGACCGTTGTATGCCAAGTACATTGCGCTTGCCAAGGAAGGCAAATGGGCGAGTGCCTTTGAATGGGGCGGGCCGGATTGGGCGGATATCAACAATCCCGATACCAGCACGGTGGGCTTCGATAAGGGCGCTGCCCTCTCAGCCGATGCCTCCGCAAACCTCGACAAGTTCATTGCTG
>JAPKMQ010000036.1 GCA_026645875.1 Longilinea sp.
AGACGTGGCGCTGATCTTCCAGCACATGGCCGGCCGCGACCCGCGTGACGCCACCAGCATGGACGTCCCCGTCCCGGCTTACACGCCGCTGCCGGCCGACCCTTCCCTGAAGGGGCTGCGCGTGGGCGTGCCGCGCGAATACTTCCTTTCAGGCATGCAGCCCGAGGTCGAGCAAGCCGTCCGCGCCGCCATCGCCGTCCTGGAAACGCTGGGCGCCAGCGTCCACCCGGTCAGCCTGGCGCACACCGAATACGCCCTGCCGGTCTATTACCTGATCGCCCCGGCCGAGGCCTCGGCCAACCTGGCGCGCTACGACGGCGTGCGCTTCGGCCTGAGCGAACCCGCCGACGAGCTGTGGCCACTGTTCTTCAAAACGCGCGGCGCGGGCTTTGGCCCCGAGGTCAAGCGCCGCATCATGCTGGGCACCTACGCGCTCTCCGCGGGCTACTATGACGCCTACTACGGTCAGGCGCAAAAAGTGCGCACGCTGATCAAGCGCGACTTCGAGGCAGCCTTCGAGCAGGTGGACGTGATCGCCGCGCCGGTGGCGCCCACCACGGCCTTCCGCGCGGGCGAACACAGCGGCGACCCACTCGCCATGTACCTGGAAGATGTCTTCACCCTTCCCATCAACCTGGCCGGCGTGCCTGGGTTGGCCTTCCCGGTCGGTTTCGACCAGGCCGGCCTGCCGGTGGGCATGCAATTGATGGGCGCGCACTTCCGCGAGGATTTGCTCTTCCGCGTGGCACACGCCTTCCAGCAGGTGACCGACTGGCACCTGCGCAAACCGGCGCTGGCAAACTAACCAATCAAGGAGGTTGGCATGTCAAGAGCAACTGAACTTCTGGCGCAGGAATTCGTCTGCGCGCGCTGCAGCAACAAGGGCGGCCAGACGCAGGAACTGGCCATGTCCGGCACGGGCCTCTCGCGCCTGCTGGAAATCCAGCCCTACCGCTATGTCTTCGTTTCCTGCCCCAATTGCGGTTACACCGAGGTGTACAACCTTGATACGCTCGAAGGCCGCGACGACCTGGGCACCTTCCTCGAAGCCCTGTTCATGGATTAATAAAGGAGTCCCCCCGCATGTCCAAATCACTTCCGCAATCCGCCGAAGCCCTCGCCCGCCTCACCTGGGCCGACCTGGAGCCGCACTTCGCCGCGCTCAAACAAACCGCGCTGGATGCATCCAACGTGGCCGCCTGGTTGGACCAATGGTCCGACCTGGTGCGCGCCGTTGCTGAAATAGCCAGCCGCCTGTCGGTGGCCGTCACGGTCAACACCGCCGACGAAGCCGCCGAAAAGGCTTACAACGCCTTTTTTGAAGATCTGTTTCCCAAGGCGATGGCCGCCGACAACGAGCTTAAACTGCTGCTGCTGAAAAGCGGCCTGCAACCGGCCGGGTTCGAGGTTCCGCTGCGCAACATGCGCGCCGAAGCCGACCTGTTCCGCGAGGAAAACCTGCCGCTGGTGGCCGAAGAGCAGAAACTGATCACTGAGCACCAGAAGATCACCGGCGCGCAGATGGTCGAATGGGAAGGCAAGGAAGTCACCGTCCAGCAGCTCAAGCCGGTCTTCCAGTCGCCCGATCGCGCCCAGCGAGAGAAGGCCTGGCGGCTGGCCGCCGAGCGCCAGCTTGCCGACCGCGGCGCGCTCAACGAGCTGTGGCAGAAGTTCCTGCCGCTGCGCCGGAAAATGGCCGCCAACGCCGGCAAACCTGACTACCGCGCCTTCACCTGGCAAAACCTGAAGCGTTTTGATTACACCCCCGACGACTGCCGCAAATTCCACGACGCCATTGAAAAGGCCGTCGTGCCGGCCGCCCGGCGCGTGTACGAACGCCGCCGCCAGCGCCTGGGCCTGGATACGCTGCGTCCGTGGGACCTGAACGTGGACCCCACCGGCCAGCCCGCGCTGCGCCCCTTCCAGGACGATGACGAATTCAAAGCCGGTGTCAGTTCGATCTTCCACCACGTCGATCCCGTGCTGGGCGGCTATTTTGACACCATGCGCAGCGAAGGCCTGCTCGACCTGGTCAACCGCAAGAACAAGGCCCCCGGCGGTTACTGCACCAGCTTTTCGGTGGCGCGCCGCCCGTTCATCTTCATGAACGCGGTCGGCCTCCACGATGACGTGCAGACTCTGCTGCACGAGGGCGGGCACTCCTTCCACGTCTTCGAAGGCGCCGCACTGCGCTATGCCCAACAACTGGACGTGCCGATGGAGTTCGCCGAGGTGGCTTCGATGGGTATGGAACTGCTGGCTTCGCCCTACCTGGCCAAACAGGCCGGCGGTTTCTACACTGCCGAAGAGGCCAATCGCGCGCGCGTCGAGCACCTTGAAAGCGACATCCTCTTCTGGCCTTACATGGCCGTGGTGGACGCCTTCCAGCACTGGGTGTACGAGAACCCCGACCAGGCCATGGACCCGGCTCAATGCGACGCCGAATGGGGCCGCCAGTGGCACCGTTTTATGGCCGTGGTGGATTGGAGCGGGTTGGAGGACGAAATGGTCACCGGCTGGCAGCGCAAACTGCACATCTACCAGGTGCCGTTCTACTACATCGAGTACGGTCTGGCGCAGTTGGGCGCGGCCCAGGTGTGGCGCAACGCCCTCAAGGATCAGGCCGGCGCGGTGGCAGCCTACCGCAAGGCGCTGGCGCTGGGTGGCACGGCCCCGCTGCCGCAGCTCTTTGAAGCCGCCGGCGCGCGCCTGTCGTTTGACGCCGATATGCTGGGCGAGATGGTGGCGCTGATGGAAGCCAAGATCGCCGAGCTGGAAAGCTAAGAGGTTCTTCTCCGTTTCCACTTTACGCATTTTGTACGAAAACAATCCCCTGCCAGTTGGCAGGGGATTGTTGTTGATTCATTTGGTTTTACACGACAGCTCCGACCTGTCTATTCCAGCTTCGCGGCCTCGGCATCCAACGCCTTTTCCTCATCCGTTTCCGGCGTCAGCGTCAGCCCGTGCGGCTGCGGGTTGCCGTCGGCGTCCACATGGATGAAGGTGATGAACCCGCGCACCGCCACATGCTCCTCCACCCACACCTCAATCAGCGCCACGATCCGCGTCCGCCCCACCCGCGCGATGCGGCTCTTGAAGCACACCAACTCGCCCTTTTTAATCGAACGGCTAAAGGTCATGCCGTGAATCTTCAGGCAGACGATATTTTCTGGCGCGGTTTGCGACGCCGCCGCGATAAACCCGGCCTCGACGAACCATTCGGCGGTGCGGCCGGCATATAGCGTGCCGTGGTGGTTTAAATCCTCGCCTTTGACAAGGCGCATACTGCTGTAAACCGGGAACCCCATTTATTCCTCCAAAGCCAGGCCCAGATGTAAAAATTGCCGCCATTGCTGGCGGCAAATTGAAAATCAAACCTCCAAAAACCAGTTAGGCCATTTCAAGCGCGCAATCCAGGTCGCGGATGATGTCCTCGACGTTTTCAATGCCCACCGAAAGCCGCACCAGCCCGTCGGTGATGCCCGCGTTCAGGCGTTCCTCGCGCGGCACGGCCGAATGGGTCATGCTGGCCGGGTGCTGGATGAGCGTATCCACGTTGCCCAGGCTGACCGCCAGCGTGCAGGTTTCCACGTGGTTCATCAGCGCCTCGCCAGCCCGCATGCCGCCCTTCAATTCAAAGGCGATCATGCCGCCGTAGTCGTGCATCTGACGGCGGGCCAGCGCGTGATCGGGGTGGCTTTCCAACCCGGGATAATACACCCGCTCAACCTTGGGGTGGTTTTCCAGGTAGCGCGCCACAAGCATGGCGTTCTCGCAATGGCGCTGCATGCGCAGTTCAAAGGTCTTCAGGCCGATGTTCGCCAGCCAGGCGTCAAACGGGCTGGCCGAACCGCCCAGCACCTTCAGCAGGCCGTAGAGTTCCTTGCGCACCCAGCCCACATGCCGGCTGATCACCGTGCCGCCGATCACCAGGCCGTGGCCTGACAGGTACTTGGTGGTGGAATGCAGCACCACGTCCGCGCCGTCGGTCAGCGGGCGCTGGCAGTAGGGCGACGCAAAGGTGTTATCCACCATCAACCAGGCCTTGTGGCGGTGGGCCGTCTCGGCCACGCCTGCCAGGTCGACCAGCGCCATGGTGGGGTTGGCCGGGGTTTCGGCGTAGGCCAGCACGGCTTCGGGGTGCTGCGCGAAGGCGGCTTCCCAGTTCTCCACCGAAGGATCGGTCAGCCAGATGGTCTTGATGCCGTAGTTGGGCGCGACGCTCTTCAGGAAGGTGTAGGTGGCGCCGTAGAGGGCCTCCTGCGCGATGACGGTCTGCCCGCTCTTCACGCAGGCCAGGATGGCGGTGGAAACCGCCGCCATGCCGGAGGCAAACACCAGTCCGGTCACCACTTCATCAATCGGTTTGGTCGGATCGGCGCGCAGCAGGTCCACACCCTCCAGCGCGGCGAATTTTTCGGCCAGTTGGGACAGGTTGGGGTTGCCCATGCGGGTGTACACGTAGCCCGGATCTTCGCCTTTGAAGATCGCGGCGCCGGTGGCCACATCTGGAAAGCTGAAGGTGGATGTCTGGTAAATCGGGGTGACATGCGCGTGCTGCGGGTTATGCCCTTCCCCAACGTGATTGACAAGCGTGCTCAGTCCTTGCCTGGGATCGAAGTTGCCCATTCGTTTCTCCTGCTGAAAATTACTTGATTAAAATGATTATAGCGATCAAAAGCCCCAACGGACGCCGCGCGGCAAGGTTGTGACGAATAACGGGAGGAAAGTCACCCGCATTTTGACAAACTTAACCCGGTTGCCCGCATCCGCCACGCGTCAATCGGGCGCAATTGACGATTCACCCATCCTCTGGTATCCTTGGCATGCGACCGGGCGGGACCGGCGCGGCGGAAACCTTCGAACCCCGACAGGTCCGAGAGGAAGCATCGGTAAGGGGGCCCTTCCGGGCGCCGCCGGCAAACCTGCCCGTTCGCATTTAAAGAGGATTCACCACGGAGACACGGAGATCACAGAGAAGAAAAAAGCAACAGAAAAGAAATCAGGGGCTTTATCCAATCTTTATAGAATTAATGACTCTAAGGATCAACTCCTTCGCTCTTTTTCTTTACAAATTTTCCTCATCTCCGTGTCCTCCGTGTCTCCGTGGTATATTTCCCTTTGATTCAATAATCAACAAGATAATTTCACAAATCTGATGCAATCGACACCCCCTGTTTGCGACTACACTGACTCCGACTACCAGACGTCCTTCTGGGAGCAGGGCGGGCGCGCCTATGAAGACCGCGCCGAAGCCGTGGCCCTGCGCCGGTTGCTGCCGACTGAAGGCGGGCAGCGCTTGCTGGAACTGGGCGCGGGCGCCGGGCGCAACACCCCGCGCTACGCCGGTTACGGCCACATTGTCCTGCTCGACTATTCCGAAACGCAGCTCCAGCAGGCCCGCCAGCGGCTGGGCGATTCCAATCGCTACACCTATGTCGCCGCCGACATTTACCGTCTGCCGTTCATGCCGGGCAGCTTTGACGGCGCCACCATGATCCGCACGCTGCACCACATGGCCGACGCCCCGCGCGCGCTGGAGCAGGTGCGCCAGGTGCTGCAACCGGGAGCCGCCTTCATCCTCGAATACGCCAACAAGCGCAACCTCAAATCCATGCTGCGCTACGCGCTGCACCGCCAGTCGTGGAGCCCCTACGCCCCCGAACCGGTCGAGTTCGCCGCGCTCAACTTCGATTTTCACCCGGCCGCCGTGCGCGCCTGGTTGAAGCAGGTTGGCTTCAGCATCGAGCGCACCCTGACCGTTTCACACTTCCGCATCGGCATCTTCAAAAAGCTGCTGCCCACTGGCCTGCTGGTGGCCATGGACAGCCTGGCCCAGCTCACCGGCAACTGGTGGCAGCTCTCGCCCAGCGTGTTCACGCGCTGCCGCGCGCTCGGCGGCCAGCCAACTGCCCTGCCGGAGCTGCACTTCCGCTGCCCGGCCTGCGGCTTCGGCCCGCTGCCCGCCGCTGCCGATGAAATCCTCTGCCCCAACTGCGCCCGCCATTACCCGCTGCAGGATGGGGTGTATGATTTTCGGGTGAGGGAGTAAGCACGTTATTCGTTATGCGGTATTCGGTACGCGGTATCCGTGCAATTTGAGTGATAATTCAATATCCTCATACACTTGAAATAAGATCCTGGCAAACGGAAAAACTACGAATTCTCGAATACCGAATCAACGAATACCGTATTCTTAACTGCTATATAATCTTCTCATGTCCCTGCCGCCAGCCCCGGAAAAAAACGAGCTTCCCGAGAGCGTGCATGTCGAGCTTTCATTCGACCTGCAGGCTGGCGAAAAAATATCCATTCACCTCAAAGCCGTGCGCGATGAGCACGGCCGCCTGGTGGCGCGGCCCGTACCAGGATGGTCGCCGGCCAGCCTTTCGCAGCGGCTGGCGGGCTGGATTCGCGCCGTGCAGCCCCGGCAGATCTTCATCGCCGCCCTGATCCTCTACCTCGTGGTCATGTTCACCGGGCTGACCGTTTACCCGGCGCACTTTTCCTGCGACGAGGCCGTCAGCACCGTCAACGCCGCCCGGCTTATGTCCAACAATCTGCGCGACGAAAACAATGTTCTGCTGCCAACCTTCATGAAAAACGACGGCCAGTACAGCCTGAGCGCCACCGTGTACCTGGCCGCGCTGCCCTATCTGCTGTTGGGCCCGTCGGTGTGGGTGGTGCGCGCCTTCAACGGCCTGATCGCGCTGCTGGGCATGTTCTGGCTGGCACGCCTGCTGCGCGACCGGCTGAACTTGCCCGAATGGGGTCTGCTGCCGCTGCTGCTGGCCGCGGCGCCGGCCTGGTTCTTCCTGGCGCGCACCGGCCTCGAAACCATTCAACTGGCCGCCTTTTACGCGGGCTTCCTGTATTACTACGCCCGTTACCGCTTTGAGCAACCCAAATTCCTCTTCGCGGCGCTGCTGCTGGGCGGGCTGGCCTTCTACGCCTACACCCCCGGCCAGGTGATCATGATCGCCACCGGGCTAATCCTGCTCGTCGCCGACGCGCCCTATCACTGGCGGCAGCGCGGCACCACCTGGAAGGGCGCGCTGCTGCTGATCGTACTGGCGCTGCCGCTGGCGCGCTTTATCCTGCTCGAGCCGGGCGCCTACGGCGACCGCCTGCGCATGTACGGCTCCTACCTGGCGGAGACCGATTTGACCGCGCTGCAGAAGCTGGGCAATTTCCTTTTGACCTATCTCAAGACGCTCTCACCCACCTTCTGGCTGACCGCGCACACTGACGATCAGCACGTCCGCTATGCCCTCGGCACGGCCTCGCCGCTGCCCTGGACGATGTACCTGCTGGCGCTGCTTGGCCTGTTCACCGCCCTGCGCGGCTGGCGCGCCCGCCCCGAACTGCGCCTGCCGGTGTACGCGCTGCTGGCCGCCCCGGTTGGCGCCGCGCTGACCAGCGAGATCACCCTGCCGCGCGCGCTGGCCGTGATTGTTCCCCTGCTCCTGCTGGCCGCGCTCGGTCTGTCCGCCCTGTTTGACCGGTTGACGCGCTTCAACCTGCCGCGCGGCACGCTGGGGCTGGCGGCCGGCCTGCTGCTGGCCGCCGGAGCGCTGGCCAACCTGGTCGGCGCGCTCACCGGCGGCGTGCGCTGGCTGCCGCGCTACGGCATGGACGGCACGCAATGGGGCGCGCCGCAGGTGTATGCCGCGGCCAAAACCTATCTTAAAGACCATCCCGACCAGATGGTGAAGATCTCGCCCAACTGGACCTTCCAGGGCGATACGCTGCGCAGCTTCTTTGCGCCGGACGAACCCGGCATCACCATCCGCGGCATCAACGATTTTATCCAGCAAATCGACCCCCAGCTGGATCAGAACGTATTCGTGCTCACCGCCGCCGATTTGCAGCTTGCCATCGACAGCCAGCGCTTCGAACAGCCCGAGATCGTCGCGTCTATCCCCTACCCCGACGGCAGCCAAGGCTTCAGCTTCGTGCGCCTGGCCTACAGCGGCAACATTGACGAAATCATCGCCGCCGAGCAGGCTGTTCGCAGCCGCCTGGCAGAAACCACTCTGACGGTGGACGGGCAGAGCGTGCGCGTGCGCCATTCGCAGTTCGACGGCGGCCAGCCGGCCAACCTGTTTGACGGCGACCTGAACAGCCTGGCGCGCACCGGCGGGGCCAACCCGCTGGTGGTGGAAATCGATTTCGCGGCGGCGCGCGCCATCAGCGGCGTGACGCTGCACGCCGGCGCCGAGGCAGTCACCGCCACCGTCACCGTGTTCACCGCCGACGGCAACCAGGAGCAGTTCACCATGCGGGCCGGGCGCGTCGACGGCTACAAGGACGTGCCGGTTGATTTCGATGAAACCCTGACGGCTGTGCGCGTGCGCATCGAACTGCTCGACGACGACGTGCCCGAGCCCGCCAACGTTCACCTGTGGGAGATCACCTTCATTCCGTAACTGCCTTTGTTATTCTTCTTTTTCGTACCCTGACGGGGTTGATGTGTTTCGTGGTTAAATCAGTTTTTTCGCCTGTGAGGAGGCCGCCATGCAAAGAATGCTCAAAGGTCCCGGATCGCTGCTGGACGCGCAGGGAAACCTCACCGATATCGGCTGGGCGCGCCAGCCGCTGCTGGACTGCAACCTGGATAAGGCTCAGTTTTACAGGCTGCGCTTTATGCAGTGGCTGCGCATCAAGCGCTGGGACTATTACGCCGTCACCACGCCGACGCACTTCTTCAGCTTCACCGTCAGCGATGTGGGCTACCTGGGCTCGATCTTTGCCTACGTGATCGACTTTGCCAGCGGCCACTACCATGAGGAGACGCTCACCATCCCGCTGGCGCGCGGGGTCGAACTGCCGCGCAACAGCAGCAAGGGCGACAGCCGCTTTGAGAATAAATCCGCCAGCCTGCACTTTGCCCGCGAAAGCGGCGCGCACAAACTGGCCGTGCGCTGGCCAAACTTTGAGAACGGACCGCTGAATGCTGACCTGCGCCTGGCGCTGGCGCCCCACCACGAATCCATGGTCATCGTCATCCCCATCCGCGGCAAGCGGTTTTATTACAACCGCAAGATCAACTGCCTGCCCGCCTCGGGCTGGGTGGAATATCAGGGTCAGCGCCACGAGATCACCCCATCCACCTGCCTGGGCAACCTTGACTGGGGCCGCGGCGTGTGGGAGTACAACTCCTTCTGGGTGTGGGCCAGTGCTTCGGGCTTTTTGCCCGACCGGCGCACCATCGGCCTCAACCTGGGCTTTGGCTTCGGCGATACCTCCGCCGCCGGCGAAAACGCCTTCATCCTCAACGGCAAGCTCCACAAGCTGGAAGAAGTCAAATTCAGCTATGATTCGAAGGACTTCATGAAGCCCTGGCACATGACCGGCTCCGACGGCCGCCTGGACCTGGAATTTACACCGTTTTTCGAGCGCATCGCCAAAACCGACGCCAAGGTGCTTTCCAGCGAAGTGCACCAGATGTTCGGACGCTACAACGGCCACGTGGTGACCGACCAGGGCGAAAAGATCGACGTCGAGAACCTGATCGGTTTCGCCGAAGAGCACCACGCCAAGTGGTGATATTTCATATCTCCCTGTACGGGCACGGCTATGTAAACAATCGCCGCAATTAAATCTTCACCTTGCCGTGCCCCAATCGGCATCTCGGTACGGGCACGGCTGTGTGAGCCTATGCCGGCGTTTTAGCCGTGGCCTGCCGTGCCCTTCTGGGAACTTCTCACGCCATACAGCGTCAGGTATCTGATAGACAAATCACACTTTAAAGGTGCTCAATGATCCTACGCAAACTTCTCTTCACAATCCTTCTCGGCGGTCTGCTCCTTTCGGCCTGCGCCGGCCTGCCCGCCGCGCCCGAAAACCGCAAAACCCCGCTTGCCCCGCAGCCCACCCTGCCCGCGGATGAGGGGCAGCCGCCCTTCCCGCCGGCCGTCACTGCCGCGCGTCAGGCGCTGGCTGATATGCTCGCCATCGACCCGGCCGCGACCACCGTGGCAGCCTACATGCCGGCCGAATGGTCCGATTCCTGCCTGGGTCTGGGCGGCATGGCCGAAAGTTGCTTGCAGGCCCTCACCCCCGGCTATAAAGTCGTCCTGCAGGCCGGCAGCGAATTCTACGTCTTCCGCACCGACCAGGACGGCGCCGCCGTGCGCCAGGAACTGGCCGCCGCGGGGCTGCCGCAGGCTGCCGTCAAGGCCCGCCTCGACCTGGCCGCCAAACTGGGCCTGGCGCACGAGCTGCTAATCAGCGTGCTGTCCACCGAAGCGGTGGACTGGGGCGACTCCTGCCTGGGCGTCGAAACGCCGGGCATCATGTGCCTGCAGGTCATCACCCCCGGCTACCGGGTGGTGCTGGAGGCCGGCGGGCAGCGCTATGAGTATCATACCGATGCGACCGGCGAGCGGCTGGTGCTGCTCGAGCCGGGCAAGCCATCCTCGAATGAAAACCTGCCCGCCCTGGTCTGGCAAAGCCCGGAAGAGCCCTGCCAGCGCGTCGAAATCAGCGCCCGGCAGGTGAGTTACGGCGCCTGCGGCGCCACGCTGAGCACGGGCCGCCTGGACGGCGTTCGCCTGGCTGAAATGATCAATACCCTGGCTGCCTACGCGCCCTTTGAGGTTGAGACTCCCTCCGGCTGGATCAGCTTCCAGGGTCAGGGCAGCCTGCAGGCCGGGCCGGCCGAACAGCGCGCGCTGGCCGAATGGGCCCGCCTGGTACTGCTGGAGGCCCAATCCGGACGCAGCACCGCCGACCAGGGCCTGGCGCTGGCCTGGCACCGCGAGGGCGGTATCGCCGGCTTTTGCGACGATCTGTTGGTGTACGCCTACGGCAAGGTGCAGGCCACCAACTGCAAATCCAGCCCGGCCGACGCGCGTTTGCTGCAACTGGACGCGGCCCAACTGGAACAGCTTTTTACATGGCTGGACGGCTATCTACCCATCCAGGATTACCAGACCGACCCGGCCACCGCCGACGCCATGACGCTGGAACTGCTGTTGAACGGGACGGGCTCCCGCGCGGCCAGCGACGAGGAGAAGCAGGCGCTGATTGATTTCGCCTCCACGCTGTACGCGCAGGCGATGGAATAATGAGCAGCAGCCTATCGAATTACAAAGGTGTTTGCCAAAAAGCAGGTACCAGTAGGGGCGGGTTTGAAACCCGCCCCTATGAAAATCACAAACTATCCGATCTCCGACAATCTACTGCAATCCGTCGGTTCTCCGGGGGAACCTGGAGATATTTTCGCGCCCCCATCACCCCCCTGCGAACCGACCTACGACTGTACGCGCAGGCGATGGAATAATTAGCGGCAGCGTATCGAAATACAAAGGTGTTTGCCAAAAAGCGGGTACCAGTAGGGGCGGGTTTGAAACCCGCCCCTACCTGTTTAAATTTGGGTCAATATTTTAAAGAGGATCCTTTTCGGACAATCTCCAGTTTAGTTAAGGTTGCCTTCTTCGTTCGCTTCTCTATCCACTGATTCCACCTCTACTTCCTGCTCCACCTCGCCGCCCCAGGCGCGCATCACCTGCGCGTAGCACTGCGCCATCCTCTCCAGGTTGTCCAGCGAAATGTGCTCGTTGACGCCGTGGATGGTCTTTAAATCTTCGCCGGTCACCAGGTAGGGCGAGAAGCGGAAGACCTGGCCGCTGAGGCCGGTGTAATGGCGCGCGTCGGTGGCGCCCTGCACCAGGTACGGCCCCACCGCCGCCTGCGGGAACACCTGGCGGATGGCCGAGCCAAGCTGGAAGTACAGCAGCGTGTCGGTGGCCGAGACGGGGGAAGCCTCCCAACTGGCCTGGGAGAGCACTTCAAACTGCACATTCTCGTCGCCGATCAAACGGCGCACGCGCTCACACACCCCGGCGATCGTATCGCCCGGGAACAGGCGGAAGTTGACCACCGCGCGTGCCTGCGACGGCAGGATGTTATCCTTGACGCCGCCTTCCACGATCGTCAGCGCGGTGGTCGTGCGCACCGCCGCCGCCGTCTGCGCGTTTGCGTCCAGTTTGCGCCGCACCAGCCCGCCAAACAGCCACAGGTTGGCAAACACCACCTGCATGCCAAAGCTGGCCAACGACCCGGCCTCGCGGTAGGTCTGTGCCAGAGCGGTCAATCGTGCCGGCATCGGGTTGGCCTCCAGTTGCGCCAGCGCCTGCGCCAGCCGCCCAATGGCCGAATTTTTCGGCGGCGCCGAGGAGTGGCCCTCCTGGCCCGCGGCGGTCAGTTTCAGGCTGAGGTAGCCCTTTTCGGCGGTGCCGACCAGCGCCACCGGCCCGGCGAAGCCCGGCAGCACGCCCTGCACCACCGCGCCGCCCTCGTCCAGCACGGCGGCGGGTTGCAGCCCGCGCTGTTGCAGCGTTTCGGCGATGCGCTTCGCGCCGTTCGCCCCACCGATCTCTTCATCGTGCCCGAAGGCCAGCAACACGGTGCGCTGCGGCTGGTAGCCGGCCGCCAGCAAGCTTTCCACCGCTTCCAGCAGCGCGATCAACGTGGATTTAGTATCCAGCGCGCCGCGCCCCCACACGGCGCCGTCCGTCAGCACGCCGCTGAAGGGCGGCTGCTGCCAGGCGTCGAGCTGGGTCGGGTCAACCGGCACCACATCCTGGTGCGAGGTGAACAGCACCGGCGGCAGGTCGGGCTGGCGGCCCTCCCAGGTGTACAGCAGGCTTAAATCGTTGACCGATTCGCGTTTGAGGCGGGCGTGCGCCAGCGGGAAGCGCAGCTGAAGCTGCGTGTGCAGCTTGAACAGCTCCCCGGCGGCTGGCGGCGCACCCTCGCCGGTTGAAACGGTCTCGCAGCGGATGGCTTCACCCAGCCCCACCGCCAGCCGCTCCACGTCCACGGCGGGCAGCTCCACGTCTTCGGGCGGGATCGGCGGGCGCGCGAACAGGAAGGTGCGCACCAGCAAAAACGCGATCAGGAACAGCAAAACGGCAGGAATCAAATAGTACATAAATTCGTCCTTTACCGGCGCAGCAGGCGCATCAGCACCAATCCCAACAGCGCGCCCAGCGCCAGCCCTTTGGCCAGTTCGCGGTTTTTGCGCACCGGCAGGAAGATCGTACCCTCTGGGGTGACCTCGAGGACGCCCAGCGGCGTGGTGCGGGTCGCGCCACCGATGCCGTAGCCGCCGGCGGCCGCGCCGTCGTCTTCGCCGGCCGCTTCGCCCTGCTCGCCCCAACTGCCGCCTTCACCAAAGCCGTAGCTGTAGGTGATGTTGGCCACCGGGATGATCGTGCGCCCCTCGAACCGGATCGGTTCGCCGTAGGCGCGCTGCACGTTCGCGTCGCCGCGGAATTGTTCCGCAATCTTTTCAAACAGGTCTTCGTGCTTCAACTTGGCTTTCATGTTCACTCCTTGAATCGAACCGCCTCACGGCTGGCTCTGCGCGTAGATGCGCTCAAATTCAGTTTCAAACAGGCGTGCGATTTCCGGGTCGTCGAGGATGATCAGGTTCTCATCGTTTTTGAACAGGCCGCCGGTGGTGAAATTGGCCGAGCCAAACACCACATACTGCCCGTCAATGACGATCACTTTGTGATGCATCAACCCGTCAAACGGATCCAGGCGCACGTCCAGCCCGGCGTCCAGCAGGCGCTCATACTCGCCGCCCTGGTTCGAGGCGGCCTGTTCGGCGTCCATCACCCCGCGCACGCTGACCCCGTCCTGTGCCAGGTCAGTCAGCGTCCCGGCCAGGTAATCCAGCGTCAGCGAATAGGCCAGGAAGTTGACTGATTCCTGCGCCCCGCCCACCAGGTCCAGCAGGCGGTCTTCCACGTCGTCCTCCGGCAGGAAGTACACTTCCAGCGTGCGGCCGTCCAGCGTGATGCGCGGGTAGGGCGTGTTGGCCGGGCTGTTGCTGCCAAAGCGGTCATCCAGGAACATCTCCTCGAACTCGGCGGTGTAATCCTGCGCCAGGCGCGTCGAGCGGATGCGCACCAGGTTATTGTAATCCGAATACGTCCCGCCGGTGCTCAGGTTGAGCGAACCGGTCCACACTTCCTGACCGTCGAGAATAGTAAATTTGTTGTGCATCAGCTCCTGGCGCCGGTCGCTGATCACCGCGATGCCGGCGCTGCGCAGCCGTTCGGGCACCGCATCGTTATACGTTTCGCTGTCCACCACCAGGCGCACCGTCACGCCGCGGCGGTTAGCGTCCAGCAGCGCGTCGCGGATGGAGGGCAGGCTCAGGTTGAACATGGCCATATCCACCGAGGTCTGCGCGGCGGCAATCGCCTGCGCGAGGACCTCGTCGGGCCCGGCCCGCTCAGACTGCGGGTCGGTGAAGTAAACGGAGATGGCATCGCTTTCCGGCGGGGCGGCCTGGGTGACCGCGGCGGTGGGGATGCTGGCAGTGGGGTCGCAGCCGGCCAGCAGCGCGGCCAGGCACAAGATGCAAAGCAGGCGGGGAAGGGTTCGCATGGGCTCGATTATAGCAGACGCGCGCCTGCCCGCGGGCAACCGCGCTTATCCCGCCTTAGCCAGGAATTCCTCAACGTCCTGGATGAAGGCCAGCGTACCCTGCTCGATCTGCGCGGTCAGCGCGTCCAGGTCGCCAAAATCCGGCGGATCAGCCAGCGGGCACTCCAGGATTGAATCAAAGCCTTTGGGCGCGGGCACCAGCCGGTATTTGTCCCACCCGCTGTCCTTGAGGATCTGCCAGTAGCGCGCCTGAACCTGGCGGTTGTAGCCCGACAGCCAGACTTCGAAGCAGAAGCTGCTGTACACGAACACCACCGCGATCTTCAAGCCGCGCTGTTTCAAGGTTTCCGGCACGACCGCGAAATAGGTCATGTCCATGGTCCCTTGATACAGGCTGCCGGAGACGGCATAGTCTGGAAATTGGTTGGTGAAGTGCGTCTTCAAATCCAGCATGTACTGCATCAGCCCCTGGTAGGCCGCCTGAACGCGGCCCAGGGCAAGTTGCGATTGAAATTCGCGCATGTCGTCAGCAAAGTTAGTCATTTCAGCATTTCTGTCATGGGCGCAACCGGCGCTCGATCATTTGCCAAGGATTTTTACTCAAATCAATCAGATCTCACCATATTCCCGGGATCAGGCGGGCTGTGCGCGCGGCATAAGCGCGGAACTGCTCCTGAAAATGCCGCTCCAGCAACCGGTCTTCAACGCGGATGCGGTAGACCAACCCCGGCAGCAGTAGCACCGGGATGCTGATCAACCCGTACAGGCTGGAGTACCCCAGGCAGACGCCCAACGACATGAGCAGGTAGCCCAGGTAAGCCGGGTGGCGGATGATATGGTACGGTCCGCTCTGCACCAGAGTCTGCTCATGGGTAACTGCCAGGTGGCCCGAATAAGCCGCCCGCAATGTGCGGCGCGCCCACACGAAAAGCCCAACACCCGCTGCCGCCAGAGCTGCCCCCGTCCATTCGAGCAAGGAATTGCGCGGGATGATCTCGTTCACGTAAAGATACTCAAGCGGTGGAATGAAAAACGCCGCCATGGCGCCGGGCAGGTACAGCCAGAAGGAGATGTCGCCTTTTTCTTCCGCGCTGGTTTCGCCGCCGGTGCGGGACTGCCAGAAGCGTTTGCGCCGGATCCACAACGCAATGATGACCCCAACCGTGAAGACCGTGCCGGTGGCAAACAAAAACCAACCCAGGGGGTTGCCGCGCGTCATCCAACCCAGCCAGCCCAGCCAGGCGGCCAGCGCGGGCACAATAACGGTGAGGAAAATGACGACTTTTCGGCTCATTTACCCTCTTGAGCCACTGCCTGCGCGCTGTTGACTATTCTCCCGCGCGCAGGCGCGCCGCGTAGGGCGCCAGGTCTTCCTCGGCCGCGGGGTATTGCATGTCAAAGCCCTTCAACGTGTCCACCAGCACCTTGGAGATGAGCAGGTTGCGGAACCATTTCTTATCTGCCGGGACGATGTACCAGGGCGCCCAGTCGGTGCTGGTCTTGTTCAGCAAATCCTCATAGGCAGCGGTATATTGCGGCCACAACTTGCGTTCCTCGAGGTCGCCTGGGTTGAACTTCCAATTCTTTTCGGGCGTTTCGATGCGTTCGAGCAGGCGTTGCTTTTGCTCATCGCGGCTGATGTGCAGGAAGAATTTCAACACGGTGGTGCCTTCCTCCACGAGCAGGCGTTCAAATTCATTGATCTGGTCGTAACGCCGCTTCCACACCGCCTCGGGGACCAGGTTGTGCACGCGCACCACCAGCACGTCCTCGTAATGGCTGCGGTTAAAGATCACCATCTCGCCCTTGCCGGGAGCCTGAGCATGCACGCGCCACAGGTAATCATGCGCCAGCTCGATGGGGGTGGGCACCTTGAAGCTGGCCACGCGCACGCCTTGCGGATTGACGCCCTCAAACACCTTGCGGATCACGCCGTCCTTGCCGCTGGTATCCATGCCTTGCAGCACCACCAGCACACGGCGCTTGCCCTCGCAGTACAGCAGTTCCTGCAACTCCTCCAGTTTGGCGGTCAGCTCGGCCAGTTCAGCGGCCGCTTTTTCGCTGCCCTTCCAGCCGCGGGTGTCATCGGGCTCCCAGTTCTTCAGGTCGATCTTTTGCTTGGGTCGAACGCGGTAGTGGTCAAAATCCATGTCACCCTCCAGTTGCGGATTGAATTGAAAACGGGTCGGGGCGGGGTCAGCCCGGCTTGAGCCGGTAGCCGACGCCGGATTCGGTCAGGATGTAACGCGGTTGCGCCGGGTCGCTCTCGAGCTTGTGGCGCAGGTTGCTGATGTTGACGCGCAGCAGGTGGGCCTCCTCCTCATAGCCGCTGCCCCACACCGCGCGCAGCAACTGGCGGTGCGTCACCACCTTGCCGGCGTGCTGCACCAGCAATTTGAGCAGCTCATATTCGTTGGGGGTCAGGTCCACCGGATGATCATCCACGCTGACGGTGCGGTGCAACAGATCGACGCGCAGTTCGTCCACCTGGAACACCGGCTGGCCTTCGCCGGGCGGCTGGATGCGCCGCAGCGCGGCGCGGATGCGCGCGGTGAGTTCGCCGGTGCCGAAGGGTTTGGTCAGGTAGTCGTCCGCGCCGGCGTCCAGCGCGGCGATCTTGTCCTCCTCGCTGCCGCGCACCGAAAGGATGATGATCGGCGTCTGCGTCCACTCGCGCAGCCGGCGGGTGACCTGCACGCCGTCCAGGTCGGGCAGACCCAGGTCGAGGATGATCACATCCGGGTGCTGGGTGGCGGCGCTTTGCAGGCCCTCCTCACCCGTGGCGGCTTCGAGCACCTCGTAGCCGTGCGCGGCCAGCGCGGCGCGCAGCAGGCGGCGAATGGCACGCTCGTCGTCGATGAGCAGGATGCGCGCGCCGCTTTCGGGGGAATTCATCACAGCCATGCTGCCATTTTACATCATCCGCCGGGAAGATACCCGCGCCAGCGGCAGGGTAAAGGTGAATTCGGCGCCGCCCTGCGGACGGTTGCGCGCCTCGATCTGTCCGCCGTGCGCCTCAATGATGCCCTTGCAGATCGAAAGCCCCAGGCCAATTCCCCCCGGCCCGCCTTTGGGGCGCACGCGGTAGAACTTGTCAAAGACGCGCTCCAGCTCATCCGGCGGGATGCCCGGGCCGTTGTCGGCCACGCTGAACTCAACCGCCTCCGGCAGGGCGCGCGCTGACACTTCGATGGTGCCGTTCTCCGCGGTGAATTTAGCGGCGTTATCCAGCAGGTTGACCAGCACCTGTTCCAGCAGCAGCGCATCGGCGCTGACCGGCGGCAACCCGGCGGGAATGCGGGTTTGCACGCGGATTTCCTTCAGGCGGGCGCGCAGGCGTTGGATGGCCGCGCCGGCAGCCTCTTCGACGTCGATGGGTGAGCGGCGCAAATGCAGCCCGCCGGCCTCCAGGCGGGTCATATCCAGCAGGTTGCCCACCAGGCGGTTGAGGTGATCGGCTTCGCTCCAGCCGGTGTCAATCAGTTCCAGGCGCGTGTCGCGGTCCAGGCGGGGCGCTTCGGGGGCAGGGTCTTCCGCCTCGCGCAGGCTGCTGAACGC
>JAPKMQ010000370.1 GCA_026645875.1 Longilinea sp.
ACGAAGTGCCTTATTTGCCCAGCAAATTGCCCAACCCTTTGAGCAAATCGTCGCCCTGGGCGCCGCCTTTGAGCAGCCCATCGATCTGCCCGGCAATCGGGGCGGGTAATTTTTGTTTCAAGAAATTGAGCACGGTTTCAACAGCACCTTTGGCCTGCTGTTCGGAGATTCCGGTCTTCTGGCAGACAAGTTTGACAAGTTCGTCCATTCATCCTCCCATAAAACTTGTGATCACATTGTTGGACGCCTGTCGAAGGATTGTCCAACTTTTGTGGATTGTTTAAACTATAGGCCACTTGAACATAAGCGTCAAGTCATTTTTCTGATGAAATTCATCAAATTAACGCGAAATGGAGGAGCCGCTCATGCCGTTGGAATTGGCCGTGACCACCTGGCTGCCGCGCACCAGCCGGCCCTTGTAGGGCTTGTCGCCGGCTTCGACCACCCAGCCGGAGAGCACAAAGGGAACCCGGTCCAGCCCAAGCCATTCGCCGTTGTATTTGCGCGCCAGGTGCACGTGCGCGCCAGTGGCTGCCCCGCCCTCGCACGAGGGGTTGCCCAGCGGCTCATCTATTTCCACGTGCGAACCCACTGGCGCGCGGTTGGCCAGGTGCATATACACCAGCACCCAACCGGTCTGCTCGTTGCCGTCGCCGTCCAGATCCAGCGCCAGCGCGCCGCGCGTCGAACGCACCACCACGCCGGGCGCGGCCGCCACAGCCTGCTGGGGCGCGGGCTTGCAGCCGGTGCCGGAAATGGGTGCCAGGTCGATTGCGCCCAGCGGTGAACCCACGCCCCAGGCGATATGGGGTCCGCCGGTGTATGCCCAGGTTTGTCCAGGCGGAATGGGCAGATCTAGCGCAGGCTGCTCCAGGCCATCCGGCAACAGCGGCTCGGCCGCCCGCTCCCACGGGTCGCCAAAGTGCGCCGAATAGAATTCAATAAAGCCATCGGACCCAAGGATGGCGTTTTGCCAATCGATGAAGGGCATCAGCCGTGCAAAGAGTGAATAAAGCGCGGCCATGCCCGGATTGGACCTCGCGGGCAGATCGATGGCCACGCCGTCGGGGAAGACGATTTGCCCCAACTGCCCGGCGCGGGCGGCGTAATAACCCTGCGAGAGGTAGCGCACCGCCAGGCGCAGTTCACGGTCGAGGCCACGGTAGGAAGGGTTCTCAAACCCGATTGGGTAAGCCGGATCGCTGCCCGGCGCGGGCTGCCCGAACACCCATCCGGAGGTATATTCCAGCAGCCCGAGCAGCAGCCGCGGGTTGGTGGAGGTCTCTTCGGCCACGCGTTGGACGATCTGCGCCCCGTTGAGCGTTTCCTTATCGACCGTTTCACTATAACCGCGCAGATAGCCACCGGCTGAATCGATGAAGGCTGACACATCGAAACCCAACGCGGCCGGTGAATAGACGATCTCGCTGTCGGGAATCAGCGGCCGTTCCTGCGCCAACGCGGTCGCCATTGGGGGCAGCAATTCCACATTCGGGGTGGCAGTTGGCGCAGCCAGCTCCGTGGCCAGCGCCAGGCTGCCCGGCGTACCGGTCGGCTGCATGCGCGCGCGCGAAGGCAGGTTGCAGGCCAGCGCCGGCAAAGTCAGGGCCAGCAGCAGCGCAAAAATGGGCAAACGGCGGTGATGCATACCCGGATTGTATCAGAGAGCAGCCATGCCTGCCGCGGTTTTCAAGGTAGATTTCAGATAGCGCAGACGATCAAAACAT
>JAPKMQ010000371.1 GCA_026645875.1 Longilinea sp.
CCCCCCAAGCCTGGAGATCTAATTTTAATCACCCGGCAACCCTGTGGCTTTTTAATGCAATCCTGAAACGAATATGCTATAGTGATTTTGCACGAGCGGCCTGCTGAAACTTCATAGCCAGGCAGCAATGCCCGGCAATCGTCTTCTGTGTGGCGCCAGCCACTATTCAGGGTACTCTGGGTACTCTTTTCAGAAGCTTGACGCGCCGACCGCGATAGCGGAGGCTCCTGCCATTGGTAGGATTGACGTCGTGGAGATTTGTCTCCGAAGCAGCAGGCAGTTCGTGCATTTTATTAACCACTCTTGCCGGGCCCTCCGGCTGATGCTATAATCCTGCTTGCCCTGCCCCAGTGGCTCAAGTGGATAGAGCAAGGCACTCCTAACGCCTAGGCTGGGGGTTCGAGTCCCTCCTGGGGCATTGTCTGACAAACTGTAATATAACTGCAATCTAACCACACTTCCGATTTGGAAACGCGTGTGCTAGAATAGCACAGATAAACGTCTGGATGCCCCCCTCACCCAGGCGTTTATCATTTAATCCCATGGCCTTGTCCGCGCTTTATTCCGTTGCCTGGACCACTTCCAGCATCATCGCCAGCCAATCACGCCATTCCTGCCGGCTGAGCGGCCGCACGCGCACCTCACCGCTGCCGGTGCCGGTCGGTACGGTTATTATGGCGCCGCCAGGTCCCGAAAGCGCCGTGCCGCCAAACAATTCTTCGCCGCCCTCCGGGTACGATCGCCGGGCAAACGCCACCGTGGTGGACGTTTCTGCCTGCGCCAAAAGCGCGGCCAATTTTTCAGCCTCACCAGCAGGCGCGCCGCCCCGCTCCAGGGCATCCCGGGCGGCTTTTTCGTCAACCTCATCGTGGCTGGCCTTGCGGGCACGCACAAACGCCTCTTCCATCACCATAACCTCGGCCAGCTTCAGGCTCGTTTCAGCCGGATGAACCTCCGCGGCGCCCACAATGCGTCGCACCAGGTCAGTTTCGGCAGGCAGCGCTCTGAAGCGGTGAATGCCCTGCTGCGGCAATGTGTGTTCCACAATCAGCCCGTGAATCCCGTGCCAGAATACCCCGCTGGACCGGTCAAGCGCCGTGTTTTCCATCATCACCG
Organism: Longilinea sp.; assembly: GCA_026645875.1. Lineage (GTDB taxonomy): Bacteria > Chloroflexota > Anaerolineae > Anaerolineales > Anaerolineaceae > Longilinea. Next base: position 1,117 of record JAPKMQ010000371.1, read on the forward strand.
AATACAGCGGCCGCACGCAAGTGCCTATGACTGCCAGCGTGAACTCATCCATCGTAGCGCGGCCGTCCACCTGCAAGGTCACCAACCCGCGCGCCACCAGTGCGCGCCGGGCGGCATCCAGCAGATTGGTGCGCTCGCGTTCGCTGGCGTCCACTTCAAAGATGCCTTCCATACCCGGAATGCGCCGGGATTTCAGCAACACCAGCAGAAAATACAGCTCCTCCTGCGAGAGAGTCAGGGTGGGTTCAAGCGATTTGGCGTTCATGCTCCTCCGACGGGACGGCCACGCTGCAGCGCGTACAGCGCATCGCCGAGTTTTTCGATTTCCTTGACCGTATTGTAATGGGTTGCGCCGACGCGCACCAGTCCGCCGGTAGCCTCCAGACCCAACTGCTCTGTCACCGCCAGCGCGTAAAAATTGCCGCTCCACACGTTGATGCCTCGCTCTGCCAGGTACCGCGCCACCGCGTCCGGCGCGTGGCCTTCCAGCGTGAACGAAATTGTGGGGACGCGGTCGGTCAGGCGCATCAGATCCTGGATCCCATAAATCTGAACGCCGGGTATCGCCCGCAGCGTGTCGATCAGCGCGCG
>JAPKMQ010000372.1 GCA_026645875.1 Longilinea sp.
TGAGCGCACTTCGCCCACCGAGGGATGCCGTTCCACCAATTCCGCCAGCATGTCCGCCATCACCTGCCCCGTGGCTTTAGCCTTCTCCACCAGGTGGTCCTGCTGCATCACTTCGATGGTCGCGACAGCCGCAGCCAGAGAAATGGGGTGACCATTGTAGGTCAAACCACCTTCGTACACACGGTCTTTATATGCGTCGGCAATTTCCTGTTTCATCGCCACCGCGCCCAACGGCGCATACGCTGATGTCAATCCCTTTGCCATGGTGAGAATATCCGGCTTGACGTCCCAATGATTGACCGCGAACCATTCGCCCGTGCGCCCAAAACCGCTCATTACCTCGTCACAGATCATCACGATTCCGTAGCGGTCGCACAGCCTGCGCACGCCGGGCAGGTAGCCGTCCGGCGGGATGATGATGCCGTTCGTTCCGGTCACCGACTCGACCAGGATGGCGGCAATCGTATCCGGCCCTTCGTATTGGATGATCTCTTCGAGGTGGTTGAGATAATCCTGGCAGAATTCCTCATCCGAAATGCCCGGATTTGTGCGATGGAAGGTGGAGCGGTAGCGGTAGGGATCCAGGAAATGCACCACGCCGGGCATCACCGCCGGCTCCCAGGGCTGCCGGCGCGGATCGCCGGTGGCGGATATGGCGCCAAAGGTCGCACCGTGATAGGAGCGGTAGCGCGTCAGCACCTTGAACCTGCCGGTGAAGCCACGCGCCAGTTTGATGGCGTTTTCGTTCGCGTCCGCGCCGCCCAGCGTATAGAGGTAGCGGGTAAGCCCGGCCGGCAAGATCTCCGCCAGCTTTTTTCCCATCATGGCACGCGCGCGGGTGGCCATACCCGGCCCGGCGAAGGATAACTCGCGGGCCTGGTCGGCAATCGCCTGAATCACACGCTCATCCCCATGCCCGATGTTGACGCACATGGTCATCGAGTTCAAATCCAGGTAGCGCTTGTCACTGACATCCCAAAAATACACGCCCCGGGCGGATTTCACCGGGATCGGGTTGACCTTACCCTGTGCGGACCAGGTCCAAAAATTGTGTTCCATGGAAAGGGAAAGGATTTCATCATCGGGCAATTCGATCATCATCGTCCTCGAGGAAAAGTGATAGGTCAGTCACGCAGACAGGTTTATCCTATCACAATTTTCGCCGCACAGCTCGGCACACAGGTGGAAGGAAATCACCCCTATGCTATAATTTTGGCACGTTTTTAAACATGCCAAATTCAACCGACATCCAACAACAACCCATCACCTGCCCGCAGAAGCTGCCGGGTGCCGTTCTACGCGGGCTGGAATATTTTAATGCCGGTGAATTCTTCGAAGCGCATGAATACCTGGAAATTGCCTGGCGGGCTGAAAAAGGGCCAATCCGCGATCTGTACCGGGGCATCCTGCAGGTGGGCGTGGGATATTACCACCTGAGGCGCGGCAACCTGACCGGCGCGCGTAAACTCTTCATCCGGGCACGGCACTGCCTGCAAATTTTTCCGGCCACGCAGTGCGGCATCGACGTGGCCGGCCTGCTGGCCGACATGGACGCCGTGGAAGCCGCCATGCAGACCCCTGAACGGTTGAGCAGCCAGATTCAGGCTGGGCTGTTCAAACCGGTCAAATATTCAATCGATTAGCTGTCCATGAGCCCGAGCAGGTTTTTCACGCCTGCAACTTACCAGCCACT
>JAPKMQ010000373.1 GCA_026645875.1 Longilinea sp.
GCCGGCAATGACCCATTCACGGTTCCCTGGGCCACCAGGTGCGACACGAACGACGGGAGTGGGAGCTGTGGTAGGCGCGCGGGTGACGGCTGGAACGGTCTGGCTGGGACTGGGCGTGAATGTGGGCGGGATGCTGGTCGCCGTGGCGGTAGAGGTGACGGTGGACGTGAAGGTTGAGGTAGGCGTGGGCGGCACTTGCAGGATGCCGTAGAATTCGAGTTGTTGAATACCATCGCCGCACCAGAACGTGCTGTCGCTTACCATCGAGCAGTAAGCGCCCACCGAGGGCGGAGTCACGCCCGGGTTCAGGCAGTACACTTGAACCTGCCAGCCCGTAGGAGGGTTGCAGAGGACAAACCGCTGGCGGTCCTCGCCCAACCCAGGAACGCTGCCGACACCCAGGTCCTGGCACACGCGCCAACCATCGGTGGGCAAAGGCGGCGCCTGTTGCAGCGCGTCAGCCCGCGCGATATATGCGATTGAGAAGGTCAGCACGAGAGTGAGCAGCCCGGTCAGAATGTAGCGTTGCTTTTTTGTCATTGTGGTTTATGTGAAGAAAAATTATCCAATGAGTCAATAGCCATAGTGTAGAGGTCGAACCTGAAAATGTCAACATTAATCCAACCCGAATGAGTCGCCATCATTCCGGCTGGAGAATCCGGGGTGGGCAAACCTAACCTGATTCGGCCAAATTGGGAGAGGGTTGCAATGCCAGCCAGAGTTTATGCAGGACATCCTTGCGATGCTTGAGCATATCCTTATATTCGGCCCGGTCGGTTTCCCGAATTTCCGCTTTCAGATCCGAGATGCAGCTTTCCAGCAGGTATACCAGGGTTTGACGTTCTTCATCACTCAAATCAACGGTGATCATTTGCGACCTCCTGGAAATTCCGTCAAAAACAAACAGCCGCCTGCGACTTTGCAGACGGCCCTTGGATGCACGCTGATTGCGATTCCTGCGAACTACAGGCCGGCATGGATGCCATGTGCCTGATTTCAGTATAGAGATTTATGGAGCGAAAGTCAATGCAGGCCGCGGATTCGCTGGCGGCCCGAACCCCAAAGGGGTTGATTAAGGCGCAGGTTCGATACCCACAATGGCGCCCATCGAGTTGACCTTCAAGGTCCACCGGCTGCCGGGTTCGGCCGCGCTAAACAACGAGCTATCGCTCGTGGTGAAATCCAAAATCCCGTCATCGGTGGTGAAGGAGATCGAGTATTGTTCGCTGCCATCTCCCAGTCGTTGGCCCGTCCCGAGGGTCAATTCAGGCCAGTAGGGGCTGCGGTCCGTTCCTGAGGTGACGAGTGTTTCAACCACGGACCATTGATCGATCGTATAGGCGCAATAATCTTCATAAACCACGTAATGGCAATCCATCACCACTTCCGAATAGCCGTTGCCCTTATCGACCGTGTACGGGGTGCCGCAGACCTTTTGGGAACGGGCAGTGGGTTGGTCAGAAATGCCTGCCTGGCGTTCTTCACACGCGCCGAGGACGGCTTCCTGGGGTATCTGATCCTTCCAATCTTCGCGTTCCACCGGGCGGAGTTCGAGGATAGGGTAGCTGCGCTGCCAGGAAACGGTTGACACGGTTCCAACCAAATCAGTGGTGCGGGTGAGCAGAACCACCATCACGATACATAGCACCACCAAGCCGATGATTGCGATGGGCAGCCACTTTGGAAGCGT
>JAPKMQ010000374.1 GCA_026645875.1 Longilinea sp.
ACCAGCGTGATCATCGACGGGCGCATAGCCGATATTGCCCGCACGGGCTTTCTACCCGGCTCGCTGTTAATCCCACATTTTGTGCTTGCCGAGTTGCAATACATTGCCGACTCGCCCGACAGCCTGCGCCGCCAACGCGGACGGCGCGGCATGGAAGTGCTGTCTTCGCTGCAAAAGGAACCCACCATCCCGGTGCGCCTTACCGATATAGACGTGGAGGGCGTGCGCGAAGTGGACGACAAGCTGGTGATCCTGGCGCGCCAGTTGAAATGTCCGATCCTGACCAACGATTACAACCTGAACCGCATTGCCGAATTGCAAGGCGTGACGGTGTTGAACGTCAACGAACTGGCCAACGCGGTCAAATCGGTGCTGTTGCCCGGCGAGACGCTCGGCATCCGCGTCATCCAGGAAGGCAAGGAATCCAACCAGGGCGTTGGTTACATGGACGATGGAACGATGGTCGTGGTGGAGAATGGGCGCGATTACATGAACCAGGAAATCCCCGTGACGGTCACCAAGGTGCTGCAAACCGCGGCCGGGCGGATGATCTTTGGCCGCCCGGACGAGCGCGATCGATAATTGAGAAAGGAAAGCCGTGATGACATTGAAAATCTATAACACGCTCACCCGCCGCAAAGAAGAATTCACCACGCTGGAACCCGGAAAGGTGCGCATGTATGTCTGCGGCCCGACCGTTTACAATAATGCTCATGTGGGGCATGCCATGTCGGCACTGGTGTTTGACATCATCCGGCGCTACCTGGCTTTTCGCGGCTATGCCGTGACGCACGCGATGAACTTCACCGACGTGGACGACAAGATCATCTTGCGCGCCAACCAGCAGGGCGTCGATCCGTTTCAGCTGGCCGAAGGCTACATCCATGAATACGAGCAGGATCTCAAGGACTTGAATGTGCTGCCCGCCAGCATCAACCCGCGCGCCACGCAGGAAATTCCGCAGATCATTGCGATGATCGAAGGCTTGATCAAGCGCGGCTACGCTTACCCTGCCAACGGCGACGTCTATTTCCGCGTCGAACAGGACGCCGATTACGGCCGGCTCTCCGGGCGGCGCCTGGATGATATGCAGGCCGGCGCGCGCATCGAGGTGGGCGAACAAAAAGAAAACCCGATGGACTTTGCCCTGTGGAAGGCCGCCAAACCGGGCGAACCCGCCTGGGAAAGCCCGTGGGGAAAGGGCCGGCCCGGCTGGCACATTGAATGCTCGGCCATGAACCTGCACCACCTGGGCGAGCAGATCGACATTCACGGCGGCGGCAACGACCTGATTTTCCCGCACCATGAGAACGAGATCGCCCAGACCGAGTCCCTGACCGGCAAACAATTCGCGACTTACTGGGTGCACAACGGTATGTTGCAACTGGGCGGCGAGAAGATGTCCAAATCGCTGGGCAACCTGGTGACGATCGAGGACTTCCTATCCAGGCATAGTGCGGATACGCTGCGTTTCATGGTGCTCAATTCCGGCTACCGCGGCCCGTTGACCTTCAACGACGATGTCATCGAACAGGCTGAGAAGGGCGTGGAGCGCCTGTCCTCGGCCCTTAAACCAGCCCTGCCTGGAGTTAAAGGCGCGCCTGAGACCAGCCTGGCAGCACTGCACAAGCAGGTGGAAGCCAGCGATAAGGCCTTCATCG
>JAPKMQ010000375.1 GCA_026645875.1 Longilinea sp.
ACAATTACGCCCTTTATTCCTTAACAGTGAGTTCGCATGAACGAAAAATCCTTTTACCTGGTATCCCTGGGATGTGCAAAAAACACGGTTGATTCTGAATCGATGGCTGCCCTGCTGATGAAAGCCGGTTACGCGCCGGTTGAAAAGCCGTCACAGGCCGGTGTTTTGATTGTCAACACCTGCGGTTTTATCAAGCCCGCGCGCGATGAATCCATCTTTGAGCTGCGCAAACTGGCGCGCAAGAAACGCCGCGGACAGTTCCTGATCGCTGCCGGCTGCCTGACCGAACGCTACCGCGAAGAGGTGGCGGCGCAAGTGCCCGGCGTGGATGGCATCATTGGCACGCGCCGTTGGATGGATATCCTCGACGTGGTTCAACAATTGCGCACCGCGCCGCCTAAAACGCTTTACCACCTGCCGGATGCGCCCACCGTCGGCACCGACGAGCGTGGCGTGCTGCGCGTCTCGCGGCAGGGCCCCAGCGCCTACCTGAAAATCGCCGACGGCTGCCGCCGCCCGTGCGCCTATTGCTCCATCCCGCTCATCAAGGGCACCGCGGTCAGCCGCCCGCCCGAGGTCATCGCGCGGGAAGCCCGGCTGCTGCAGGATTCTGGCCTGCAGGAATTGATCCTCATTGCCCAGGATACGACCGATTACGGCCATGACCTGGGCATGCGGGACGGCCTGGCCGAACTGATCGGGCAAATCACCGTCGCCGCGCCGCGCCTGCCCTGGCTGCGCATCCTGTACGCGTATCCGGGTTATGTCACCGACCGGCTGATCGAGTTGATGGCCACCCATCCGCAGGTGTTGCACTACCTGGATATGCCCCTGCAGCATGCCCACCCCGAGACACTGAAACGCATGCGTCGCCCGGCTAACGTGGAATGGGTTCACCGAACCCTCGAAAAAATGCGAACCGCCATGCCCGATCTCGCCTTGCGGACCACCTTCATTGTGGGCTATCCGGGCGAGACCGAAGAAGAATTTCAGACGCTGCTCGATTTCATCGCTGAAGTGAAGTTTGACCGTGTCGGCGTGTTTCCGTTCTCGTTTGAACCCGGCACCACCAGCGAACCGCTGGGCGATCCCATCCCAGCGGAGGTGAAACAGGCCCGCGCAGCCCGCGTGATGCAACTGCAGGAAAGCATTTCCCTGGCGCGCAACCAGGCGCTGGTGGGTAAAACCCTGCCCGTCCTTGTCGAAGAAATCCGCAACGGGGTGGCGGTTGGACGTTCCTACCGCGATGCTCCGGAAATCGACGGCCTTGTGTACGCCGAAGGCAGTGCAAACCCCGGCGAGATCGTCCCCGTGATGGTCTCCGGCGCGATGGTCCACGATTTGATGGGCAGCGTGGTCGCGCCTGCCTGAGTTACACCGTCATGAACAAAAAACCGGCTTCAGGAGCCGGTTTTTTTGTCCTACACTGCGCGCGCCCAGGCGGTCAGCCCTAGCACGGCAATGGAAAGTCCCACATTGATCCAGAACAGCATTTGTTCCTTGCGGCGCAGCCGGGCCGTTTCGATCTCCGTCCCGCTGGCGTTATGCGCCATGCGCAAAGCCAGCCGGCGCATCTCGGGGGCCAACCCCCAGGTCAAATATGCGCTCACCAACACCATGCCGCCGATGGCAATGTGCTTCACCAGGATCGCCACGG
>JAPKMQ010000376.1 GCA_026645875.1 Longilinea sp.
ATTCGTCAGCGGTCAGGAAAGCCTCCGGCAGCAGGCTGCGCCGGTTGGCGGAATCGTCGAGGGTGCGCTCGAGCAGCGAGTGCGCGGCGTTGCCCCAGGCCACCTGCGGCATCACCGAGAGAGCGCGCGCCAGTGAGTCGATCTTCTCGGCGTGGATCGGGTTGCGCTTGAAGGGCATGGCCGACGACCCCACCTGCTTGCTGCCAAACGGTTCGCTCAGCTCGCCGACCGGCGGCGATTGCAGCACGCGCAGGTCGAAGGCCAGTTTATATAAGGAAGCACCCAGCCCGGCCAGCGCAGAAAGCAGCGTGTAATCCTGTTTGCGCGGGTAGGTTTGCGCCGCCACCGGGTAGAAGGGCAGATCCAGCTCGGCGGACAGGCGCTGTTCGAATTCGGGCACGTTCTCCAGCCCGAGCAGGTCGCCGTAGGCCGCCGCCGTACCAACCGCGCCTTTGAAGCCCTTGCCGCGCGTGGCTTCGTATACGGCTTTCAAGGCGGCGTAATCTTCCAGCAGGTCCTGCGCGTAACTGGCCAGGCGGTAGCCCAGCGTGGAGGGCTCGGCCGGCTGCAGGTGGGTGAAAGCCATCACCGGCAGGCCGGCGTAATCATCGATCTTCCCGGCCAGCGCCCACAGCAGGTCCTTCAGGCGCGCCAGGGTCAGCTCCAGCGCGCCGCGCAGGCGCAGCGCGTCGGCGTTGTCTTCGATGTCCATCGAGGTGGCGCCCAGGTGCAACGCTCCGCCGCCCAGCGGCGCCTGTTCGGCGTAGGTTTTGAGCTCGGCCATCAGGTCGTGGTGAATCTCGGCTTCGATCTCCAGCGCGCGCGGGATGTTCACCTCCGCGGCGTGCGCCGCCAGGTCGGCCAGTTGCTCGGCGCTCACCAGCCCGTAGCCGGACTGCACTTTGGCCAGCGCCAGCCAGATGCGCCGCCACAGCAGGCGTTTGCCGCGCTCGCTCCACAACGCGCGCATGACGGGGCTGGCGTAGCGCCAGCTAAACGGGGAAAGATAGCTGTCGAAATCGACGGGCACGGGCGACTCCTTCATACAGGCTTAAGCAAAATTATACAGCACGCGCCGGCCTGCGCGGACGAAGACACTCACCCCAAATGGATCCCTGGTATTTGAAGGCCATTCGCCCCTCTCCCTGAAAGGGAGAGGGGTATTGAAGCTCGACTCGCCCGGGAGATGATTGGGGTGAGAGTTATCGGTAGGGCTGTACCTGGCCGGAGCGGAAATTGCCAGGCTTTCTTTATTTGTACATTTGTAAAAGCATGTATACTGGTAGGAACCTTTTCCATTTTTCAAGGAGATTTTCCATGACCGATCAACCCGTTCCACCCGCCGCACCCGAGGTCAGCAGCGACGACCGCCTGTGGGTATTGTTGTGCTTCATTATCACGCCGCTTCTTCCCATCATCACGCTTTTGCTGGAAGAAAAGAAAAACCGCCCCTTCGTCAAGTATCACACCGTCCCGACCCTGATCCTGGGGCTGGTGGAAGTGGTCATCAGCAGCATCATCTCGGCTGTCCTGCCGATCATCGCCTGCTTCACGCCCCTGATTGTCGTCCTCAACGTTTTTTGGGCCATCAAAGCCTTCAACGGCGAGCACGTCGAGATTCCCTACATCACCCAATTCGCCAAGCAGCAGGGCTGGA
>JAPKMQ010000377.1 GCA_026645875.1 Longilinea sp.
GTTGGCGTGGCGGTTGGCACAGCCGGCGTGGGCGTGAAGGCGAGCGTTGGGGTGGGTGTATCGCCGGGCAGCGTGGGAACCACCGTCACGCGCGTTTCAACCGGTGCGGCCGTCGGGGTCGCCTGACCGGGGATGTAGTCCTCGATGTAGGTGCAGGCGGAGAGGATGAGGAGCAATAATAGTATTGAGAATAATCGGATGGATCCACGAAGCGACATCTTGACCTCATTATACGCACAACAGGCGCGTTTCAGTTGAGAGAATAATCCCGATGCAAGAATTCTGCCAGGCCATTCAGTTTCGATCCTATTGAAAGGATTGACCCGCTGCGCTTTGTAGAAACAAGCACACCGAACCACTTTTTAATAGTAATATTGAAAGATATGCGCATCCTGGAAATTTCCACCCTCTTCCCCCGCTGGCCCGGAGATGGTCGCGGCCCGATCATCCTTCAAATCGCCCAGGCATTACAGGCCCAGGGCAACCAGGTGACAGTCATCAGCCAGCACGGACCCGGCAGCCAGGTATCGGAAATCCTGCATGACGTCAATGTATACCGCCCTCGCTATGCCTGGCCGGACCGCTTGGAAAGTCTGCAAGATACCGGCGGAGGGCTGCCCGCGGCCTGGGAAAAAAAACCGTGGACCCGGCTGCTGTTTCCCATGCTGCTTGCCGCGCAAACCGTCGCCGCCATAAAGCTGGCACCCGATCATGACATCGTGCACGCGCATTTCACCATCCCGGCCATGGCGGCCACCCTCAGCCGTCCTTTCCACCGCAAACCGATCGTTGCCACCGTCCGCGGCAGCGACATTTACCGGATCCCCAATTACCCAGGCGGAAAACTGTTCAACAGGATCGCGCTCTCCGGTTGCGACAAGATCACCGTCATGAGCAAAGACCTGATCAAGGCATCCGTCGCGCTCGGAATGTCCGAAACCAAATTCGAGTATATCCCGCCCCCCATCAACATAGAACGCTTTACGATGGGCCCCTGGGAAAATCGCGAACCGCTGTTGGTCTATATCGCATCGCTCATCCCCCGCAAAGGCCCCAATTTCCTGATCGATGCGTTTGCGGAAGTCCACAGGCAATCCCCCGAATACCAGCTGGTCATGGTTGGTTCCGGCCCCATGGAGGTGGAACTGAAGGCGCAAGCTGAAGCGCTCGGGATCAGCCAGAGCACAAAATTCATTCCGCGCCTGACTCAAGTGGAAGTTGCCGATTTATTAAAAAAGGCCATGCTCTTCATCCTGCCTTCGCTTGAAGAGGCGCTGGGCATGGTCGCCGTGGAAGCCCTGGCGTGCGGCACCCCCGTCGTGGGAAGCCGGGTGGGCGGCATTCCCGAAGCGGTCCCGGAAAACGCTGGCAAACTGGTGCCGCCGGGAGATTCGGACGCGCTGGCTAAAGCCATCTGCGAGTTGCTGAACGACCAGTCAAAGCTGCGAGAGTTGAGCGAGAACGCCCGCCACTGGTCTGAAACCGCGTTTTGCAGCCACCAGGAGAACGCCGCGCGGTTATTACGCATCTTTGAAACGCTGGTTGGCAGGCCACAATGATGGACGAGCGCGGCTATCAAAGAAATTTTTACCGCGACCATCCTGGCATCCAGGATATTCCCCGCCGGCAGCGGAAAGCGAAAAAAATCCAGCGTTT
>JAPKMQ010000378.1 GCA_026645875.1 Longilinea sp.
CGTGCGAACAACCACGTTCTCGTGTTCATCCTTGCCGATTGGCGTGCTGGGGTCGGGCAGGTTGGGAATGACAGCGACCAGTTTGCCCAGCCCATCTTCCACCTCGCGCACCTGCTCGTCCAGCGCGGCAATGCGGTCGCCGACCACGCGCATGGCCTCGATTTTTTCCTGGCGTTCGGTGGCATCCTTGCTCTTGCCGATCTCGCGAGATACAGTGTTGCGCTCGTTCTTCAGCGCTTCGGCTTCGATCAGCAGCGCGCGGCGGCGGGCATCCAGCGCCTGCACTTCGTCGACGACGGCCGTGTCCATGTTGCGCAGTTTCAGCGCTTCGCGGACGATTTCAGGGGTTTCGCGGATCAAATTGATGTCCAACATGGCAATCCTTCCTTTCGGTAAGCACATAAAATACGCCCCCCAATCCTGTGCAGGACGAGGGGGGACGCCCGTGGTGCCACCTGCTTTTGCCGCCGCGCGAGGAAGTGGACGCACGGCAGCCTCTTTACGGGGATAACGGTTTTCGCCGGCCCTCTTACGCCGTGTGGCCCTGCGAGGGCAGTCCGCTTCGGATGAAGCGCCGGGGTGGATTTCACCGTGCCACCTGCCAGCTCGCACCATCCGCTGGCTCTCTGAAAGGCTTGCCGGTTGCATGGCCCCGGGCAGGACAATGTACCTGCATTATACGCTGCAGCACGCGGATGTCAAGAAGAAGTCCAACAGCGCGACCTCATGGATGCAACCCGACGGCTCCGCACGGGGTGGTTTTGAAGAACGGTTGTTCCACCGAAAGTTCATCCATCGAAGCAAGGTACGTCCAGTTTTTGCCCCTTATAGGCAAGCGCACCGCTCAGGAAATCATTCTATAATCAACCTGTGCCCAATTGTGGCTTTAGCGGTGCGTTCAACCCTTCCAGGGCAGGCTCCTCTTCAAGGGCAGGCAATCGAAGGCGCCCAAAATAAAAAAATGTGAGGTAGGAAGAGAAAATGAACGATCCAAAACCACCTTTAAACATTCTTATTGGTGAGGAGCTCAGTTCGATTGAGTTTGTGCGAGATTACATCCAGTTTCGTTTCGATGGCCCATGCCTAACAGCTATTACTGATCCATATGTCATTATTGGGCATAAACAATACTCCCGGACTGATACGGGATTTTGCGACATTTTATTGAGTTTTATTGGCGTAAAAGTTGAAGAAACATCACTAAAGGAAAGTGAAATAATCAAAATTCACTTCTCAGTTGGACGTAGTATTAATATATCTCTCCGGCCAGAAGATCTACAAGGTAGATCTGCAGAGGCGGTAAATTTCAATGATGGTCTTGGTGGTTTGTGGATTTGGTAGGTAAGGGTGCGTTCGTATTTTGTAACTCACCGACTGGTTTCATGATGCCAAAGCTGCAGCCAAGAATCAGGGAAAGTGGAGAAGTATTTCCGCAGGGCGATACGGGCTGGACGCTGACGTTGCGCGCCGGATCCGACACGGCTTACCGCTGGGCGCAGGTGGACGATTACATCGCGCTGCCGCGGCGGGCTTTTGCATGGCAGGCACCGCTGCGCTTGCGGCTGCGCGCGCGCGTCAGCCAGCCCGCGGCGGCCGGCACCTGGGGCTTTGGCCTGTGGAACGATCCCT
>JAPKMQ010000379.1 GCA_026645875.1 Longilinea sp.
CTGCCCGCCTGGCTGACCGAAGATGTGCGCCGCCGCTGCTGGGCCGGCTTTGGCCCGCACTCGGCACGTGAGCCGCACCACGTTGTGGATGGATCGGAAACGGTGGCGCGCTACCCGCGCGTGCCGCTGCAGATCGATTCGATGGACGCAGTGCGCCAGTGGATCGACGGCTATGATGCCGGGGTATGGTATGCCGACCGCAACGTCGGCCTGCTGCTGGATGAGCTGCGCCGCCAGGGTGTGCTCGACGACCTGGTGATCATCGTCAGCTCCGATCACGGCGAAAACCTGGGCGAGTTGAACTGTTGGGGCGATCACCAGCACGCCGACCATATCACCAACCGCGTGCCCCTGCTGATGCGCTGGCCAGGGTTAATCGAGCCCGGCAGCTCGGAAGATGCCCTGCACTACCATTTCGATTGGGCCGCCACGCTGATCGAGCTGTTGGGCGGCAAGGTGCCCGACAATTGGGACGGCGTGCCCTTCACCGGCGCCTTGCGCGCCGGGCGGGCCGAAGGGCGCGAGGCGCTGGTGCTCAGCCAGGCCGCCTGGAGCTGCATGCGCAGCGTGCGCTTTCGCCGTGACGGCGAAGATTACATCTGCCTGCGCACCTACCATGACGGCTATAAAGACCTCGAGCCGGTGATGCTGTTCAACCTGACGCAGGACCCGCACGAACAATACGACCTGGCCGCGGCGCGTCCCGACCTGGTTGCGCACGCCATGTCGGTTTTGACCGATTGGCAGCACCAGCAGATGCTGACCCACGAGCGCGATGTGGACCCGCTGATGACCGTGCTGCGCGAAGGCGGCCCCTTCCACACGCGCGGCACGCTGCCGCGCTACCTGGCTCACCTGCGCGCCACCGGGCGCGCCGCCGCCGCCCAACGCCTGGAGCGTCTGCATCCCGACGAAGCCCAATAACGCCCCGCGATGTGAAACGATGGTGCGTTGGCATTCACCAATACACCCCGTGTCACGGCGGCAGCACCCGCTTGATTATCCGCGGCAGCAGCCAGCATTGCCTTTCTTCTGACGCGGCTGACCCATCATGGCCGGCAAAAAAGATGGTGACCACAGAAAGTTGACTGAGGAGATGCGCTTGCAGACCTTTATCACCACAGGAGACCAGAAGCGCCCACTCACCGCGCGTGAACGCCAGGTGCTGTGCGAGATCGTCCTTGGCGCCACCAACCGCGCCATTGCCCAGCGCTTCTTCATCTCAGAAAACACCGTGCGCAACCACGTCCGCCACATTCTCGAAAAATTAGGCGTGTCAAACCGGCGCGAGGCAGCCAACTGGGCGCGCCGGGATAACTTTCTCGATTAAGCGCTACCTTGCGTGAAAGATCAGCAGACCATCGCTGCCGTACATATCGGTGGCGATTTTCTGTTCCAGCCGGTAGGCGGCCGCGAAGCGCGCGTCGGCCAAAAAGGTGCGCCGCCCATACACCTCGAGCGTTACCACCCAATCGGGGCGCTGGTCGAGCAGCAAATCGGTGGGAATGGCGTAATTGATCACGTAGAACGGCGCAGGCAGCGGGTAGTAGCGGCTCGAGACGGGCGAATTTAGCCCGACCGTGTCTAAGATGCGCGCGG
>JAPKMQ010000037.1 GCA_026645875.1 Longilinea sp.
TGGCCAGGGTTTCTTCTACCAGTAATCGGATTTCTTCGACTTTCCCGGAGCCAATAAACGTATTTGGATGAGGAGCATCCAGGCGTTGCTTGGTTTCACCCACCACCTGCAATCCGGCGGTTTCGCACAGCAGCGCCAGTTCGCCGAGGGAATCCTCCAGCGAAAGCAAAGCGGGTTGGCTCTTTACCTCAATGCCAACCAAAAACGCTCGCTCGATCGGCGGGGTTGTGGGTTCGGGGATTCTTTTTGGCATAAAAACACCTGCGTTTTTGTTTAGCGTATCCAGCGGACAAGCCGCGTCATGGCTTCCTGAATACGGTCCGTGGCGGTTCCCAGCGAGATGCGGATGTAGCCCTTGCCAAACGTTCCGTAAACGTCGCCAGGCGTCATGCTCACGCCGGTTTCTTCGAGTAGTCTGTCGCAGAATTGCATCGAATCGGTGTGGCCTTCAGGCAAATGCGCCCAGACATAGATGGCTGCTGGGGGAACGTCCACGCCAAACCCAGCTTCTTTGAGGCCGGCAACCACGATATCCCGCCGCTGCTTGTAGATCAAGTTGCGCTCTACCAACCAGCTTTGATCGCCGGTTAGCGCAGCGATACCGGCATCCATGACCGGTTGGAAATGCGAAGTATCAACCTGGCTCTTATAGGTGTGCAGATAGCCTATCACCTGCGGATTGCCAACTGCCATGCCCAACCGCCAGCCGGCCATATTGTAAGCTTTGGAGAGCGAGTTAAACTCGATAGCCACCTCTTTTGCGCCGGGAACCTGCATGATGCTCGGGGCCACGTAGCCATCAAAGCAGACGTCCACGTAAGGGGCGTCGTGCGCAATAAGAATTTGGTGCTGGCGGCCAAAGGCGATGGCTTTTTCAAGAAAGGAGACCGGAGCAATAGCGCCCGTCGGGTTGTTGGGGTAGTTAAGCCAGAGCAATTTGGCGCGTTCCAGAATGTCGGCGGGAATGCTTTCCAGATCCGGGAGAAAGCCGTTTTCTTTGAGCAAGGGCACATAGTAAATTTCAGCGCCGGCAATGATTCCGGACGCGCTATAAACCGGGTAACCAGGGTCGGGAACGATGGCCACATCGCCGGGATTGATTAAGATCTGGCTCAAGTTGAAAAGGCCTTCTTTCGAGCCGAGCAACGTGAGGGTTTCGGTTTTAGGGTCGAGCTGCACGCCAAAACGAGTCTGGTAATAGGTCGCGATCGCCTGGCGAAAGGCTGGCGTTCCGCCGTTGGGGGTATAGCCATGCGTGTCTTTGCGGCGGGCGGACTTATCCAACGCATCGATGATGAATTCCGCCGGGGGCAAATCCGGCGAGCCCATGTCGATTCGGATGACATCGATGTTTTTTGCCTTGAGTACGTTAATTTTCTGGCTGAGCGCTGCGAAAAAATAAGGCTTAAAGGATGCGATTCGGGCAGCAGGTTGAAAGGTGATTTCAGATGGATTCATTTGTCGGCACTCTTCTCTCATTTGATGGTGATGTATGTAGGGGGGCAAATAACCGCGCCATTTTCTGATCGGGCGGCTCCTGGTAAACTGGCAGCAAAATGTGGAAGGTAGATCCGGGTAATGCCGTTTCATCGTATCCGGGCGACTCGACCCAGATGGCTCCGTTGTGCGCCTCCACGATGCCTTTGGCAATATGCAGGCCCAAACCAGGCCCGCCGCCTTTGAACTTGGTTTTCCCGCTGGAGTGCAAAGCTGAATCGCCCAGCCGGCTGAATTTTTCGAAAATTGTCGCCTGGTCCTCCTGATCGATGCCGATTCCGCTGTCATGGAAGATGACCTCGGTAAAGCCCGGCAATTTCCGGCCGTCGATCAGAATTTTTCCACCGTCCGGGGTGAATTTGATTGCGTTCAACAGAACGTTCCGGAAGAGTTGCAGCAACCTTTCTGGATCGCCGAATAACATTTCACCGCTGCCCTCAAAGTTGGTCACGCTAAGGTCGAGGCGGCGTTCTGTTATGGTCGATTGCACTTCGCCGACCAAAACCGCCAGGAGACGGTTCAACCAGACCGGCTGATAGTTCAACGAAAGCATATTGTTATCAATCAATGACACATCGATCATGTCGTTAATGATCGTCCTCAGCCGGCGCGTGCCGTTGTGGATGCCCGTGATCAAAGCACCTTCCGAGCCGGGAATCGAGCGCGATTCCAATGTCTCGCGCAGCATGGCCGCATACCCTTCAATCAGCGTCAACGGCGTTCTTAATTCATGCGCCGCGACCGAAATAAAATCGCTTTTACTTCGATCCAACTTCTCCAGGCTTTGCCGAACCTCGAAGAGTTCGTTGGAAAGATAAGCAATTTTCACTTTCATCTCGGCCTGGGCGGCTTTTTCAAATGCGTGGCTGAAACACGGCATCAACACCGAAATGAGCGCCATGGTCTGCGTGTCATCCAGGGTCTCACGGCAGATTTCCAGGGTGTTGATCATCAGCTCGCCCATCACGCGGGTGAGATTTGAGGTTTTCCCTTCCAGATCAGTTTGTGTCAGGGACGTTGCCCAAATGTCAATTATTGAATCCAGCCAGGCTGGATCGCCCGTGTTGACCGATTCTTCCAGCAAATTGAAGAATTGATCCAGTTGATCGCGCAGATCATCGCGCAATCCTGCACCGCGCGCCATACTTTGCAGGACGCGGTTTGTCCAGATGGGGCGAATGGTTTGGAGAAGGACCAGCTCATTCGTCATAGAGCTTAAGTGTACGTCAGGTTGGATTATTTGCCAACTCCTTACGGGGTTGTTAACCATTCCAGTAAAGTGCGCCCGACGGCTTCCAGACTGGCCGCAGAGACTTTATCGGCCGTATCCTGGCCTGTGTGCCAGTAGGGATAATCAAAATCGATCAAGTCCACTGCCGGGATGCCCGCGTCAATAAATGGGATGTGGTCATCAAGCATGCGGTATTTGGGCTCTGCGATAAATTGCTGCTGGTATCCCAGTGAAGCGGCGGTTTCCCAGATCTGCCGGGTCAGTTCAACGTCGGAATTCTGTTCCTGGAAAATGTTCAGGTCAGCATCGCCGATCATGTCCACCAGGACCATGGCGGAAGGCATAACCTGCATTTGATCCACAAAAGCACGCGAGCCGTAAATCCAATCCCAACCTGGTAAATTGCCCTGGTCTTCGCTGTCGAAGAACACCAGCCAGATCTGATCCGCTTTCGCTATCTCTTTTGGCAGGACGCGGGCCATCTCCAGTAGAACGGCCACGCCTGACGCGCCGTCATTTGCCCCCGGCACGGGCTGCATGCTCATTTGCGGATCGCGATCCTGGTCAGCGACCAGGCGCGAATCAAAATGCGCCCCAAGGATGATCCAACGATCTCCCGCACCGCGCCGGGCGATCACATTGCGAACGGGCTGTTCTTGATAAGTCAATTCTTGAATTTCAACATCCCAGCCGCATTTTTCTAGCTCAGCCACCAAGTATTCCACGGTCTGTCCGTGGGCCTGCGACCCGGGCGTCCGTGGACCAAAGGCAAGTTGCACTTCGACATGTTGGTATGCCCGCTGACCGTCGAATTCGGCTGCAATGGCGCTTTTCGCCAGGAAAAAGCTCACGACCCCCAAGGCAACCAGCATGGCAATGATGAACAAGAAACGGTTTTGGTTTTTAATCATGAGGTCTTTTTTCCAGGTTGGAGGGATGAATGCGTGGCAGAAGGGTGGCAAGCGCCTGCAGCGATCGGTCGGCGAACTGCATGGCGCGTTCATGCTTGCCGGGTTTAGGCTTCTCCAGCGGAGGTAGGATGCCGTAATTGGCTTTCATGGGCTGGAAGGTTTCCAGGCCAGCGTGCGTGATGTAATGGCACAGCGCGCCAAGCATGGTGGTTTCTGGAAGGGCCAGCGTCGGCAGACTCTGGAGGAACCGGGCCGCATTCACGCCAGCCAATAAACCGGTGGCGATATTTCCCATGTAGCCCTCCACCCCGGTGAGTTGGCCGGCGAAAAACAGATCGGGGTATTCACGGACCTGCAAGGTGGGTTGGAGCAGTCGCGGTGCCGCAATGAAGGTGTTGCGGTGCATTTGTCCGTAACGCGCGAACTCTGAATTTTCCAAACCGGGAACCATGCGAAAAACTCGCCGCTGTTCGGAATACAGCAAGTTGGTCTGGCAACCCACCAGGTTGTATAGAGTGCCAGCCAGATCGTCCTGGCGCAGTTGCAGCACAGCAAAAATGCGCCGGGCAGGTTTGCGCGGTGTGCGCAGCCCAATCGGACGCATGGGGCCGAAGGCCAGGGACTCGGTTCCTCGTTCTGCCAGCACCTCGATCGGCAGACAGCCTTCAAAGTAGCGTTGCAAGCCCGCTCGCACGCCGCCGGGAATTTCGGTCTCAAACTCGCGTAATGGAATCCGTTCGGCTGCGAGCAACGCCGACACGAACGCATCATATTGGCGTTCGTCCATTGGACAATTGATGTAATCGCCAGTCTCGCCATTGCCCTCTTCGTAACGGGAGCCGCGGAAGGCTACATTCATGTCAATCGAGTCGGCCATGACTACCGGCGCGATGGCATCATAGAAAAACAAATGATCCTGCCCGGTCAGGTCCTGGATGCTCTTTGCCAGATCCGGAGCGGTGAGCGGGCCGGAAGCAATGATGGCGGGCTGGTTCGGAATGGAGTGGACTTCTTCACGGGCGATGCGGATATTGGGATGGTTGGAGATGGCTTCCTCAACCGCGGTCGCAAATAAGCCGCGGTCGACGGCCAGTGCGCCGCCTGCGGGGATGGCTGAGCGTTCGGCACATTCGATCAGCAAGGAGCCCAACTGGCGCAGTTCCTCTTTGAGCATCCCGGATGGACGGTCAAGTTGGTTCGAACCCAGCGAATTGGAGCAAACCAGCTCAGCTAGGTGATCGGTGCGGTGAGCCCCGGTTTGAACAGCGGGCCGCATTTCGTATAACGCGACCCGGATGCCGCGCTGGGCTGCCTGCCAGGCCGCCTCGCAACCCGCCAAACCGCCGCCTACAATGATCAATTCATCCATGAATTCATCCGCCTGAAAATATGCTTGATTTTACCATCCGACGGGGAAAAAGTGCTGGCATGGAACTTGCACCATAACGCGTTACGGGCTATACTCATTTGACAAGGGGTGGAGCATGTTCCAAGTTCAATTTCACACAACGCGACCCGCGACCACGGCTCATCTTGCGCAGACCATGACGCTGCTCAGTTTGACCAGCGCTGAATTGCAGCAGCAGATTGAGGCTGAACTGGCTTCCAACCCGGCGCTCGAATTGGTCGAAAAACACCATTGTCCAGTGTGCCACCGGCCCCTGGCCAGCAGTGGAATCTGTCCGATCTGCAGCCGGCCGACGACCGAATCGATGGAAGAGCCCGTTGTTTTCATCTCGCCGCGCGACGACTTTTACACCCATTCCGACCGCAGCGCCGAAGATTTTCCGGATGAGCCAATCTCGCCGGTATTTGATGATTTGCCGACCTATGTTCTCAAGCAAATCGCCGCAGATCTGGCCCCCGGGCAGCGTGCAATTGCGGCTTACCTGCTCACACATCTGGACGATGATGGTTTCCTGACCACAAGTCTGTTTGAGGTGGCGCGGTATCTGCATGTGCCGGTAGCGCAGGTTGAAGCCGTCCGGCAAATGATCCAGCGTGCCGATCCGGTCGGTGTGGGATCGGACAACCCCAGGGAAGCGCTCTTGGTTCAATTGGACGTGCTGCAGGAACAAAAAACCGTCCCTGACCTGGCCTGGAAGATTGTCTCGGAAGGTATGGACTTGCTCAGCCGGCATCAACTGGGCGACCTGGCAAAAAAACTGGACGCCAGCCAATCGCGGGTGCAACAGGCAGCCCGGTTTATCACTGAGAACCTGAACCCGTTTCCTGGTCGGGCGCATTGGGGTGATGTCCGCCAACCCAGCGGGGCTGCGGAGCAGGTGTATCACCAGCCAGATATCATCATCAGCCATCTGAACGGCGATGAAAACAATCCATTGGTGGTGGAAATCATCATGCCGCTGGCGGGAATGCTGCGGGTTAACCCTATGTATAAGCAGGCTTTGACCCAAACAACTGCTGACACTCGTGAAAACATGCGCAATGACCTGGAAAAAGCCTCGCTATTCATAAAGTGTCTGCAACAGCGCAACCATACGATGCAACGGATGATGTTCCGACTGGTCATGCTGCAGCGCGATTACATTCTCCGCGGCGAAAAGCATCTCAAGCCCTTTACGCGCGCCAGACTTTCGGAAGAGCTGGAGGTGCATGAATCGACCATCTCGCGGGCAGTTTCGGGAAAAAGCGTGCAACTTCCCAGCCGCCGGATTGTGCCTCTGTCGTCATTTTTTGACCGCAGCCTGAATGTGCGCACGATCCTCAAGAATTTCATCAATGAAGAAACTCGCCCGCTCAGCGATTCGGAGCTTGCGGAATTGCTGTCAGAACAAGGCTTTTCAGTTGCTCGCCGAACCGTGGCAAAGTATCGCGCCATGGAAGGAATTCTGCCCGCGCATCTTCGTCATGCCAATTAAGTATTCCCTATGACCCCAATCTCACCGTTGACCCCAAGAAAACAAAACTGGCCGGCCAAGTTGTTGGAAGCCGAAGGGCAGAACCTTTTTTGGGGGATTTTAAACCATCTTTCGACGCCAACGCTCATCGTGGATGTCCGGGCCCGCATGGTCCTGGCAGCCAACAGCGCTTTCATGAAAATATCGGCTTTCAGTTTTATGGATATTTCCGGGCGCTCGATTGACGCGCTGCTGCCGGATGAGGGATTGGACAAGTTAAGAACCGGGGCGCCGGTGGAGATCGTCCTGATGCGCAGCAGCAGACCGCCTCAGACGGTGATCGCACAAATGCATTTCATGGAAGGCAGTGATCTATTTGCCATCCTGGAAATCCAACCGCTGGAGGAGTTTCAGCAACTCGAGCTTCAAAACCAGGGATTGTGGCTCAGGGCGATCACCGAAGCAGCCGCTCTCGATGAAATGCAGAATTATGAAGCCGCGGTTGATTGGGTGGTGAAGAAGCTGCAGTCTTTACTGACCGCACAATTTGTTTGCGTCTATCATGCTGAAAGCAGCATTCCGGAACTGCGGCGAATTGCTGCAACGGAGGAGGCGACTCTTCTCCCGGAGCGGATCCCATCGACGGATCTGATTCGTCTGGGCGATGCTCAACTGTGGGTGCAGGGGAAGCGCGTGCAAACCGAGATGCACGTGACCGGCCGGATGCATAATTTGACCTATTTGTGCAGCGTGCCGTTGGGCAACGCGACGGCCCAGGTTGGGATGCTGGTGGTGGGCGACCGCGACAAGCAGCCTATTGCACGTCTGTCACTCATCCTGCAGTTTTTTTCAGCACACCTGACCGCAGCACATAATTATTTTCTTCTGGTGGATGAGCTGCACCGTCAGGTTTCCGCTTTGGAAACAAAATTGGCCGTGAAGGATTCGATCTTTGAATCGGTGCAGGATGGGATTCTCCTGGTGAATCCGCAATTGCTGGTCACGGCCATCAATCCGGCAGCAGAATGGTTGTTGGGATACGGCGACTGGGAAGTCAAGGATCAGCCGGTGGAAAGCGTTCTGATCGGTTCGGACCGGATCATTCCCGCGCTCCAAAACGCCTGCCAGGGCCAGCCGACGCACAATATCAGCGGAATCTCATTGCATCGCAGAAACGGGCAGGCATTTCCAGCTCATGTGCGTGTGCTGCCAATCGTCCGCGACGAGCAGACGGTTGCAATTGCGGTCATCATTTCTGACATCAGCGAGCATGAAGAGATTCGCGCGCACAGCCAGCAACTTGAACACCGCGCACTATTGGGCGAGTTTACCGCCATATTTGCGCATGAAGTGCGCAACCCGATCAATAACATCTCCACGGGCATCCAGTTGGTATCGGACCGGATGTCGCCGGAGGACCCCAATTTTGAGGTGCTGAGCCGGATGGAAGCGGATTGCCAGCGGCTGAATCATCTGATGGACTCGGTGCTGACCTTCTCGCGGACGATCGAACCCAAACTGGAAACAATGGATATCAGCGTGCTGCTGAGACGCATTCTTGACCGCTGGCGACCCCGCATGAGCCGCGTCAACGTGGAAGCATTCTTCCAGTCCGAGATCGCCGCGCCGATGGTTTATGGCGATGCGCGCATGCTTGAGCAGGTGTTTACGAATTTGATCAGCAACGCAGTAGATGCGCTCGGCACGCGGGGCAAGGGGGCGATTGCGGTCAAGATTTCCCATGGTAACATGGTGGGCAACCGTCCGCAAATTGTCATCACAGTTTCAGACGACGGACCCGGCATTCCCGAAAAAGTTCGAGAGCATATTTTTGAACCGTTTGTCACCACAAAATCACAGGGCACCGGGCTGGGCTTGGCCATCACGAAGCGGATTGTCACGGCCCACCGCGGCAGTATCACTTTGAATTCATTCCCGGGTGGTACAATGTTTTTTGTAAACTTACCCGCAAGCGAGGAAGCCTGATCATGGCGATGACTGTATTAATCATTGACGATGAGGATAATGCACGCGAAAATATCGGGCAATTCTTGACAGCCAGAGGTTACGAAGTCAAAGGCGCAGCCACGCTGGCGGAAGGGCGCGCAAGCCTTCAACGCGGCGATGGCGACATCATTTTGCTGGATGTTCAGTTGCCAGACGGGTACGGCCCCAACCTGTTGTACGAAACTGCAGGTATGCCGTTCCGCCCGCCGATCATCCTGATCACCGCCTACGGCGATATCGATATGGCTGTGGACGCGATGAAGAACGGCGCTCATGACTTCTTGACAAAACCCATCGTGCTCAACCAGCTTGAGAAATCGATCGAACGCGCGGGCGAAGTAATCGCCATGCGGCGCGAACTGCTCCACTTGCGCCAGTCGCAACAGGAGAAGGGGAAATTCATTATCGGAAAAAGCCCGGCGATGCACGCCGTGCTTTCGCAGGCGCAACGTGCCGCCGAAAAGTCCGTTTCGGTTTTGATTACAGGCGAAACGGGCACCGGCAAAGAGGTGATGGCATCATTTATTCACTCCATTGGGCCGCGCTCGACCAAGCCATTTATCGCCGTCAATTGCGCCGCTATTCAGAATACAATGCTCGAAGCAGAGCTTTTTGGTTTCGAGGCTGGGGCATTTACAGGCGCTGATAAACGCAAGACGGGCCTCATGGAAGTAGCCGATCAGGGGATCCTGTTCCTGGATGAAATTTCCTCCATGCCGCTCGACATGCAGGCGAAACTGCTGCGGGCGTTGGAAGAGCGTGCTATCCGGCGGGTCGGTGGCACAGTTTTGATCAAAGTCGATGTTCAAATTATTGCGGCATCCAACCGGCCACTTTCAACATTGATTAATGAGGGGCAATTCCGCGAGGATCTCTTTTACCGCCTCAAAGTGGTCGATTTACACGTTCCCGCACTGCGTGATCGCAAACTGGACATACCCGAACTGGTTGGTTTTTTCATTCGCAAGCACAATATCCAGCAGGGAAATAATGTGGTAGGCATTTCACCCATGGCCATGGCTGCGCTTACGGCTTATGATTGGCCGGGCAATATCCGCGAATTGAGCAATGCCATTGCACGGGCCATGCTGTTCTGCGATGGCGAGACCATCGAGTTGGGTGATCTGCCGTCAGAAATTTCCAAGCTGGCTTCGAACTGTTGATCTGACCGCCCTGGCACGCTACTTGCATCCTCATCTCCAGAGATTTTTCCCAGGAGGCGAGGATGTTTCTTTCAATGTCATTCAACGATTTTATCCTGACCATGGCTGGTTGCTTGCTGGGTCTGGGCGTGCTCATTCTGGCGATTGGGATTTACGTCCTTGTTTCCAGAATCATCGGCAAAGAAATCAAAACCATTGCTAATCAGACCTCCCGGCTGGCTCAAAAGGGAATAGCCGAGGACGTCGCTGGGCTGGTGGGGAATGCCTCGTCGTTGATCGAAGCATTAAACCAGTTGATTAAGACATCGGCCGGGGTTGGGGTCTTCCTAGTTCTGGTAAGTTTTTGCCTGATGGCTGCTGCTTACGGCCTGGTTGTGCAGATTCACTAGCCTTTTCCCGCAAGGAGCCTCCATGCAATCTCAAGCAGTGATACTCGCGCTCCAAAAATCGTGCGATCCGAAGAATATCCCGGATACACTTGTTGCGTTAAGACATGACCGTCTGGTCTGGCAATTTCTGCAAGGGTGTGACTTTGATAAATATGCCCAGTGGCTGCTGGACAATGGCGCGGCCGGGGCGTGGTCAACGGCCAACCTGGCACTCTTTGTTCTGGATGCCGATCTTTCTGCCCAGCAACTGGCCAAAGAACCCATGTGCATCCTGGATGGTAATTTACAGCGGCAGGCGCTGGCATATTTCGAGGAGACTTTACGGACAGGCAAAGCCCCGGCTGATTTGAAAGAAGCCGGGTTGCTGGCATTGGCGCTGCGCGAGCGGCGCCGTAAAATGCGCTCGTGGACTGGGCTGACGCAGGATCTCACCCTTCAGAGCAAATTCCTCGCTGACACAATGGCGCGCATCTGGGATGGGGCATTGACCTGCCTGGCCGGGATGGTTCCCGATCGCAACGAGCTCCTGCGGACTCTCTGGGCGGACAGGACCGATCAGGCCGCGGATTGGTGCATCCAGATCGTTCTTGGAAATCCGGCCGACGAGAATTTGCAAGCAAAAACGCTTTCTGGCCTAATCCTCGACGAGCCCCTGGATGTGCAAGCCGGATGGCTCAAACGGGTTGAAAGCCGCGGGCGAATGAAACTCGCTGAAAAGGTCGCGCGAATCCTGTTATCTGCAAATCAATCCAATTTCGACCGCTTAACCACAGAAAAGGTTGGTGCGGGAGTGGCGGCTGCGGAGCGGCTTGCGCGCGGATTGGACTTGCAGCGCGCGGCCGAAGTGTATCGTGCCGCGGGTGCGCTGCCGCAGGCCGCCAACTTATTTGAAAAATCCCGCCAGGCTATGGGTCAATGCCTTGCAGAGGTGGAGTTAGCTCTAGCCGGGATGGATGCCGATACTCAGAAGGTGGATTCGGCTGGTACTCGGGTTGACCATGCGGTGAAGACCTGTGCTGTGCCCACTATTCTAGAACGCGGTGCGGCAATTCTGCATAAAGCTGGCATTTATGATGTAAGCTTGCCGGCGGTGGGGGGCGAACCGGGTATGGCGGCATCGCTCTACCTGGCCAGTCAAATGGCGGCTGGCGGCAACCCTGAATTAGCCCGCCAGACCGCTAGCCAGGCGGTGACCAACTGGTTGGCGGCATCCGCCACCGGAATTCCAGCGGATGGTTCTATCGCAGAACCTGCCGATTTACTTACGGTGCTTCTGCGCATGGATCTGCTGGAGGAAGCAGACCGGTGCGCTGCCTTCGTCCTGCAAACCAGACCCAATGATGACCGCCTCTTGCGACTCGCGGCGCAAATTGCCGAAAAGCGGAGTGATCTCGAGCGCGCGACGACCCTTATGGAAGTTCTGGTGACGCTTGCTCCGCAGGATCTGCCGGCGCGACGCGACCTGGCGCGGTTGGATGAGGAGCAGGGCAAGTGGCAACAGGCTTTGGATCAATGGCGGATGGTGCTTTCGCTCAGCGGCAAAGCCGTAGAAGAGGACCAATTGTCCCTTTCGCGATGCGCCATCGAAGCTGGCGATCCTGATGCAGCTCTTGACGCTTGCAACCAGGTTCTCACGAAGATTTCCGACCACGGCCTGGCGCACACGTATAAAGGTCAGGCATTTTTACTGAAGGGCATGACTCAAGAGGCCATCAGCCACTTGAGCCGGGCGACCTTATTGTGCTCAGACCTACCCAAACCCTGGATCGCGCTGGCGGAAGCCCAGCAAAGCCAAGGTGAAGCGCAGCGGGCGGTTGATACGCTCCGGGCAGCCATCCTGGCTGCTCCCGATTCATCGGAGGTTCACTTCAAGCTGGCGCGGTTGTTGCTCGACCAGGGCTACCTGACCGACGCGCTCCCCAACCTGCGGCAGGCAGCGCGCTTATCACCCGAGAACGTTTCGGTCACCATCGAACTTGCGGACACTTTGCGCCACCTGGGTCATTTGAGCGAAGCCATTCAGGTAATTCACGAGGCCCGCCAGCGTTGGCCCAAGAACCCCCATCTGGCTTATTTGGAAGGCTCAACCTTCCTGGATTTGGGCAATCCGCAACGCGCGCTTGAATCCTTTGAACTCGCCATCAAGGGCGAGCAGCCGAAATTGGAGTGGTTGCGCGCTTATGCGCAGATCAAATTGCGCAATACCGAGCAGTTGTTCTCAGCTAGGGCTGAAGACTTCAATCCCTTGGATTTACAAAAAGCCAGCCAGGCACTGCAAAAAATCCTTGCCATTGCGCCGACAGATTTTACTGCGCGCATGTGGATGGCGGACACTTTGCGGATGCGCGGGCAGGAGAGGTTGGCTTTTGACACCTACCGGCAGTTGCTGGACGAATGCAAGGAACAGGATGACGTCCCGCACGTGCGC
This sequence comes from Longilinea sp., assembly GCA_026645875.1. Taxonomy (GTDB): domain Bacteria; phylum Chloroflexota; class Anaerolineae; order Anaerolineales; family Anaerolineaceae; genus Longilinea. The sequence goes on from JAPKMQ010000037.1 coordinate 12,488, forward strand.
GTTCAGGCTGGATTTAGCGCTTCAGCGCTGGCGGCGAATGAACTGGATACAGCCCTGGCCAGCCTGCAGGAAGTCTCTCAGGCAGCCCCGGAGAATTTGGGGGTCGTCCAGCTCATTGCTGAAACGTACCTGAAGCTGAGCCTGGTGAATGAAGCCGTAAACGCCGCAAATCAGGCGCAGCAAATTGAGCCTGACCAGGTAAACAACCTGATCTGGTATTCCAACTTGATGGAGAAAATGGGCCGGTTGGAGGATGCACAGCGTGCTCTGGCGACAGCAGTGCAGTTTTCTCCCGAAAGTGGCAAACTTTGGTTAAAACTGGCGCAATTTGCGCTCAAAGCCAGCGAACCAGAGGCCGCGCGCAAGGCTCTTTCGCAGCTTCAGCAGCTTGAAGCGGTCGACGAAAAAGGATTGTGGCAGGCGGCAGCGCTCTATCTGAAGCTGGATGACAATCTGGAAGCGTTAGGCTGCCTGAAACGCATCGCAGAAAACACAGAAATGCCTGAGCCGGCTTTATTGACCGACCTGGCGTTCTTGAGTCACCAAACCGGGAAATATGCTGAAGCCCAGGAGTATGTGGAGCGAGCGGTACAAATGGACGAGCAGAATATCCGCCTGCACGTTTTGCAGGCTGATCTGCTCGCGCCGCAGGGGAAAATCCAGGCTGCCCTGGCTTGCCTTGAGAAGGCAACCCGGTTGATGGAAAGTAAACCGCTTGGACATTCCGGCTCACCGATCACAGGTAATAGCCTCTTCAAGGCGGATGATCTGGCGTTTACACCGGCGGCTGTTTACGTCCGTTCAGCTGTGCTCCTGATGAAATTGACGGATTTCCCAGGCGCGCTCTTTTTCGCCGAAAAGGCATTGGAGGTCGCCCCGGGCGATCCATCCATCCGCGTGTTTACAGCTAACCTGGCTTACTCCCAATTGCATTTTGACCAGGTGAGTGAGATGGCCAGCGCAGCGACTGAAACCAGCGCCAGCTTACTCCATCCAGATCCTTTTGCCTGCCAGCAGGTGCTCCGGGCAATGCATTGTGAAGTGATGCTGGATTCTGGCACAGAGGAGGGCATGGACGCCGGCCTCCGCGATGAACCTGCTGGCGAGCACGACGTTCCACGCCGGCTGCTGGCGGTGCGGGCGCGTTGGATGGCGCGTAGCGGTGATTTTGAATCTGCCTGGAAGCTCTTTGAGGAGATCGAAAACCGACGGGCTGACGACGACCAGACTCGATTGGAAGACATGCCCGCGGCTGGTCTGGGGCGCTATTATCAGATCGACCTCGACGTTTACGCTCCCATCTGGCTGGGACATGCGGCCCAGGACCTGTACCTCTGGGATTCAGCCGATCAACTCATCGAGCAGGGCAGGAATGAATATACTGCGGAAGCAATCGGCGCTTATCAGTATGCCAGTGCACTGATCCACCGGCAAAAAGCCGCGCGGTTGTGCGAGGCGGCCCTGTCAACTCGACATTGTCCGGCGGTGATGAAAAATGCCGGCCAGGATTTCGAACGTTCGCTCATCCAGGTCAGCCAGTTGAGCGGAGCGGCCGACATTGCGCTGTTGCGTCAGAAGGGAAAACTGGTTTTCCAGACAAGCATCGCTCAAATCAAGCCTATCCTAACGGATGAAAAGGTTATATCAGATCCCGCGTTGCTGATCATTGCGCTTTCCCAGATTGGCAACCTGGACGCTGCCATTCAAGCTGCCGAAGAGATGAACGACCTCGCGGATGTGTGCGCTCACCTGGCGGTCTCCCTGGCTGCTGGCAATTCTGAAAAAGCACTCGCTTACATCGAGCGGGCTGTCGATTTGGAACCGATGCAGCCGGTGTACCATGCTCTGCGCGCAGTGCTGGCTGCCGATGCTGGTCGCCCTGGGGATGTGGTGGAGGCCTGGCTGGCTGCATTGCAGATATGGCCGAATGAGCCTGCCTGGCACGCCAGCCTGGCGCAACTCAGCCACCAGTTGGGCGATTCGCTTTCAGCGATCCAGCATTGGGAGGAAGCGCTTGCGCTTCAACCCTCCGACGCTGTTCATGCGCTTCACCTCGGCCAGGCATATCTCGAAACGCGGAATATTGGCAAAGCGATCGATACGCTCGAGCAGGCCGCCCGGCTGGATCAGAAGGATGCGCGCATATGGCTAGCGCTTGCGGATGCGCATTTGCAGGCCGGTCACCTGGAGCGGGCATTGCAGTGTACTCAACAGGTCACCGTGCTGGAGCCCGAATTGTTGCCCGGAATGTTATTGCAGGGTGAGATCCTGATCCAGATGGGTAATCTGAATGCCGCGCAGGAGATCAGCGACCGTGCGTTGAAACGCGGCAATTCCATCCCGGAAGTTGTCGTGTTCAACGCCCATCTGTTGGTGAAACGCAACAAACTCAGCGAAGCGCTGGAAGTGTTAGAGCAAGCAGCGGGCGTGCTGTCCGACGAAGCATCGATCCAGGTGGAGCGGGTGGAATTGATCCGGCAGGTGTATGGCGCGCCGGCAGCTTTGCCGGTGTCCAGGGAAGCGGCGCAAAAATTCCCCGGAAACCAGGATGTGCAATTCCTGCTGGCTTTCATCCTGTTCGAATGCGGTGATCTGGCGAATGCGGATTCGGTTGCCCAAAAGGCGTTGCGCCCTGATGTTGAAAACCCGTCATTGAGTCTCCTGTTGGGTCGCATCAAAGCCAACCTGGGCCAGCTAGACCAGGCGGTTTTCCACCTGAGCCAGGCTGTGGAGCACAATCCGGCCAATGTTGAAGCTTACATCGAACTGGGGAAAACCTACCAACAACGCCGCGAGCAGGACAAAGCCGTACTCACCTTCCAGCAGGCCATCAAAGTCGCGCCGCGCGACCCCCGCGCATTTGTGCTGGCAGCCGCGGCGTTGAAAGAGGCCAAGGATTATTCCGGGGCTGAAAAAATGTTACGCAAAGCTTCAGAACTGGCGCCCAATGATTTGGCCATCCATCGGCAACTGGGCGCGATTATTGCCTTGAATCTTGTTCAACACTCTCAGGAGGCCCAGGCATGGCGCTAAGTGGCAGCTCTTCCAGTACCCCATCAATGATGACACGCTCGACCCTGCTGCGCCTGATCCATGCGGCCGTCGAGGTCAAGGCGGAAAAATTTGCCCGCCAGGTAGCGTTAACCTGGTTGGCGGCTTATCCCGGCGACTTGGAAATCAATTATCTGCTTGCATTAGCGCTCAAAGCGGAAGGAAAATCAGCCCACGCCGCCAGCGTTTTGGAAAAGGTAGTGGCCGCTGACCCGGAGTACCGCGCGGCATACCAACTACTGGCTGAAACCAGTGCGGACGTTGAAGCGAAAGTCGCTCAGTGGTGGGGCGCGGTCTTTGGGCTCGGTGGTGGTGTGCCAGCGAACGTTCACCTGCCAGACTGGAGTAGGCCGGTTCGCGAATGTGCGAGAAAGCTGGAGCAGGGAAAAGTCGCTGAAGCTGAGGCGATCATTCACGTGGCTCTGGCGGCTGATTCTGGCATGCCGTTGATTGATTTGATGCATCTGAAAGTCAATCGGGTTGAAAAGGATTGGTTGACGGTCCGCCAGCTGGTGGAGATGTATCACGACCGCTGGCCGGAGTGCCTGGCATTTCAATACATGCAGGCTGAGATGGCGATGGAGAGCGGCGACGAGGCCGGGGCGGTAATGTTGCTGCACGAGTGTGTCACGCGTGATGCTTCTGGAGTGGTTGCCAAACAGTGGCTCAGCTCGCATCATTCTTACCGACCGCTCTGGCCGGAAGATCCCACGATCCGCTTCGACCTGCCGGTTCCCGCAGAGGTTGCTTCGCGATTGGGAATGAACAGCCTGCCGGTGGAAACCACAGTCGTTCCACCGCCTGCAGATGCCATGCCCGATGACCTTGAAGCTTCGGCGATGCCGGAAGCCCACCGCGCGGTTTCAGAGGTAGTTGAGCCAAAATCGGCTGCAAAGAAGATGGATACCCGCGATGCAGTGGAAATGCAGGCGATCAAGGGAGAATTTGAGAAGTTGGCCAAACGCCTGAAGAAACCCGCCATCGGCCAGGCGGATGGGCGTTTTCCGGTCTACGTGGTCATGTCGTCGCGATCTGGTTTGATCAATCAATACGGTGCGCAATCGGCGGAAGTTCTATTTACCGAAATGAATCACCTGGCCGAAATGGTGCGCCGCCGGCAGGGTTGGGGTGCGCTGGCATATTTGCCAGACGATCCCGTCTGCACAGCCAAGCTTGGAATTTCTGCGCTGGACAGCCAGGATCCCTGGCAGATCAAGTTGGCTTTGAAAGATTTGGATGAGGCGTTGGCGCACCGCGGTGAGCGGATTGGCGCGTTGTTGATTGTGGGCGGCGAGCAGATCGTGCCGTTCCACAAGCTGCCAAATCCGACAGAGGATTCGGACACAGAAGTCCCGTCTGACAATCCTTATGCCTCCACAGATGCCAATTACTTTGTGACCGAGTGGCTGGTGGGCCGGCTGCCAGGCGAAGCCGGTACGGACGCCGGGCTGCTCCTGCAACAAATCCGGCAATGCGCGAGGTTTCATGAGCAGCGTTCGGTGGCCACCAAAGGTTGGAAGAAGACGATTTTCTATCGCGCCTGGCAATCCTGGCGTTTTCAACGTTTATACAGCCAGAAACGCAGCGGATTTGGATACACTGCGGCCGCGTGGAGACGGTCCTCTTTGTCTGTGTTTCGGTCCGTGGCTCCTGGGAGGGAAATTCATGTTTCGCCGCCCGAGATCACTGGCAGCATCAACCCCAAGAAGGTCACATCCGCACGATTGAATTACTACAACCTGCACGGGTTGGTTGATTCCTCTGAATGGTACGGCCAGCGCGATTTCAGCGATCCTGGCAGCGGTCCCGATTATCCGGTGGCTTTGACCGTGGATGATTTGCAGCGCAACGGCCGGGCACCCAGCGTGGTGTTTAGTGAGGCCTGCTACGGCGGCCACGTGATTGGAAAGACGGAAGCGCAATCAATTGCCCTACGCTTTCTCTCTATCGGTGTTCTGGGAATGATTGGCTCGA
>JAPKMQ010000380.1 GCA_026645875.1 Longilinea sp.
GGCCGAACTGGCCGCGGTAATACACGTGGGCTGCTGCATGTAGACTGCCTTCCTTTCAAACCGTCAAGTTTTGTCGATCATCGTACACTGGCAAAGCCGGTAACAGCGATCAGGTTTCGGTCAGCAGGCGCACGAACCAGGCCGCCACGTACCCTTCCTGTCCATCGGCATCCTTCACCCGCAGCCATTGGCCTGGCGCACCCACCTTGGCGCGCGTACTGCGCGGCGATTCAAGCACCTGCAGGCGAGTTTCAAACGGCAAGCGGCGCAGCAGATTGTCTTCCGCCATCTGCGGGCGTGAACGCAGCGCCAGCGATGGCACGGTGGTCAGCAAAAACTGCTCAACCACCGGCGGTGTTGCCGCCAGGGGCACAATCGCCGGTCCCAAACCGACGTAGGGCGTCAGCGTGGTATACCAGGCCGCCACGTAGCCCTGCTCACCAGCGGGGTCGCTGACATGCAGCCACAGATCTAACGTGCCTACCTTGCGCACGGCATCGGCCGCCGATTCGAGCACCACCAGGGCGCAGCCCTGCGGCAGGCGCTTGAGCAGCGTTTCAGGCGCCACCAGCGGCCGGCTGCGCAGCGCCAGCTGGTCGACGTTGGTATACACCTTGAGCGGCTGACCCACGGGGATGGTCGGCAGGGGAAGCGGCTGGCCGGGCACTTCACGCCGCGTGTTCAGGTACCAGGCGGCCGCAAAGCCCTGCACGCCATGGTCATCTTGCACCTGCAGCCATTGATTGAGCACGCCCACTTTGATCAGGGTGACCTCTACGCTTTCCAGCGAGTACAGTTCGCTGAGCAGCGGCACGCGCTTGATCAAATTATCCGGGAGAATTTGCGGCTGAGAACGCAGCGCCAGGTCTTCCACCGTCGTGAAGACGCTGATCGCCCCATTGGGTTTGGCGGCAGATTGGCGCGGACCTTCCAGCCACAGCACAGATGTGATGATTTTTTCGACGCTGCCCGCAAAGGCGTAGCGGCTGGTGGACAGCCGCTGGGATGCGGCCGCCGGGTAGGGCCACGGGTCTTGCAGCAGGTAATCACCCGCCTGGCGGCCGGTCAGCACGACCCAATGATTTTGCAAACCGGGTTGTGGGTCGTAATCGAGTTCCACAATGACCGGCCAGCCGGCTGCCAGGGCGGCATCGATGCGCTCCATCGGGGCCGCCTGCGAGCGGCATTCCATGAAGTCGCGAAAGATCATGCCGGGCAAAATGCGCTGCAGCGCTGCCGGGATGACCAGTTCTCCACGAAAACCACCGTTTTCTCCCAAGGCCACCAGTTTTTGGTTGAGTGTCAGGGGCGTCTCATCGAAACCGAAACCGTTTACCACCATCGCCAGGTCGGTCAGCAGACAGCCCATTTTCCCGATGGTGACCTGCGGGTTCAACCCCAGGGGAACATTCTTCCAGCGCGGATCTTGTTGAGAAAATGCCTGCAGGGTAAACATCCCTCTATTCTTCCTTTGGCGGCGCCATGCCTCCGTAATCGAGCACTTCGCGCACCTGAGAATTGGGTTGAGTGGGGCCGATAATTTTTCTTTCTTCGAGCGCATCGATCATGCGCGCCGCACGGGTATAGCCAATGCGC
>JAPKMQ010000381.1 GCA_026645875.1 Longilinea sp.
GTTCGGCAGCGCATTTGCCAGCCTGACCTGTGCCCCCGAATTGACCCCTCACCTCGAAGGCGCGCTGGCCGCTTCCGACTGGCAGGCGCGCGAGCCGCACCTGTGCGCCGCCTTCGAACACCTGGCGGGCATGCACAACCGCCTGGGGCTGACCCCGCCGCTGGAGGAGGCCACCCGGCCGTTTTTCGGCCGTCCCTTCCGCGTGCTGTTTGCCGAACGGTTCACCACCGCGCTGCTGGCGCAAATCCGCGACCCTGACGTGCGGCGCGTCGCCGCGAGCCCGCCCATCGGCAGCCTCGACCTGTTCAGCGACAACACCGACCTGCTGGAACCGGCCGGGTGGCGGCACGCGCTGAAAGGTCTGTTCGCCGGACGGGATCAATAACAAAACAGCGGCAAAATATGCCGCTGATGCTTTCGCAAAGCAAGACGGGTTGAAGCAAACCCTCGAACTTGCCGGTTTATTCCAGGTTGATCGCCACGCGCACGTCGTCGACGTGATGCTCCACGCGCACCACGTTGCCGCGCAGCGTAAGCGTGGCATGCCCGTCCATGTGCGGGATAGCCACCGCCACGCGCGCGCCCACTTCGAGGAACGGATCCTGCGGCACACTCAACAGAATACCGGTTGCGCTCACGTTAATCGAACGTCCAGAGGCGAGCACGGGCGCGACGATGCTCACCGGCCTTTCCCATGCAACGCGGTTCGCGCGCCGGGTGTTGAGAAACCCTACTGCAGTGCGGTCAACCATCGGGAACCTGCCTTCACGGTACATTTCGCGCATAATTCATTATATGCACATTTTAAAGAAAATGCACGTTTCATGCCAGGTTGTATAACCCTTTTTCGCCAGCCGGAATTATTAAGAAATTCATAAATGTAAACTATTTTGACAAAAACTGATAAAATATTCAATAACTGGCGTTTCTTTCGCCTGATTTTTGCCCAAAATTCATCCAAACTCACCAACATAGTCAGTCGTTTTTATGGCAACCACAAAGGTCGATTCATTCCATTTAACTCGATCCACAGGAGGTTCGCAATGAAAAAACTGGTTCCACTCTTTCGTGTGACTTTACTGGCGGCTCTGCTGCTTGGCCTGGCTTTCAACGCCGGCCTGCCGGCAGCGCGGGCCGCTGCGCCGGACGAATCCGCCGCGGTTGGTCCGCAGGCCACCACCCCCAACCCCACCTCCGTCACCCTCGCGGGTTCGCTGCAATCCGAGATGGGCTGCGCGGGCGACTGGGACCCGGCCTGCGCGTTGGCGCACATGGCCTATGACGCCAGCGACGACGTCTGGCAGGCCAGTTATCCTGTTCCAGCCGGGAGTTATGAGTACAAAGCCGCCCTCAACGACAGTTGGGCCGAAAATTACGGTCAGGGCGGCGTTCTGAACGGCGCCAACATTCCGCTCAACCTGACCACCAGTGCGTCGGTGAAGTTTTACTACGACCACAAATCCAGTTGGATCACCGACAACGTCAATTCCACCATTGCCACCGCGGTGGGCGACTTCCAGAGTGAGCTGGGCTGCCCGGGTGACTGGCAGCCGGATTGCCTGCGCACGTGGCTGCAGGACCTG
>JAPKMQ010000382.1 GCA_026645875.1 Longilinea sp.
TGGAAAAGCGTTACCGTGGTTACATTTTGCCGCCCATCCACCGCTCGTCGGACCTGGCGTATGCCCATTCGAGCCACCTGGACGTGTTCACCTACCGCCCGCCGCGCCAGCGGCGCAGCGACCAGATCGCCTCCAGCTCGCGGCCGACGCAGGAGTATGCCCAACTGGTCGATTTGATCTTGCAGCGCGTGAATTCGGGAGGCCGCCATGCCGCGTAAACGCTTCAACGCTTTTGAGGATTTCCCGGAGAGCACACCCGAAGACGTGCAGGCGCAACCCAAGTTGACTCCGGGGCCGCGCGCAGCGGAGCCGAACGCGGTCGAACGGATTGAACGGCTGCGGCCTTCGCAGATGCTGCCGGACCGTTTTCAACCGCGCCGCCTGCTGCCCACGCCGCTGCGCAGGGCTTTCTTCAGCGGCGAGATGGACTGCTACCAGGCAGCCGAGGGTTGGCTGGCGCTGGCGCACAGCGAACCGGCTTACCGCCCGGAACTGGAGCGGCTGCTGGCAATGGGTTCATCGTTCGAGGAGCACGGGCAGATCAAGGCCATCACCGGCAGCTGGGCGCCGGCCACGGATGGGCGCTTCATTTTCATGATCGAGACCGGCGAGCGGCGCTTCTGGGCGGCCTGCCTGCAGCGCGTTCACAACCACCTGCCCGACGAGCCGCTGCTGCGCGTGGAAGTGGTGGCGCAGCCCACCCGCCAACGCCAGGTGCTGGAGAACCGCCACGCCGAACCGCCCTCCGCGGTGGGCCAGGCTTGCGAAGTAGCCGCGCTGATTTTGGCCGAACTGGGCCTGCAACCAGACCCGGCGGTGAAGGACGACTTCGAGTATTTCCGCCTGGCGCGCGCGCAGCGCATGCCGGCCGGACTGTGGGACCGGATTATGCCGGTGATGCAGCTCACCCGGCCGCGCATGGTGCAGTTGCTCAACATTTTACAACTGCCCACGCCGCTGCTGGAACTGGCCGACCGCCACCGCCTGCCGGAACGCGTGCTGCGCGAAGTGCTGTCGCTGCCGCCGGCACAATGGGAACGCATGCTGCGCGTGAGCATTCAGAGCCAGCTCACCTCGGACGAGGTGGCTGAAGCGGCGGCGGTTCAGCCCGGAACCACCCCGCCTGCACGAAACGATCCACCGGTGCCAATGGATCCGGCTTACAAGGCGGCCAGCGGGCTGCGCCGCTTCGCCAACACGATCAACGACCTGGATGAGTTTGCTCAGGCACAGGCGCTGGACGAGATTGCCGACAAGCTGGTGGTCACCGGGCAGGCGGAAGGGCTGCTGGTGTACCTGGACGAACTGAGCCGGTTGATCACCGCGCGGTTGAGCCGGCGGTGAGAAGATTGAACTGAACCATACTCCGCACCGATTGAGGTGCGGAGTTTTGTTATTGGGAAAACCACAGAGACACTGAGATCACAGAGGACAACCAACAGGTCGATAAAAGATAGGTTCTCATCGTAAATGATTGGAATTCAGTGAAACAGTACGCAGTTTAGGAGAAGAATATGAACCACGGAAAACACGGAATGCACGGAAAATATGAGAAAGAAC
>JAPKMQ010000383.1 GCA_026645875.1 Longilinea sp.
AATACCCGCCGCGCGTGAAACCATCATAAAAAAACAGGATGAGCACACGTTCCTGCTCATCCTGTTCATTCTTCCGGTTGCTTGCCGGCTACTCCGTCGGCTGGATCTCGACCAGCTCGACCTCAAAGATCAGCGTGGCGCCGCCCGGGATGATGCCCGAGCCGCTGTCGCCGTAGCCCAGCGCCGCGGGAATGACGAGCTGGCGCTTGCCGCCAACCTTCATGCCCACCAGCCCCTCATCCCACCCGGCGATGACGTTGCCCGCGCCCAGCGAGAGGGTGAAGGGGTTGCCGCCGACCGAGCTGTCGAACTGCGTGCCGTCTTCCAGCCAGCCGGTGTAATTCACCACCAGCGTCTGGCCCGCCGCGGCGGGGTCTCCGGTGCCTTCCACCAGGTCGTAGTACTTCAGGCCGCTCTCGGTGACGGTGTAATCGGCTTCGTCCACCACGGTGGCCACCTGCGGCGGCACCACGCTGGTCAGCTCGATCTCCATCACCAGCGTCGAATTGGCCGGCACCATACCGTTATCCTGATCGCCCATGCCCAGGGCGGGCGGGATGACCAGGTAGCGCTTGCCGCCCACCTTCATGCCGGTCACGCCTTCTTCCCAGCCGGGGAAGACCATGTCGCCGCGCCCGACGACGAATTCCAGCGGGTCATCGCTCAGCGAGGTGTCGACGTAATCAAACCCGGTTTCGGTCTTGACCCAGATGGTGTAATGAGTCTTGACGGTCGCGCTCTTCACGGCTTCATCGCCCGTGCCCGCCACCAGGTCGTAGTATTGCAGGCCGGTGTCGCTGGCGGTCAACTGGTCGGCGCTCACTTCGCTCGGAACAGGGGCTTCCTCCACTTTGAGCAATTCCACCTCAATGATCACCTGCGCGTTGGCCGGGATGAAACTGCCGTAGCCCTCGGCGCCGAAGGCCAGGTCGGGCGGCAGCACCATCTTGGCCTTGCCGCCGGCCTTCATCAGGCCCATGCCCTCTTCCCAACCGGGCAGCAGCCAATCCTTGCCCCACACGGTGGTCACCGGCTTGCCTTCCGAGTAGGTGTCCACCAGCACGGTGCCATCCACCAGCGAGGCGGTGTAATCCATGGTGATCAGGTTGCCGGGCTGCGGCGCGGCGCCGCCGCCGGCGGTCTGCTCCAGGAACTGCAAACCGCTGTCGGTGGTGGTCGCACCCTCCAGCACCAGCGGCGCCACGGTCGGCGTGGCGGTGGGACCTTCGGGGGTGGGGGTGGCGGTTGGCGTGGCCGCCGCCTGGCAGGCTGCCAGCGCAAACACCAGCACGCCCATCGCCGCGGCCGCCAGAGCGCGGGTCCATTGTTTTCGGTTCAACTTCATAATCTTCTCCACTTGCCAACAAAAATGCGGTTTCGGCGGCTCATCCGCGCGCAAACCTGGCTAAGTGTATCCTATAATTATTCAGATTTGGTGAAGAAACGGTTTTTTTAAATATGGTGATATTTGTTTAATAGCTATTCTTTATGCGAAACCTAACCCTCTCTGATCCCCCTTCCCGGTTCGGGAAGGGGGAAGCGGCG
>JAPKMQ010000384.1 GCA_026645875.1 Longilinea sp.
CATAGCGCGCCACCTGCGACCAGATGGCGCGTGGGTCGTTGGCGGTGGTGTAATGGCGCAGCACGCGCTGCACGCGTTCGGCCATGTGTTCATACCCAGGCAAAGCGGGCGTGGGGGTCAGCATTTGCACGCGGTAGGATTGGGCGGTCAGCGCTTCTCCGGCGGGGTTGAACCACTGGCACTCCAGCCGGTACGTGCCCTCTTCCAACTGCTTGCCCTGGTATACCTCCACCTCGCCCGCTGCGCTGGGGCGCACCTGAACGATTCTCTGGCCGCCGGCCGTCAGCAGGCTGACCGTCAGCGGCGCGCGCGCCGCCGGCGCCTGGGCCAAATACAGGCGCAGCGTGTGTTCGGGATAGAGGATATCGCGTTCCAGGCGCATGCCGGCCGCTTGTTCTTCTACCTGGCTGCGTTCGGCGGCAGACAGGCCCTCTCCGAGCGCAACGGCGCAGTGCACGTCGGCGTCGAGCGACTCGAAAGAGAAACCCACCCGCGCCATGCGGCCAATGCGCAGCATCACCACCACCACCTGGTTCTCGCCTGCGTGCAGTGCGGCATCGAACAGGATTTCGGCTTCTTGAAAGCCTTCGATCGTGGTGGCTGGGGTCAGGCCGCTGTCGAAAACGACCTGTCCATTGATCAGCACCATCACCCACGAGGCCACGCGCGTGCACAGCCGCCAGCGGTGCGCCCCGCGCCGTGCAGCCGTCACCTGGGTGGCGGCCATCACCGTCACCAGGTGATTTTGGGTGTAGTATTGGCCCCACGTCAGGTAGTTTTCGGGCATGCGCGCCAGGCTCCAGCGGCCGGTCTGGCCGCGCAGGGTGGCCTGGTCGCCCTCGCGCGGCTGCAGCATGGCCGCCAGCGTGCGCGCCTGGGCCGCCATCTCGCTCATCACCGCTGCCCCGCTGCCGGTCAACGGCGTTTCGTAGAGGGTCAGCCCCGGCACCAGTGCCGAGACGTTTTCATACGCCGGTCCTAAGATCAACCAGGGCTTGAGCGCCGCCCCAGCCGCGATGCGGCGCGACAGATTCTCATGCAGTTCCATCGGAAACGCTCCCAGGAGAAAAGGTGCCTTCATTGTACTGCAAGAGAAAAATAAGGCCATGATATTCTCCTTCGCCTCGGCCTTCTCCCGCTGGGCAAAGGGCCGGGAGAGACCGACGGTTTGCCCCCGCCTCGCCCCCTGCTGTATAATCATCATGATGCAAACCCGTGAGGAAGGAACCCCCCGAATGGAACCCAAGAAATTTACCCAAATGGCTATTCACGTGCCGGTGCGCACCAATGCCCTGCTCGAGCAAGCCCTGGCCGCCGTCAACGGCGATGTGGAGATCAAGACCCTGTGGCGCGTGCTGAACGTCAACGCCATCGACCGCCTGGAGATGACCGACCACGGCCCGGTGCATTTTCAAATCGTCGCCAACATCGCCATCCGCCTGGCGCGCATTCTGATCAAAAACCAGGTGGAAATGTCGATCGTGCGCGATTACGGCCTATCCAACGACCATGCCGAGCTGGTCATTCT
>JAPKMQ010000385.1 GCA_026645875.1 Longilinea sp.
CGCGTCGGCGTCGCCGAAAGGCACGTGGTACACTGGTCCGCCATAGAGCACGCCGGGCGGCTGGCGGTAGTCGGCCTTGCCCATCATGGAAAGCGATCCCATCGTCTTGCCGTGAAAACCCTTCAGCGCGGTGATGAAGCCGGCTTTCTGGGTGTACATCTTGGCCAGCTTGATGGCGCCTTCATTGGCTTCGGTTCCGGAGGCGCAAAAGAAACTGTACTGGATGTCCCCTGGAAGGGTCATCGCCAGCAACCTTGCCAGCACGCCGCGCAGCGGATCGATCAGTTCCTGCGAGGGCATGGGGGTGTGATCCAGTTGGGCTTTCACCGCCGCGATGACGTCCGGGTGGCTCCATCCAAGGTCCATCATGCCGTACCCGCCCAGGCAGTCGATGAATTCGCGGCCAAGCACGTCCTGAAAACGGGCGCCGCGGCCCGTCCATTCGGTCACGGCCCAGTCGCCTGCCTCGGTGACCGACTTGCGGTATTCCAGCCAGCCTTTGTTGAAGTGTTGAGCAAAATTGTGTTGCGATTCTTCAATGATCCATTTGCCAACATCTTCTGGGACCAATGGCTGCTTGATGATTCCCAACCAGCGATTGGAGTAATCCACCGCTTCTTGGTAGGAAGAAGTCATGAGGTCCTCCTGATAAAGAGACAATGGCGCCAGCCGGGGGCTGGCCATGGATGAAATTGGAGATGGGCGGGGAATAATACTCAGCTACGGCCGATAAGCTATCGATCACTGGTAAACAACGCTTCCGGAATCCGCCAGCGTGCGTCGTCCTTGACCACAAACGGGACGATGGAGGTGGTTGTACGCCGGACTCCGGGAATACGGCCGAGGATATTGGAAACAAAATCGTAAAGCTCGCGGTTATCGCGCGCCAGCACCTGGATGGATATATCCCGCTCGCCCGTCGAGCAGGCCACATAGGACACATACTCAAACGCCGCCAGCTTGCTCGCCACTTCATCCACCAGGCCGGGCTCGACTTCGACGAACACATCCGCCACCACCGGGTAACCGATGGTAGCCGGGTCGACGATGGCGCTGACGGTGAAGACTTTTAGCTCGATCATGCGCTCCAGGCGGTAACGCACGGCGCGCTCAGAGATCTTGCCAATGCGGCGGGCAATCACCGCGCATGACATGCGCCCGTCCTCCGTGAGAAGATCGACAATCTGTTTGTCAATACGGTCGAGTTTCGTTACCATGGCTGCACACCTGCGAATAAAAAGAGTATAACGAAATTGTTTTCACATTTCAACATGATATTATATATTTTACTTCCGAAAACAACAAATATTTCTTAATATTTTTCCATAATTTGCAATATGCAATGAAAAAATTGCTATAATACCATCAATCAAATGCTCATTTCGGTTCCCCTTTCCCTTTTTCAATTCCGGCCCATGTTCCCGCATTAGGAAGGAGAAACGACCGTGGCACCTTGCTATACCGGATCCATTCTGCATGTTGACCTGACGGCTGGCACCCTATGGGTGGAACACCCCCCTG
>JAPKMQ010000386.1 GCA_026645875.1 Longilinea sp.
CGATGGTGATGTCTTCAATAAAAAAAATGCGCCTTACTAGCGCATCCAGCAACTCATAATCGACTTCGGGGGGCGTTTCCATGTTTAGCTCTACTGGTTACCTCCGGGCAAACGGATAATCACCTTCTGACCAGGCAGGAATGGATGGGAGTCGAACCCACCACGGCCCGCAACGCGACCCGTCACCGGTTTTGAAGACCGGGGAGCCCACCGGAACTCATCCACTCCCATCGTTAAGCATACCTTACCCGGATCACTTTGTAAAGGAAAGGGTGCAGTCGTTGAACCGCGCCATAATCCTGCCAACCTGCGGGTTTTGCCGCCTATAGAATTGGCCCGAAGATTCGTTTTGCCCAGGCGATTATTTCCGCGCTGTTGTCAATCACCAAAAAAACGCCGATGATGAACAGCAGGATTAATGTGATCGCCAGGATCGCGCCGGAGGCACTGGTGGCGTATTTGAACATCAACTTGACAATGATTAAAACAATGATCACCGCCGCCGCAAACACCAGCAAATACGACAACCAGGTCGGGATGTTCGATGGCATGAAGGGAATGGGGGGAAGGTATGGAAGCCGCATGATTGCATCCTCAGAAAGAAATTTTCGAGTTAATGATGACACATTTTGAGCCGCCGCGCAAGCTGTCCGCCGTTCGATCTTTTGCCGCGCGGATGGCAGGATTCCATACGGTTGACGTCACCTTACAGTTTGAATGAGATTTAAATCACCTCTTGCAATCTGTAAAAAACGGACTATACTACGATGCTGTTGTTCAAAATTGGACAAGTTGACACCACTTAGAAGGTTAGGAAATGGATAATAACGATATTCTTGAAACAGAGCCTCCTGGAGAAGACCGCCCCCCCAGTATGCCCCCGCGCCCGGTGCGCGTCTGGCGGGTAGCCGTGATTGCCAACGTTAAGGGGGAAACCAAGCTACCCCAGGATGCTCCAGCCGATGCTGGCGCGGAATTTGACCGGAAAGAAACCATTGAGGCCATTCAGGCCGCCATCGAATCCGATGGTCATTTCACAAAATTCCTCTCAGCCGACGACAATTTACCTTTCGCCCTGCGCGATTTTTGCCCCGACATTTGCTTCAACATTGCCGAAGGTATTTTTGGCGATGGCCGCGAAGCCCAGGTGCCTGCGCTGCTTGAAATGCTGCGCTTCCCCTACACGGCCTCGCGCGTATTAGCCAACGCAGTCGGCCTGGATAAGACCATGACCAAGCGCATCTGGCGCGAGCAGGGTCTGCCCACGGCCGCCTTCCAGGAATTCACTTCGGCCGACGAGCCCTTGAACCCCGCGCTGCGCTTCCCCATGTTTGTCAAGCCGGCCCGCGAAGGCACCGGCATGGGCATGGATTCTGGCGCGATCGTGACCAACGAAGACGCCCTGCGCCGGCGGGTTGCCTGGGTGGTGGAAAGCTACCAGCAACCCGCTCTGGTGGAAGAATTCCTGCCCGGCCGCGAGTTCACCGTGGCCGTGATGGGTCGCGCGGATGCCGCCAGA
>JAPKMQ010000387.1 GCA_026645875.1 Longilinea sp.
TCGTACCCGGCCAGCTCGCGCAACTGCCCGTCATAACGCTCGACCCGGGATTCATACTCGACTTTTGTCGCTGGTCCCATCAAACGGTAGGGTGGGTAATCCCACTGGCGTGTGCCAAAACCCAGTCGCAGGTTGAACAGGCGCTGCAGGTTGTACACACGCTCTGAAGCCAGGATGATCTCCTCAATCGTGATGGGGTTGCCGGTCACGCCTTCATGCAACCAGGTGTAATTTTCCACATGCTCCGGAACCTTGCCCGGTTCCTTGGCGGTTTTGTTGCTTTCGGGGATGATGTCATTCCAGGGTAGCTTGCACAGGCCGTGCAGGCTGAACCAGGTGCGCCACATTGGGAAGTAATGCAGCGCCTCGGCCTTGGCTTCAAAGGTGGGCAGTTGCTTGTGCACCAGTTCCATGAAGGTCAACCAGGCCTCATCGTGCTGGGCGCCCTTCGAAGCAAGCGCATAACCGCCCTGCTGCGCCAGCGACTCTTTGGACATGTACTCTGATATTTCCATGCCCTTCACTTCCATGGCGATGTCCTGCATCAGCGCCGGATCCGCACCGTACTTTTCAGCGAACAGCTTTTTCATGTGTCGCACGCCCTGACCGACCACCACACCAAAGCCTTCGCCGCGTGCCATCTGGTGCAACAGTTCGAGCGCCACATCGGCATTGCTCCAGGTCAACTCCATCCCGCCGGTAATTTCACGGTTGAGAATGCCATATTCGTAGCATTCCATGGCAAACGCAATCGAGTCGCCCACCGAAATGGTGTCGATCCCATAGGTATCGCAATAAAAATTCAATTCCAGCACATCCTGCGGATCATAGATCGCCAGGTTGGTTGAAAGCGCGCCAAGCGTCTCGTATTCAGGGCCGTCCACAAAAACCGCTTCGCCTTTGTACGGTCCGGTGCGCAAATGCACGTGCGGTACCCCATGAGCACACGCCATGGTGCAGCCATACCAGCAGCCGTCCGGGCCGCGACGGTCGTACATCGCCTTCCACACTTCACCAGCCACCTGCGAAGCACGAGGATCGGCGCCAAAGCGGAAATTTTCACACGGCAGCAGGTCAAAGCGGTTCATGATCTCGATCAGGTACGGCGTTCCGTTGCCGCGCATGTCGTTTTGCGAGGCGTCGAAGCGCGAAATTTCTGAATTAATCCGCGAACCTGCCTTGCGGACCAGTTCGGGTTTGGCGCAGCCGTTGGCATCGCCGCCCATGTCAGTAAAACGGACGACGATGGCCTTGATTTTCTTATCGCGCAAAACCGTGCCCGCGCCGCCGCGGGCCGCCTGCTTGATGCGCACTTCGTTGCGGCGCGCATCCCAGTAGCTGATGTTCAAACCGCACATCGGGATGTGTTTGGCTGCCTGGCCGGCTGAAACCACCGAGATGCCGCGCCGTTGGCGGTCATCCTGACCATAAATTTCGGTGATCAGGCGCGCAACCAGGTGTGTGTCCACCGGTTCCAGCGGCGCCTCTTCAACGGTCACGCGGCCGTTGTC
>JAPKMQ010000038.1 GCA_026645875.1 Longilinea sp.
CGCGCTCAGCCCGGATGACGCCACCCTGGCGACCGCCGCGGGCGGAACGCTGAACGGCGAATTCACTGCACTGATCAACTTCTGGAACCCGCAAAACGGGGAACGGATTGCGGCTTACCCGCAGGCCAAGTTCGCCAGCGCGATGGCATATTCACCAGACGGCGCGGTGCTGGCGGTTGCTGTGGGCGGCGATGTGCTGCTGCTGGACCCTGCCACCGGGCAGAGCATTCAATCCTTCAACGCTGCCGGTGATGCCGTCACGT
The DNA here is from genome assembly GCA_026645875.1 of Longilinea sp. Classification (GTDB taxonomy): domain Bacteria; phylum Chloroflexota; class Anaerolineae; order Anaerolineales; family Anaerolineaceae; genus Longilinea. The sequence continues at coordinate 264 of JAPKMQ010000038.1, forward strand.
CGCTGGGATTCTCGCCAGACGGTTCACGCCTGGCCACCACCGGCTCGGACGGCACCTTGCGGGTTTGGAGCCTGCGCTAAGCTTTTAGGGCAAGGCCGGCAAAGCCGGCAGCAATTTCACCAGGTAGGCAGCCAGGTAAACCAGAATGATAGCCAGGCTGTTGTTGGCGGCATGAATTGCCACCGGCACCCAGATGGAGCGTGTCTTTTCAAAGACGATCGCGTTCACCACGCCCATCACAAAACTGGCCGCCACCACGCCCAGCGAATCGGCGTGCCCGAGGCCAAATAGCGTCGAACTGATCAAGACCGCCGCCCACACCGGCAAATGATCGCGCAGCGTTGTAAAGATCGCGCCGCGGAAAAATAATTCCTCCGAGAGCGGCACCAGGACGCCGACAAACAGCAGCGTCAGCAGGAAGGAGAACCAGGTGGTTCCCTCCGGCTGGATCAACTGCGAGCGCGCCATCAGGCTGTCCATGTTGCCGTTGAGCAGGTATTCCACCAGCAGGCCCAACCCACCCCGCACGGGCAGCAACAACAACACCAGGCCCACCGCCACGGCCAGCCATGTCCACCGCCAACGGGGCGGTACCAGGCCAATCTCAGCCAGCGAGAATTTGCCGCGCCCGGCTCCCATCACCAGTGCGGTTCCACCCAGGAAAAGCACGTTGCTGACATAGACCAATACACTGAACAAGAGCGACCCGGTTTTGCCGTGCATCAAAAAGCCCAACAGCAGCCCGGCCACGGTGAACAGGCCAAAGCCGCACAGGATGTACCAAAGCACGTCCCACAGGCTGCTGCGCTTTACCGTCTTTTCAGGGATGGGCTCGATTGGGGTTGCTTGCATGCATCCTCCAGGGTCAGGTTGATTTTCATGATTGTACCCCGATTAACCATTCGTAGGGTAATCATAGGGCAAGCGGCACCGGCCAGTCAAGCACTCCACAGCTGGAACTGCTATCCTTAAGGCCAAGCAACATCTCTTCTCCTCCAAGGCAAAGAGTTGGATTCCGGTGTCCAACTCTTTTGCCCGTTTAAATCAACAGGTTCGCCGCGCAATCCGGCGAACCTGTGAAACAGCAAGTTATTTTGAATCAAATCAGTCGACGGCCACCATCACGTTCGAGGCCTTGATCACCGCGTAAACCTCTTTGCCGACCTGAAGTTCCAGGCTTTCGGCCGACTCTTTGGTGATGATTGAGACGATTTCCGCTCCGCCCGGCAATTTGATGATCACTTCCGAATTCACGGTGCCGGGAATGATCTTGATGACGGTCCCTTTGAGCACATTGCGAGCGCTGAGTTTCACATTATCTTCCTTTGTCCTTTGGTTGACTGGAAAATCGTGCGCGTGGGTCGCACCGCCCTATCACCGCTAACTAATCAACATCCTCGGGAAAATCGAGCGCCATCTGGGTGAACAGCATGCCGTCCACCTCAATTTCCTCACCAATCGGGTGAAAACCCCAGTGTGCGTAAACCGGCAGTCCGTATGGTGAAGCGTTGACCGTGATGCGCCGCAGGGCGGCATTTTTCTCTCTGCACTTCTCAATCGCCACTTCCAACAGGCTGGAAGCAATCCCCTGGCGTTGATGCTCATCATCCACGAACAACAGGGCAATGTGATTGTAATTGCGCACTTCAATCATACCGATCAATTGATCTGCCTGAACGGCCACCAGCACAATGCAAAAATCCTGGGCCACCCGTTCCGCCATGCGCACCGGATTGGCATAGGATAAAAACAGGCTGATGCTTTGCTGGGAAATTTCGCTGGCTTCGTTCGCTATAAAAACGCGCTCAACCAACTTGCACACAGGGGCTTCTTCGCCCGATTCCATGAGACGAATCTGATACGCTGGGGAATTCATCTGTCCTAGCAAGCCTCCTCAGGTTATTCCAGATTCAGAATGACAGGTGCATTCTGTGATCTGATGATTCGATATCGGACTGACAAATGCACCCCCACCGTCGATTTCGAAATCCGGCAAAAGGATTGGTTTGATGTGAAAAGGTGCGAGTGGTTCGATTCTAACCGATATGCAAGCAAAAAACCAGATGAACTCCCAACTAAGCGCAGTCTGGTTCAGGTTTCAGTCTGGAGACAATCCGGATTGGATTTACCCGCCCGCGGCGCGAATCGCCACCAAAATCCACAGGCCCACCACCGCGGCAATCGTTTCCGGCTGGCGGTGGACAAAAGCCAGCAACGCAGCGCTCCAGGAATGCAGCAGCAGGTAAGGCGAGAGGCAGGGTGCAGCCGCCATTGCCAACCGCTGATCCTTTTTTCGCATCGCAGCGGTCAGCAGGGCCAATCCGACCGGAATGGACATCGGCCACAGGCTGGCATTCCACCACATGCCCAAATTCGCCTGAAAACGCAGCGGCCAGAGGCCAAAAATGGCGAAGGAGAGCGCCAACGCGCCTGTAAACGGCCAGAATACGCGCACGGCCTTCCGCCAGCCGCCATCGCGCCAGGCTTCAATCAACCAAAAAACGCCTACCACAGCGCCAACCTGGGGCTTAATGGCCAGAAAGAACAATCCGATGGATTGCGGCAGTACATAGCCCAGCATCGCCAGCCAATCCAGGTTTCCATTGAGCAAATCCTGAATCACGGTCGGCGACAGCAGGAAAAAAACCATGCTGACCGGCCTGGCGCCCAGCCGGTAGGCGATGAACAGGTAGGTTAGCAACGTCGCCACAAACCAGCCTGCCCGGCCAATGGGTTCGGGCAGCAGCGCAAATGGGAGGGCCGGAAGGATGGCCCACGGCGCATTAAAAAATCCTTCGTTCTGATAGGGTGAATTCCCATGTAACACGCCGGTTGCTGCGGGGCGGAAGTAGTTATGAAAATCCACGGCTTCGGGCAGCACATAACTCAGCGCGATAACTACAGCAATCAGCAACAAGGCCGCAACGGCCCACTGCCAGGGCTTAAGCTGGATGGAAAAAGGCTTCAGCTTCATTGGATGGCGGGTGTTTTTTGCCCCACATCTGGCGCGGTCGAGATGCCAGACTGAGTCTCTTTGGCATGGTAAAGCGCATGATCGACCCGCAGCAACAAATCTTCGCTACCCTGATCGGCCGGTTCATAGTCTGCAACGCCGGCGCTGGCGGTCAGTCGCTCACCGACGGAGAGCTGGCATTGGTTGATCGCTTTTCGCAAGCGCTCGGCCAGTTGCACAGCCCCCTGAAGAGTGGTGTTGGGCAGCAGCAGCACAAACTCGTCGCCACCGTAGCGTGCCGCCAGATCAGACTGGCGCGCGGTTTTCCGGATGGCGTCCGCCGCCAGCCGGAGCGCTTCGTCACCCACCATGTGCGAAAACCGGTCGTTGATGGATTTGTAATGGTCCAAATCCAGCATGATGAGGCAATAACCGGTCTGATAACGTTTAGCGCGGGCGAATTCACTTTCCAGGGCGTTGAAAAACATGCGCCGGTTGCCCAGTTCGGTCAACGGGTCGGTGACCACCAACCGGCGAAGTTCTTCTTCCATGTGCTTCCGATCAGTGATGTCATGCAGCATCAGCATGCGGCCAATCTGAGCGCCCTGCGAATCGCGCAGCCGGACCAGGCTGACCTGGTAATGTAGTTTCCGATCCTCCCGCAGCAGCACCAGGTCCAGCGGTCGGGAAACGGATTTCCTATCCAGCAGCAGGGCCAGGATGGCAGGCCACTTCGAAAATACCTGCTCCACGGGCTTTGAAATCAGGTCGTCATGTTCAAACCAGGCAAACACAGCTCGCGCCGCCGGGTTCAAATCAACCACGCGGTCCTGTAAATCCATGATGACCACCACATCCCTGATGGCGTCCATTACCATATCGCGCGCCACGGGCAAAATATCAAACAAATGTGTGTAAACCAGCCCGATCCAGAAAACAATGCCACTCAAGCTATACAGGTAGGGAGTCAGGTCCAGGCGCCGGAAGGGCAGCACGTCGAATACGTAAAGCACATTCCACAGCAAGGGGATCAGCATGCCAATCAGCAGGGTCAACGGCTGGCCAATATACCGGCGGGAGGTGCGCGCCATCAAACCGATTAATATTCCAATTGAAATCACAAACAGGCTGTAGGTATAGGCCGAGTGAACCCAGAACCACGGTCCATACTCAGCTTTAAGAATTGGAAACGCACCGTTAACATCCAGGTATAAACGCTGGATGAAGAAGTGATGCCATGGATTGGTCCAAACCACCAGGGCGGTAAGCAGCGGAATGATCAGCAGGAACGGTGTCAGGCGGGAAAACCTGCGTCCCGAGCCGGAAAAATTCATCACCGTGGCCAACCAGGCCACCGGCAGCGCCGAAATGGCCATGAACGCGAAATTGGAAGCGATTTGTTTGCCAGAAACCGTGGGAAGGATCAGCTCCATGGCATAACAAATCGACCAGATGCTGGTGATCAGAATGCTGGCTCTGAATTGGTGCACACCCGGCACGCTCTTCAGCGTAGAAGAGTACCAGGCCAGCCCTCCCATGATGATTGCTGACAAAAACAGCGGGATTACATAAGGAAGCATTGCGTGATGCCCTGTCTCCGGTCCGATGCAGACCAGATGTCGCCATCTTGCTATCCCCCCGGAAGCATCCGGTGTAGTGAATTGCATTATACATGAAACCGGCTCTCGGCGGTTTGCAATTATCAGGCAATTTTAGTGTTGGACCAGGGTAACCGGCTTACAAAACACAAACCGCCAGGTTGATATGGCGGTTTGGCAAGAAAAATTACCTGAATTCGTCAGAATTGTGGCGTCTGCCGCCAGCGGGCTCCACGATAATCGACAGGCGTTTTATTTTTATGAACCAAGTTGTGCTGCAGGGCGACTGTGACTGCCTCAGTGCGCGTGGAAACCGACAGCTTTGCCAGAATACTGCTGACGTGAAATTTGACCGTCGAACGGCTTACCACCAGACGTTCTGCAATCTCAAGGTTGGAAAGCCCATGCGCAACCAGCTCCAACACCTCCAGCTCCCGAGCGGTCAAATCATGGCCGACCGGCTTGGGCAAGCTGACAGCGCGGATAAGCGCCTGGGTGGCTTCCGGCGCAAGTGTGGGCCGACCGTTGTAGGCGTCGCGCACCGCCGCGATCAGCTCGGCTGCCGCTGTGTTCTTCAACAGATAACTGATGGCGCCGGCCTGCATCGCCTTTCGCACCAGGTCTTCCTCCGGGAAGCTGGTCAGCACCAGAATGCGCACATCCGGGTGGCGCGAGTGGATCTCACGGGTCGCTTCTACGCCGTCCATCTCTGGCATCATCAGGTCCATGATGATCACATCCGGCAGCAATTCATCACACTTTTTCACAGCCTCCAGGCCATTTCCAGCCTCGCCAACCAGATCCAGGTCCTCAAACACGGTTAAAAATGCGCTTAGACCGCTGCGCACAACGGCCTGATCATCCACGATTAACACCCGAATGTTGTTTGCGTTCATCTCGTTCACCCTTCCATGTTGCCAATCCGGGCACTTTCGCCTGTTTCCATACTTAGCTTACGCTGACCCGACGTTTTGTGCGACTGCAACCTGACCGGATTTGATACTGGACAGGTGGACAGGTTAACAATTACCGCAATTTTCAATGTTCCCCTCTTGTCAAAGAAAAAAGAGAGGAGTATTAATTATGCCCGTGCGAATTGCCAACAATCCCTGTCAAAATTGCGGCGCTTGCTGCGCCTTATACCGGGTTTCTTTTTACTGGGCTGAAGCGGATACTGATCAAGGCGGAACGGTTCCACCGGATTTGACCGAACCGCTCCCGCCCTACTTAACTTGCATGCGCGGCACCAACCAGCCGCATGCGCGCTGTGCAGCGCTGCGAGGCCGCATCGGCGGTCCGGTTGCGTGCAGCATCTACGCGTTGCGCTCCAGCACCTGCCGCGAGTTCGGAGTTCACGCGGAAAACGGCCAGTTCGCCATCTCGCCTGAAGACCTGGAGCGGTGCAACCGCGCGCGCGCGGCCTGGGGATTGCCGCCGTTGCGCCTGGAAAGATTCCTGCGCACGCCCGCCTTGCCCGCCACACACGTCCACCGCCACCGGCCGCCGCTGCGCTAGACCTGCGCAATCAAAATTCCTGCCGGTTCGAACACAGCAGGAATGAATGTGATAATTAACAAGCCAAGTCAATCGATGCGCCGGATAATCACCATGGCAATGTCATCCTGGCGCGGCGTGGAGCCCATGAACTGGTTGACCTCAGCTAGAATGGCAGCCTGCATTTCACGGGGTGATTTGCCAATCTGCCCCAGGATCGCGTCAATCAGGCGGTGGTTGCCAAAGAAGTCGCCGTATTCGTTTTGGGCTTCGGTGATCCCGTCGGTATACAGGATCAAATAATCGCCCGGCAAAAACCGCACGGTTTTCTGCTTCCAGCGGGCCGTCTCGGTGACGCCCAGCGCCATGCCCGAGTGGCTCAGCGAATCCACCGAGACCTTACCGCGCTGCTGGTTGATCAGGTAGCCCGGCGGGTGGCCCGCGTTGGCAAACGTCAGCCGGCCGGTGTGCGGCTCAAGGATCCCGAGGAAGGCGGTGACAAACATATCGCCGCGCGTATCCGACAGGATGCGTTCGCTGACCGCGCTCATCGTCAGCGCGGGCAGCGTGGGAAAGCGGTTGGCATAATTTCGGAACAACGTGCTGGACAGCGCCATAAACAACGCCGCGCCCATGCCCTTGTCGGTCACGTCCGCCACCACCAGCCCCCACTTGCGTTGGTTTAACGGAATGAAATCGTAGAAATCGCCGGAGGTTTCGTGCGCCGGTTGCAACTGCGCGCACAAGTCCCAGCCGGTGATCACGGGCGCATCCTCTGGCAGGATGTCGGCCTGAATGCGCGCAGCCATGTCCAGCTCGTGAGCAATGACATCCTGGGTGCGGGGCGACGGCCGCAGCACGCGTAAATCATCCTCTTCCAGATTCTGATGATGAAACACGCTTGAGCCGTCCGCGGTAAACGATCCAGCTTTGCGCACCTGCTCGATGGCCGCTTTGAATTCGTCCTCGGTGACTTCGCGCGAGATGTAGTACAGCATGTCCTGGTCAAAACCGCCTTCCGGACCGTTTTCATCGGGCAGTTCCACCAGCAAAACGATCTTCAGCGCCGGGTTGCCAGAACGGAGACCGCGGGCAAACTCGCGAGCCGGTTCAAGCGCGTTTCTCGCGTCCAACAGGACCATTTCCGGCCCGGCAAGCTGGCACAACTGGCGGGTATCCTCGTGGCTGCGCGCCTCGCCCACCAGCACGACCGATTTCATGGACATGACCAGCGAGGCCAATCCACGCAGGAAGATGGCCTGCTCGGAGGCGATTACCACTCGCAAGGGATCGTTCGATTCCATCCAGACACCTCAAGCTTCGCGCAATTCCCCTGTCAGAATCATATCATAATCGACAAAGGCGTGGCAACTGCTTGACCCTGGCGGTGTGCATTTTCACGCGATCTGTCCGCCGCGCCGGTCAAAGGCCAGCTCGCCGCCCACACACGTGGCGAGCACCGCATGATCGGCGTCCAGCAGCAGCAGGTCGGCGCGCGTGCCGGGTTGAAGCCGGCCGCGGTCGCGCAGGCCGAGCAATTGGGCTGGCGTGCCGGTGAGCGTTTCGGCGGCTTCCGCCAACGTACAACCGGTGAAGCGCATCAGGTTGCGCAGCGCAGCATCTTCGGTCAGGATGCTGCCGGCCAGGGTGCCGTCGGCCAGGCGCGCCGAGGTTTCATCCACAATCACGTCGAAATCGCCCAGGCGCGAGACCCCAGGGGACATACCCAAGGCTGCCATGGCGTCGGTCACCAGCGCGAAACCACGTCCGCCCTTCAGCTGCCATGCCAGCTTGACCATTAACGGGTCGATGTGAATGCCGTCGGCGATCAGGCCAAAGCCAACGCGATCATCCGTCAGCAAAACACCGGTCAGGTTGGCGGCGCGGTGTTCCAGCGCCGGCATGGCGTTGAACAGGTGCGTGCCCATGCGAATGCCCGCCGCAATGCCTGCCTCTGCCTCAGCCTGGGTAGCCAACGAATGCCCCGCGCTGACGATAACACCCTGCTTTGTGAGCGCAGCAATGGTTTCCAGCGCGCCGGGCAGTTCCGGAGCCAGCGTCACCAGGCGGACGCCGTTCTCCGGCGTCCATCCGCGCACCAAGTCGGGCGAAGGCAGGCGCAGGTACTCCGGATTGTGCGCCCCCTTTTTGCGCGGATTGAGAAACGGCCCTTCAACGTGCAACCCCAACGGTTCTGCACCGCGGTAATCCGCTGGCCGGTCAGATAAAACTACACGCATGGCGCGTTCCACGGTTTCCAACGGCGAGGTGATGACCGTCGGCAGAAAGGTCGTCACGCCGTAGCGCGGCAGCAAGGCTCCCACCCGCCAGATGCTCTCAGGATCTTCGGTGAAATCCATGCCAAAGCCGCCGTTAAGCTGCAATTCAATAAACCCAGGCAGCAGCGTCGCACCGCCGCCGTCCAACGTGGGTGCGCCGGGCGGGCATTGCAAAACCGCCGGGTCGCCCAGCGCCTGGATGACGCCGTCCGAAACCAGCACGGCCTGCGCTGGTCGATCCATCAGGTTAACATTTGTGATGAAATACGATGTCATAACCGCTTCTCTCGTTCTGAAACGCTATGCTGCCAGCGTTTTGCTTAACATGTGGTATTGACGGTAGGGCTGATAGCCAAACTTGCTGTATAGGTCAAGCAGACTGGTCCAATCGATCAGGCTGCCGTCAACACCGCGTGCCTTTAGGTGACAGGCAGCCGCATCAATCAATGCGCCGCCGTAGCCTTTGCCGCGGCAGCCCGCGCCAACCCCCAACGGGCCCATCTGCCCCCACGGGCGGGGCAGCCCGTGCATGTAAAAACGGTCCAACGGACGGGCTGAGTCGGCAAAGGTCATCCAGCAAAAACCGTCCACGCCGATTTCGGTGCGCAGCACCATGAAGTCGCCGGCGCGGCCGCCGATGCGGAAGAACTGCTCGACCTCGTACAGCCAGCGGCCGGGAAATTCACGCTGCAGGAAGGCAATCAACTCATGTTCCTTGCCGGGTTGCAGGGGGCGCAGGTTGGCTCCCGGCAGCGGCTCAGGGTACAGCGTCTGGTAATCCTTCAGGCTGCGCGCCACATCCCACTCGAAAGGCTGTTCATCCACAACATAGCCGCGCATCAGGAAAAAGTTCTGGGTTCCCAATTCCACCGGCAGCCCGGCGGCAAACGGGTTCAGGCCGCCGCCGACGTGCACATTCCGCCCGCCCTGTTCAGCCAGCCAGCCTTCAGCCCACGCCAGCAGCGCCGACCCGGTGCCGCGGCGCTGATGGCCCGGCGCAACCGCCAGCAGGTCCAGCCAGGCCTCACCCTGGAAGGGTCCTTCAGCAGCCACCAGCGAGGCCAGCGCCACGCCCGCCAGGCGGTCGCCCTCCCACGCCAGGCGCCCGGCCTGCGCCAACCCCGGCATGGGCTGCGTGTTGAAGACCACAAATTCCGTGCCAAACGCCAGGGCCGGGCTGGCCGCGGCGTTCCACAGGCTGGCGATCCGGACGCACGTTTGGGCGTTGCGCTCAAATAGGGTGAAGGTGGGCATGCCATCGCCTCGGTTTTTGAAAGTTTTTCCAGCAGATTAAGCTTAACCCATTCACGGCAATAAATCCATGCCGGGCAGGGCCAGTCTTTACCGGTTTCGGACTATTTATTGTGCGTATTAATTCTCCCGCAGCGCTCTTCGCGGTAATTCTCTTTTGCGTGTAAAATCGACTTAGTCCATCATTTTGCATCCCGTGGAGGCTCTCCATGAAAGTCCTGTTTATCGGCGGCACCGGCATCATCAGCTCGGCCTGCGCGCGCCTGGCGCTCGAGCGCGGCATCGACCTTTACCTGCTCAACCGCGGGCAGTCTGCGCGGCCCATCCCGCCTGGCGCCAAAGTGCTGCTCGGCGACATTCACGACCCGGCTTCAGCGCGCGCCGCGCTGGGCGATCACCGTTTTGACGCCGTGGTGAACTGGATCGTTTTCACCCCTGACCAACTGGATATCGATTTTGACCTCTTCCGCGGCCGCACCGGTCAATATATCTTCATCAGTTCAGCTTCAGCCTACCAAACCCCGCCCGCCGCGCTGCCGGTCACCGAAGGCACCCTGCTGGATAACCCTTACTGGGAATACTCGCGCAACAAGATCGCCTGCGAGGAACGCCTGGTGCGCGCCTACCGCGAGGAGAAATTCCCCATCACCATCGTGCGGCCGTCGCACACCTACGACGAACGCCTGCTGCCGTTTCACGGCGGCTGGACAATGATGGAACGGATGGTGCAGGGCAAGCCGGTGGTTGTCCACGGCGACGGCACCTCACTGTGGACGCTGACGCATAACACCGACTTTGCCAAAGGTTTTGTGCCGCTTCTGGGCAACCCGCAAGCGCTGGGCAACGCCTTCCAGATCACCTCGGACGAGCTGCTTAGCTGGAACCAGATTTACGAAATGCTGGCGGCGGCGCTGGGCGTGAAACCAAACCTGGTGCATGTACCCTCCGACATGATCGCCGCTTACGATAAGATCTGGGGCGACAGCTTGCTAGGCGACAAAGCCCACAGCATGATCTTTGACAACACACGCATCAAGCGGCTGGTGCCGGACTTTGCCTGCACGGTGCCCTTCGCGCGCGGCGCCGAGCAGATCGTCGCCTGGCACATGGCCGACCCCGCCCGCCGTGTGGTGGAACCATATTTCGACGCGCTGCTCGATCGCATCATCATCGGCATGCAGCGAGCCTACCCAGATTCATCACAACCAGGTTAATTTCACATCAGGCACGTCAGGAAGGTAAAACCATGCTCCAGGAACAGATTCAGCGTTATTTTGAAACCTGTGAAGATCAGATGGTGGACGTCATCACAAAACTGGTCGCCATTCGCAGCGTGCGCGCGGAAGCCCAACCCGGCCTGCCCTTTGGCAAAGGCCCCGCTGAAGCGCTGGCCGAGGCGCTCGCCATCGCCGAAGAGATGGGCTTTGCCACAGCCAATATCGATAACTACGTTGGCACCGTGGACATCAACGATCAGGAAACCCGCCTGGGCATCCTGTGCCACCTGGACGTGGTCGGCGAGGGCACTGGTTGGAGCACGCCGCCTTACACGGTGGTGCAGAAGGACGGCATGCTGTTCGGCCGCGGCACCAGTGACGATAAAGGCCCGCTGGTCGCGGCCCTGTCCGCACTTAAGGCGGTGAAAGACCTGGGCATCCCGCTCAAATACAACACCCGGCTGATTTTGGGCACCGATGAAGAAACTGACTCAGCCGATATCAAATATTATTTTGCCCGGCACGCGGCGCCGCCCTACACCTTCTCACCGGACGGCTTCTTCCCGGTCACCAACACCGAAAAAGGCAGTTATAAGACCACTTTCACGAAAAGCTGGACCGTCTCCGAAGCGTTACCACGTGTCGCCGCAGTCAAGGGCGGCGAGATCATCAACGTTATCCCCGGGCATGCCGAGGCCATAGTGCAAGGGCTGAGCGCTACCAAACTCCAGCCCTACTGCGAAGCGGCGGCGCTGTCAACCGGCGTCAAATTTGAACTGAACGCTGAGAACGGCGCAGTCCAGATCGTCGCCACCGGAACCGGCGGACACGCAGCCAAACCGCAAAAAGGCAACAATGCCCTGACCGCGCTCCTGTCGCTGCTGGCTTCGCTGCCCATTGCGGAAAGCGAAAGCTTTACCGCCATCCAGCAGCTCAGCCGGCTGTTCCCGCACGGCGATTTCCTCGGCAAAGCCCTTGGAATCGCTCAGGAAGACGAAATTTCCGGCCCGTTAACCTTATCATTCAATATTTATGAGCAGAATTTGAGCGGATTCAAAGGCCGCTTCGACAGCCGCACGCCTTTATGCGCCACGCATGAAAACTGCATGGATGTGGTTGACGGTCGCTTTGCCGCCCTGGGCATTCAGGTGGAGAACAAAATCCTCCCCCCGCACCACACGCCGTGCGATTCGCCCTTCGTGCAGACGCTGCTGAATGCCTATGAGAAGTACACCGGCCTCAACGGATTCTGTGAAGCGACCGGCGGCGGCACCTATGTGCACGACATCGAAGGCGGCGTCGCCTTCGGGGCCATTATGCCAGGCTTCGAGCCCTATTTCCACGGCGCCGACGAGCGCGTGCGCATCTCCGATCTGCTCACCGCTGCCAAAATTTTCACGCAGGTGATTGTTGATTTGTGCGGGTGAGAAAAGAATTAAGATCGTTTTTAGGGATTCGACATAAGCATACTTAAAGTTAAGCTTATGTTTCAATTTGCCATCGAACCATAGTTGCGTATCAACTATGGTTCGATGGCAAAAATTCTTCTCACTTCAATTCCCTTTGTAGTTAAGAACAAGTGTATTTTCGCAATTAATGTAATAGTTATTGTTACCAACTATTCCATTAATAATGGCTTCAATGTAGATATCATCACCGCCATCAATTTTTAGCAATTCGTCCTTAGGCATCCCAGTTAAAACAACACAGAAATCCGACCAATTGATAATATATGGCGACCAATCGCCGTGTAAACTAACAACTCCCCTTTCGGAGACATTTCCAACCGTAACCATCTCCCGCACTGGTTTGCCAACGATTTTGGTTTTGTATTCTTTGAATTGTAGAGCTGTCATTGTTTCAAAGTTCGAATAAATTGTATTAAGGGATATCGCCGGTATTAGTGTTGGGCTTGGGCGAGGAGTTAGCGATGGGACCATTGTCTTTGTTGCAGTAGGTGCTACCGTTGGGCCAAGTGGCAATGTGGTTATTTCAATATTTGCAGTAGCGACTGTGATGCTTACCCAAAATGGTTCAATTGGATCGACCCATACCCATTGACTGTCCTCACTTCGACCATAGATAGGCAATGTATCACCATTCTTTACCACATTTGTCACTTGGAAGCTCATTCCAGGACCTGAGCGCACATTGACATTTCTATCAAAAGTAAGTTCTCCCAATGGCTCGTGAGTTGGAGTGGTTGAAGCTGTTGGAATGGGTGATGGTGAGGCCGTCTGGGTTGGTTCCTCTTCCGTAATACTGATATCCTCTGGTTTACTGGTTACAGTATGACTTGGTGTCTCACCCATACACCCACTTAGAAAAACGCTCGAAAAAATAATGACCGATAAGAAAAATTTGGAAACTGAAAATCGATTCTTAATAATTCCATGAATACACATTTTTCCTCCATTTTATTCTCTATCCAGTTAATTGTAGGTTAATACTAATTAGGTAATTGTGCTTTATTTGGAAAACAACCTGACAATAATTATTTTATAACAGAAATATAATTTTGAAGAATTTAATAGTTAATTTCAAGACACAGGTTTCGAAAATTTCTACAACACTTCAAATTTAAGAAACTGCATTTTCTCAATAAAGCCAATTTTACTTACTGTCACCCAATAATTGACTCATCGCCAGTCTGGCTGTCCGGGCCGCCAGTTTGCAGATTGACAGCTTCTCTTTTCCCTTTAAATACGTCTCCAGCAGGTCGCCCAGCGGTTCTGACCACTTCTGCGGCACGCCGTTCATCACGCCCAGCACGGTGCCCACCAGCCCGGCGTTGCAATCCACATCCAGGCCGGCGTGCGCCAGCAGGCTGAACGAGCGCGTCATATCGCCGCCGCCGTACCACAGCGACAGGATGTCTGCGGCGATGTTCGGGTAGGCGTGAATCCAGTTATACTGCTCGAAGCGTTCGTCCAGAATGCGCCAGGCACTAACCGGGTCTGTGTGAGCTTTCACCGTTTCCAGGCAGCCCGCCACCACGGCAGCATACTCGCTGCGCTGCGGCAAATAACCGGCAGCATCTTCAAGCAGCGTGCGCGGATCGCTGCGCACGTAGGCCAGCGCGGTCAGCACGGCGGCGTACAGCTCGCCGTACACGCCGTTGGCGGCGTGCGAGACCACCCCGTCAATGTGCGCCAGGCGCGCGGCCTCCATCGGCCAGCCCGGCGCCAACATGCCGCATACCATGCCGCGCATCTGCGCGCCGATCCAATCCGAGTACGGGTTGCGCCACGTGCCTGATTCCGGCGGCAGGATGCCGTCGTTGAGATTGTGCAGCGCCACCCACTCGGCCGACCAGCCAAAGGGAATCTGCCGCACCCACTCCAACCCCAGGTCGCGCGAGGTCATTCCGCGCCCCTTTTGCTCGAACACGTCCAGCAGCACCAGTTCATAGACCACGTCGTCGTTGGTCGTTTCCGGCGCGGTGATGTAGCCCTCGATTGTGCCGTAGACTTCAGCGATGCGCTCGGTGTGATAGCCTTCCAGCGCGGTGCCAAACGAGCCGCCCGCCAGCTGCCCCAGCCAGCCATTCAATGTGCGCTCTTCCAACCCATCCAGCGCGAGCGGATCGCGGCGCGGATCGGGCGCTGGCATGGCTGCTTTCACGTCCTCCCACGCCGCGGGATGCTCAAAGCCCCAGTACGGCGCGGCCTCGTCACGCGGCGCGGCATGGATGGCCGCCAGCAGTTCGGCGGTCAGCACCCGCAGTGCATCGCGGTCGCCAGCCTCAGCCAGGCGCATGCCCACGGGCAGCAGCACTTCGGCAGCGCGCATGTCGTAGCCGCGGTTGTGCATCGACTGCACCATCTCGACGTAGGGAATCTCCGGCGCGCCGGAACCCGGCACGCGCGCGCCCCAGAACATGGCAATCAGGTCGTCGCCGGTCGGAAAGACCGTTTCGCTGGTGTACCATTGGCTGGCATGCACGCGCCGGTCGAGCGGCACGGCGTTCAGGCGCAGCTCGCGGTCAATTTGCCAGGCTTTTTTCATGCCTTGCGCTTCCTTTCCTTGACCGAATAGAAGTACAGCGCAACCAACGTCGCGACGTAGGGCACCATCGAAGTGAACTGCGAGGGCACCCTGTAATCCTGCAGCAGTAGGCCCAACCCGTCGGAAAAACCGAATAACAGCGAGATGACCGCGATGCCGGTCGGGTTGCCGCTCACCAGGATGATCGCCGCCAGCGAGATCCATCCGCGCCCGGCTGACATGTTCTCAGCAAAGAGAGTCACATAGCCCAGCGAGAGGAAGGCCCCTGCCAGCCCGCACAGCACCGCGCACAGCAACAGCGCAGCGGTGCGCATGCGCGCGGTGGAAACCCCGGAGGAATCCAGGCAGGCGGCATTGTAGCCGGCGGCGCGCAGGCGCATGCCAAAGCGCGTGCGGAAGATCAGGAAGTTGACCGCAATCACGGCAATCACGGCGATATAGACCATCAGGTTCTGGCCTGAAAGCACCTCGCCCAGGAAGGGAATCTTTTCGACGAGCGGGATGTGCAGGCGCGGGATGGGCACAATGCCCGCGTTGGCGAACACGCCCTTGACGTCAAAGGTCTGGCGCATCAGGTAGGTGGTCGCGCCGACCGCGAACAGGTTGAGCGCGATGCCGGTCACGAACTCATCCGTGTGCAGCACCACTGAAAACAGGATGAAGATCAACGCCAGCACCAGCGCGAAAGCAATGGAGAGAACGATCCCCAACACCCAGGAATGCAGGAAATAGGAGCCCACCACCGCGCCGAATGCGCCGGCCAGCATCATGCCCTCCATGGCAATGTTGAAGATGCCAGCGTAGTAGGTAAAGGCTCCGCCCAGCGCGGCCAGCAGAATGGGCGTCGCGCCGGCAATCATACCGTTGATCAAACCGACCAGGATTCTCATACCGCACGCTCCTTCGCCCGCCGCCTGGCTTCCCTGCGGTCGAGGATCACGGCCAGCGCCTCCCGGCTGGCGACGATCACCAGCACTAGTACAGCCTGCAGCACCTGGCTGATCTCGCTTGGTACCGCGGTGATCAGTTCCATGCCCAGCGCGCCGGTCTGGATGGCGCTGAAGAAGAAGCCGTACAGCAGCGTGGCGACCAGCCCGTTGTTGGCCACGATGGCAATCATCACGCCATCCCAGGCATAATTGGCGCCCAGACCCTTCAAAAAGCGGTGCGGTCCGGCCATCACCAGCAGCCCGCCGGCCAACCCAGCCAGCGCGCCGGTGAACAGCATCACCGAAACGAAATTGCGGTCGATATTGCAGCCGCCCAGCCGCGCGAACAGCGAATTTTGCCCGGAAAGCCGCCATTCATAGCCAGCCTTCCAGCGGTTGAAGACGAACCAGGAAATACCGACTGCGACAATCATAAACAGGATGGTGGTGTTGAAGTTGCCAATCGAGGGCAGCCAGCCAGCCTTGTCAATCTGCGGCGTCATCGGCGAGAAGGCAGTTTTATCCATGAACGGCCCGGCAATGGCCCAGGCGGTGAAGAAATCGGCGACCATATTGAGCATCAGGGTGACGATGAATTCGCTCATGTTGAAAAGCATGCGCAGCAGCGCGGCCAGCCCGGCCCACAGCGCGCCGCCCAGCATGGCCAACAGTACCAGCACGATCACCTCCAACACGGGCGGCAGGTGAATGTAGAGACCGCCGACGGTGGCAAACAGCGCGCCCATCAGGAATTGGCCCGGCTGCCCCAGGTTGACCGGTCCGCTGGCAAAGGCAATCGAGGCGGAGAGCCCGGTCAGCACCAGCGGCACGGCGTTTTTGGCGGTGGTGGCCAGCGGCGAAAGCCCGCCCAGCGAGAACTGGAACAGGGCCGCGTACACATCCAGCGGGTTAAAACCCTGCAACAGCATGATGAACGCGCCAATCAGTAGAGCCACCAGCACGCCCAGCAGACCGCTTACCCATTTGTTTCTCATTGCGGCTCGCCCCTCCCCTCCAGCATGCGGTAGCCCACCTCTTCCAGCGAGGTCTGCTCCATCGGCGTGTCAGCCACCAGCTCACCGCGGTGCATCACCACAATGCGATCGGCCAGCAGGAACAACTCCTCCAGGTCGGCCGAAACCAGCAGTACGGCACGGTTTTCATCGCGCATGCGCAGCACCTGCTGGTGGACATATTCGATCGAGCCCACGTCCAACCCGCGGGTGGGCTGGTCGAGCAGCACGAAGACGCTGTCGAGCAGCAGTTCGCGCCCCAAAATCACCTTTTGCTGGTTGCCGCCCGAAAGCGAGCGAAACGGGTTGAATTTGGAAGCCATGGAAACCGCAAATTGCTTTTCCAGCCCGTCCGTGAAACGGCGCGCGTGCGCGTAATCCAGCAGCAGCCCGCGCCACCGCGAGAATTTGGCGTTCAGGCTGTGGTGGGTCATGATGGCATTTTCCATAATCGAAGCGTTCAGG
>JAPKMQ010000039.1 GCA_026645875.1 Longilinea sp.
GGCCAGGGCGTGCTGCGGTATTTGATCTTTATGACACTGGGTATGCCGTTTATTTTGCTGGGCGGGTGGGCGCTGAACGCCATTGAGATCAGCCCGGCGAATGAGACGCTGCTGCTTGAGGCGATGCTCCTGCTTGGATTGGGATTGGCATTCTGGTTGGCGATCTTTCCGTTTTACACCTGGGTTCCGCTGCTCACCGGTGAGAGCCAACCTTATATTGCCGGCTTCTTGTTCAGCCTGCTTCCCACGGTCGTTTTTTTCCTCATGCTCAACTTCCTGGATGCCTTTGCTTTTCTGCGCAATTCCCCCGTTTTCTTCCAGGGTTTACAGTTGGCCGGTACCATCATGGTGGCCACGGCGGGAATTTGGGCGGCGTTTCAACGTGACCTGACGAGGCTGTTTGGTTATGCAGTCATCCAGGAGACCGGGTTCGCGCTGCTGGCGATCAGCCTGCGATCTGAAACGGGTCTGGAGTTGTTCGCCGCAGGGTTGATTCCCCGACTGATCGGGTTTGGATTATTCGCGCTATCGTTATCAGTCATGCAAAGCCGCAACGTCTCCTTGCGGTTCGAGGATGAAGCCTCGGCGTTTCAACAAACGCCAATTGCTTCGGTTGCCAGCCTGGTGGCGGTCTTCTCGATCAGCGGGCTGCCGTTGCTGGCCGGATTCCCGGTCCGTCAGCCATTGTTGGAAGAACTGGGCGCCGGGTCCATCGTTGTGGCGATCTGGGCCTTGATCGGCAGCGCGGGGATGATGTACGGCGGCCTGCGCTACCTGAGCGCATTATTTCGCCGGGAGTTAAAGATCGGCCAGCCCGGTGAGGGTTTGTATCAAATCGCGTTGCTCTCGGCCGGGATTGTGATGCTGTTTGTCGCCGGGATTTTGCCGACGTCGATGATATCCCTGGTATTGAACATCCTGGGGGGATTTACCAACTTGTTCTAATCCAAAATTCCGGATGGTATAATCCTTAAAAGAGTACATTCTCTGAGGTGACGCATGGACCTGGAACAGATCATCAAGCGCCTGGATTGGCTTGACGACGAACGCCGAAAAGATAAATTAACAATTGCGACATTGGAAGAAAAGGTCA
Organism: Longilinea sp.; assembly: GCA_026645875.1. Lineage (GTDB taxonomy): Bacteria > Chloroflexota > Anaerolineae > Anaerolineales > Anaerolineaceae > Longilinea. The sequence goes on from JAPKMQ010000039.1 coordinate 1,094, forward strand.
ACAACCTGGCCGGAAATATTCCATCGCTGTTGCAGCAAATCAAGGAGCAGAGCCTGGAATTGGCCCGCCTGGCAGGCGCAATGCCCCGCTTCGACCAATTGGAAACCATGATTGGTCAAATCCGGGTTGAAACCAACCGCACAGTTGAGGCGGCTGAACGTCAGCGGGTTGAACGCGACCGGGATATTGAAAAGCAGCGCCGAGCAGACGTAGAATCGCTCAGTATTGCCATTGGCGATGTGCGAAAAGGGCTGGATCCCATCCCCGAGTTGAAGCGCAGCCTTCAAGCGCGGGTGGAGGAAGATTTCCGCCTGGGACGGTTGATTGAGGAACTCGAGCTTAAACTGACCGAATCCATGAGGGGCGACGAGGAATACCGCCGCGCGCAAAAATTACTGGAAGATGCCCAACGGCAGGATACCAAACGCCTGACGGATCTGCAGGGTGAAGTGGCCGCGCTGCGTAAGCGCATGGAAGAACAGCGCGGCAAATCAGATTTGACCGCCGAATCGCTGCGTAAGATTGAAATGCGTCTATCGGAATTTCAGGCGGCCGAGGGTGAGCGCCGTCAGGCTCAAACCGCTTTCATTGAAAAACAGAACCTGCTCCAGGTTGAACGTGATCGCATTTGGAAAGAATGGAAAATCCGCTTCGAGGTCATCGAGAAATCGGCGCAGAACCTGGACGCGCAGCTTCAGACCCTGGATGCCACCCACCGATCGATCAAGCGCGCCCAGGAAGGCTTTGAGGAAATTACGCAGCGCTTTGAAAGGCGCATCAACGAGATCACCGAAATGCAGCGCCTGTCCGAAGATCGCTTCCGGCAGGAATGGGTTTCCTTCAAGGCGGATGATCAGAAACGCTGGACCAACTACACCCTGTCGCAGGAGGAAACCCAGCGCGAGGTGAACCGCCAGTTTGAAAAGATCAATGAGCGTCTGGTTACGCTGGAAGATACCGCCCAGGATATCCGGGATTTGCAGCGTCAAATTGTCGAGGAAACCCAGAAGCGGTTGCAGTCGCTCCTTTCCACTGCGCACGACTGGATGGAGCAGTACGACAAGACCTTCGGCCAGTCCAGGTAGGAGGGCGGCGTGCACGTCATTGGCACTGCCGGGCATGTCGATCATGGCAAATCCACGCTGGTTGCCGCGCTAACCGGTATCCATCCTGACCGCCTCAAGGAGGAGCAGGAGCGGGAGATGACCATCGACCTGGGGTTCGCCTGGATGAACCTGCCCGCCGGAGACCCCGTGGGCATTGTGGATGTACCCGGCCACCGCGATTTCATCGAGAACATGCTGGCCGGCGTGGGCGGGATTGACGCCGCGCTGTTTGTGATTGCTGCGGATGAAGGCGTGATGCCGCAAACGCGCGAGCACCTGGCGATTTTGGATCTGTTGCAGGTGCAGAGCGGCGTGGTGGCGCTCACCAAAATCGATTTGACGCCGGACGCCGATTGGGTGGACCTGGTGGAAGAGGAAGTGCGCGGCGCATTGCAGGGCTCGGTGCTGGAAAACGCGCGCGTGGTGCGCGTTTCGGCACGCCAACGCACCGGACTGGAAGAGCTGCGCCAGGCGCTGGCCGAGTGCCTGGAACAGACCCAACCGAGACCCGATTACGGCCGGCCGCGTCTGCCGATCGACAGGGTGTTTTCCATCGCAGGGTTTGGGACCGTGGTCACCGGCACGCTGATGGATGGAACGTTCAAAACCGGAGATGAGGTGGAGGTGCTGCCGTCGCGGAAACGGGGCCGCATCCGCGGGCTGCAAACGCACAAGCAGAAGGAGGAAGCGGCTGCGCCGGGAAGCCGGACGGCAGTCAACGTTTCGGGCATTGACCTCACCGAAGTGGTGCGCGGCAACGTTCTGGCGCATCCGGGTAAATATCATCCCACCCAGCGGATTGACCTGCACTTCAGGCTGCTAAAAGACGTTGCTGGGCCTTTGTCGCACAACAGCGAAGTGAAGCTGTTCCTGGGGGCTTCCGAAACGGTGGGGCGTGTCCGCCTGCTGGGCGTGGAGCAGTTGCAGCCGGGCGAACAGGGCTGGTTGCAGTTGGAGCTGCGCGATCCAGTGGTGGCTGTGCGCGGCGACCATTACATTTTACGGCGACCGTCGCCGGGCGAAACTTTGGGCGGCGGAACGGTGATCGATCCAGGCCCAAAATACCGCCACAAGCGCTTTGACCCTGACATATTAAGGCAGTTGGAGTCCTTACGGCAGGGATCGCCCGCGGACGTGCTTTTGCAGGCCAGCCTGGCGCTCGGGATTGCGCCGGTCGCTCAGGTGGTTGTCCGGTCGCGCCTGGAAAAAGAGCGAGCCGAGCCGGCGATAGCCGAATTGCTGGCAAGCGGACAATGGGTGCAGTTGGAAAGCGGGACGGCCAAAGCGGGCAGCGATTTGCTGGTAGCGCCGGCTGGATCATGGGATGCGCTGACGATGAAGGCACTGCAGGAACTGGACGCGTTCCACAAAGTCTATCCGTTGCGCTCCGGGATGCCGCGTGAGGCGCTCAAGAGCCGCTTGAAACTCCTGCCGCGCATCTTCACCGCGGCGGTGCGCCACTGGGTGGATCAGAATCTGCTGGTAGAGCAGGGACCAGTTCTGGCGCGATCCAGTTTTGCGGTCCAGTTTACACAGCAGCAAAAGGAAAAGGTCGCGGCATTGTTGCGTCGCTTCGAACTGTCTCCGGCCTCGCCGCCAGCGTTGAAGGAATGTCAACTTGAGGTTGGGGACGAGGTGTTGAACGCTTTGATCGAACGCGGCGACCTGGTGCACGTGGGCGAAGATGTCCTCTTTCGTAAGAGCGATTATGACCGTATGGTTCAGGCCGTGATTGACCATCTGAAAGCGCACGGCACGCTGACCGTGGCGGAGTTCCGTGATATATTCAGTACCACACGCAAGTACGCGCTGGCGCTGCTGGAACACCTGGACACAAAGCGGATCACCGTCCGGGATGGCGATTTCCGCAAGTTGCCCAAATAACACCCGAAAGCGCGGAATCCGAAACCGCGTTAAAACCGTTGACAAAGATGGATGATATGGCTATAATTGCCTTCGCTTTGCTCCGGGCATTCATACTGGAGTGAAAAATTGTATCCCCAACTTCCCCGTTGATCGGCGTGTTGATGGGCGCGGGTTGAACGGCGAAGTGAAGATTGGAGAAAATAAATGAAGTACGCCATCGTTGAGAGCGGCGGCAAGCAATATCGTGCCGTCGAAGGGTCCACCATCGAGGTGGATCTTCTCCCGGTCGAAACCGGCAAAGAATTTACGCTCGATCAGGTTCTGCTGCTGGTGGACGGTGAGAAAGTTAGTGTTGGAACGCCCGTCGTTAAGGGCGCGCTGGTGAAGGCGACCATTGCGGACCACTTCAAGGGTCCCAAGCTGGTCATTTTCAAGTACCAGGCCAAGAAGCGCGTCCGGGTCAAGACCGGGCATCGCCAGCCGTACACCCGGCTGATGATTAATAAGATTGAAGTGGAGTAGGTATCATGGCGCATAAAAAAGGTGGTGGTTCCGTACGGAATGGCCGCGACAGCAACGCTCAGCGCCTGGGTGTGAAGCGTTATGCCGGCGAAGCTGTGCTTTCGGGCAACATCCTGGTTCGCCAGCGCGGCACCCGCATCAAGCCCGGCTTGAATGTTGGACGCGGCAGCGATGACACCCTGTTCGCGACCATCAATGGCATTGTGGTCTACGAAACTTTACCGACCGGTCAGAAGCGCGTCAGCGTGCAGCCGGCCGATGTGACCGAAACCGCGCAAGCGGCTTAGGGCCATTGGCTCTACACCGTCTCCGGTTGCCGTTGACGGAGGTCAGAGCGTCCCTGAGTGGAAGGAAGGATTTTCTCGATGAAGAAGGGTATTCACCCGACTTATTATGCGGATGCGCAGGTGATTTGCGCCTGTGGAAACACCTGGACGACTGGATCCACCAAGAAAGTCATCCGGACTGAAGTTTGCTCGAAATGCCACCCGTTCTTCACGGGCCAACAGGCGCGCATTATCGATATCGAAGGCCAGGTTGACCGCTTCTACAAGAAGCTGCAGGCCCGCCAGGAGTTCCTCGATCAGAAGAAGGTGCGCGAAACCGAACGCGTTTCTCCGCAGCGCCCGGTGGCCGAACTCGGCCTGGGCACCCGCCCGACCGATGCCCTGGTAAAGGCCGGCCTGACGACCATTGGCCAGGTCCTGGAACGGTTGGCTGGCGGCGACGAGAAGCTGTTGGAAGTTGAAGGTTTTGGCCGCAAGTCGTTGATCGACGCCAAGAAGCGCATGCGCCAGCTTGGTTACGACCTGCCCACCACCGAAGAAGTGACCGCCTAACCGGTTGTAGATCGTCAGAACAAATCAGGCAGAAGTGATGAGCTTCTGCCTGTTGTTTTTTAAGCTGCGGTGATCCCCAAATTTTTTTCAAGTTGGGGTAAAATCTGAACATCTCAGCATGACGAGGCGAATTTATGAAGCATCACACCGGATCCGTGGAAGTGGTGGCAGGTTCGATGTTCAGCGGGAAGACCGAAGAGCTTATCCGGCGCCTTCGCCGGGCAACCATTGCCCGTCAGAAGGTTCAGGTTTTCAAGCCAATCATCGATAATCGTTACCAGATTGAGAAAGTCACCTCTCATTCTGGTTTTGATTATGCGGCCGTACCCATTGAAAAAATTCATGATTTGCTGGCTCTGCTGGAGAGTGACACAACCGTTGTAGGCATCGATGAGGCACAATTTTTCGACAGCGAAATTGTTGATCTTGCAGCGTTGCTGGCGAACCGTGGTTTGAGGGTTATCGTGGCGGGTCTGGATACCGATTTCCGCGGAGAACCGTTTGGCAGCATGCCCGTTTTGATGGCCCAGGCCGAGCACGTCGATAAGCTGCAGGCCATCTGCATGGTTTGCGGCGAACCTGCCTGCCGTACGCAACGCCTGGTCAATGGAAAACCGGCGCGCTATGATGACCCGATCATCATCGTAGGCGCTTCGGAGATGTACGAAGCGCGCTGCCGCAAACACCACGAAGTTCCTCGCGACTAAAGGACAAATTGCAATGGTTCAAGATTATCGTGATTTTTTGGCGGAAGTCCTGATCTCTGAAGAGGATTTGCAGCGCCGCATTACAGAAATGGGCGAGGAAATCAGCAACGACTATCAGGGTGAAGAGAAGCTCCTGTTGGTGTGCATTTTGCGCGGTGGGGTGATGTTCCTGACCGATCTGATGCGCCAGATTCGCCATCCGCACGCGATTGAATTCATGGCGGTCTCCTCCTACGGCGTTGGAAAACGCGAAACCAGCGGCCAGACGCGCATCACCCTGGACCTGGTGCTTGAAATCCTTTCGCTGCGCAAACCGAAGAGCTTGAGCGTGTGTACGCTGCTGGACAAGGCGGAACGGCGCGAGGTGTACGTGCCGGTCAAGTACACCGGGTTTGTCATTCCAAACAAGTTCGTCTTTGGTTACGGGCTCGACATCGACGATTATTACCGCAATTTGCCATTTGTTGGGGTGGTCGATCTCAACCGGTACAAACCCGGCTGAGATAACAAAACAGCCATGACGCTTCCCGCTTCGTTCGAACCGCTGGACCTGCTGGAGAAAATCCGGCCGCATTTGCAGGCGGGGCAGCAGGCCTACCTGGTGGGCGGCGCGGTGCGCGATCTGCTGCGTCGAAAACCCGTCCACGACTTGGATTTTACAGCCAGCGGGGACGTGCGCCGATTGGGGCGGCAGGTGGCCAATGCCCTGGGCGGGGCTTTCTACGTGATGGACGTAGCGCGCGATACCGTGCGGGTCATTTTAACCGATCCACAGGGTGAGCGTATTTTCCTGGATTTTGCCGCGCTGCGCGGAGAAGATCTGCTGGCGGATCTACGCGCGCGGGATTTTACCATTAACGCCATTGCAATCGACCTGCAGGCGGCCAACCGGATTGTTGACCCACTGGGCGGCGCTGAGGATTTACGCCGGCGGCAACTGCGCGCCTGCGCGCCCGACAGCTTTGAGCGCGACCCGGTGCGGGTTTTGCGGGCCGTCCGGCAATCGCTGGAGATGGAACTACGCATGATGCCCGAAACCTTGCGGCAGGCGCGCAACGCAGCGCCGCTGCTGGCTGGTACATCGGTGGAACGTCAGCGTGATGAACTCTTTCGCATGCTGGAAGGCCGCAGCCCCGACAGCGCGCTGCGCCTGATGGATGCGTTGGGCGTACTGGATCTGTTGCTGCCGGAGGTCAAGGCAATGCAGGGCGTGGCCCAGAGCAAACCGCACATCCTGGATGTTTGGGAACACACGCTCAAAGTGCTGGATTGGCTTGGCCGGTTACTGGCTGTGCTGGCCGGCGATTACGAAGAAGAGTCGGCGTCGGACTTGATATTGGGATTGGCGGTGCTGCGTCTGGGACGCTACCGCCAGCAGCTTGCAGCCCACCTGAGCCATTCCCTGGTTCCCGACCGCGGCCTGCGCGCTTTGCTGATGCTGGCTGCGATCTACCACGATGCGGGCAAGCCGGCCACCCGGTCGGTCGATGCGGACAGCCGCATCCGGTTCCTGGGCCACGAACAGGTGAGTCAGCGGCTGGCTGCGGCCTGTGGAACGCGCCTGGCACTAAGCAGCGCCGAAATCGACCGGCTCTCCACGATCATTACGGGCCACATGCGTGTGCATCAGCTCGCGGACGGCCGCCAGGCGATTTCTCGAAAGGCCATCTATCGTTATTTTAACAGCCTGGACGCGGCTGGCGTGGACGTTTGCCTGCTTAGCCTGGCGGATACGCTGGCCACCTACGGGGTGACGCTGGATGCGGACACCTGGCAGCGCGAATTGGACGCCTGCCGCGCGCTGTTGGAGGCCTGGTGGGAGACCCCCGAAGCCGTGGTGCGCCCGCCCCGGTTGCTAAACGGCCATGAAATCATGGTACACTTCCAAATGGATGCCGGCCGGCGCGTGGGCGACCTCCTTGAAGCCATCCGGGAGGCGCAGGCCGACGGCCAGATCAAGGACCGCGAAGAAGCTCTGGCGTTTGCCGCTGGATGGTTGCAGGCAAACCCTGAAGGAAAAGGAGAGCATTAATGGACCTAGTACCGGTGGAACTGTATTATGAAGAATTCGGGCAGGGTGTTCCGGTGATCCTGTTGCATGGATTTCCGCTAAACCACACCATTTGGATGCCCGTTGTTGAGCGATTGCAATCCCATGTGCGCGTGATCACGCCTGATTTGCGCGGACATGGAAAATCCCCCGCCACGGACGGTGATTATTCCATGCGCCTGATGGCCGAGGATATCCATGCGCTGATGAATCGGCTGGACATTCCTAAAGCCGTTCTTGTTGGCCATTCCATGGCCGGCTATGCCAGCCTGGCCTTTGCGCGCGCCTATCCGGGGCGGCTGGCGGGGCTGGCAATGGTTGCCAGCCAGGCCGAAGCTGATACGCCGGAAAAACGGCAGGCACGCTACATCACCGCCGAAGAGGTGGGACGCAAAGGCGTCCGGCGGGTGGCCAAAAGCATGCTGCCCAAATTGACCCCGCGCAAGGAACTGGCCGCCGATCTTCTCGAGATCATGTTGAAAACGCCGAAAAAGGGCGTGGTTGGTGCTTTGAAAGGCATGGGCGAACGGCCGGACGCGCTGGAGTGGTTGACCGAGATCGAGGTTCCAGTTGTGGTGATTGCAGGCGAACAGGATGTTATCATCCCCTTGGAGCGGGCCAGAACCATGGCGCAGATGCTTCGGCGGGGCTGGCTGGTGGAAATTCCAGAGGCGGCCCATATGCCCATGCTGGAAGCGCCGCAAACGGTCGCCGACGCCATCCGGCAGCTGGTTGACCTGGCTGAAGTGTAAATATAAAAAAAGCCCGTCTGGTCACAGATGGGCTTTTTCTTTGGCAGGCGCAAAGGTCAGGGGTAGATTTCGTTCAGCATTGGCTCGTAAAAACAGGTGCAGCCGTGCGGGCAGGAACAACCCTTGACCGGCAAAGCAGGCACCTTGTCCTTTGGATACGTTCCTTCCACCGCCTGACAGGCCGGGCAGGCATCTGCCGGGATCACCAGGCGAATTACCAGCACGCGCGAATTTTGGCGCAGGCGTTTTAAGGAGACGGCAGTGTTGGACAATTCCTGCAGGTCGGCGCCGCAGTTCGGACAGATTACAACAGAATCACCGGATAATGTATTGCAGCGTGAACAGGTTTGCACGGCTCTCTCTCCCCAGATAATTTTACTCATTTTACTACAAATTAGTGATCCTTGATTTAAGATAGCAAAAAACCACCTGCAGTCAGCAGATGGCCTTCGTTCGTTCCGGGCGGATGGGGGTCAGGTTGGAATGGTGCTCAGGTTGAGTTGTTCGATGTGCTTTCTGCGCACCAGCTTATTGATGTGTGCGATCAGCGCTGAACTGGGTACCGGTTTGATCAGGTAATCGTCCGCGCCTGCGTCCAACGCAGCCGCGACAAGACCGGGCGTATCCAAAGCTGATAAAATGACGATGGGCACGGTGCTAAACGTGCGCACCTCTTTGCAGACCTGCCAACCGTCCATTTCTGGCATCATCAGATCCAGAAGGACAATGTCGGGGGCATGTTGGCGGATTTGGGCAATGCCGTCCATACCGGAGTGCGCTGCAATAACCCTTGAATTCGTGGGTTGTAGCAGCAACTTCAGCAGTTCGGTCATCGCTGGGTCATCATCGATGACTAGGATGTTCATTCGTGGCTCCGATGTGGGCTTGATTGGGCATACCCCAATTATCTTACAAGTTCGAATAAACCTACCTTGCAGGTGGTTTACAGTCAAATCGCGCATATGAACAGCGCCGCCCAGCCGGTGGACGCGTTCAGCGGAGACGGAATCTGTTGTGTGGCGCGATAAACCGCGCGCAGCCTGTTAAAAACAATTATCTGATGGTATAATGTCACACTTAATGGGTTTATATGACCGATTATCCCTGAAAAGGGTTAAACTTCGTATTTGTTTTTAGGAGGATCTGATGGTTGCTAAAAAGTGGGTTTATTTATTCCACGATCTCGACCAGGCCGAAAAGTATGTTGGCGGCGACTGGGAACGGGTTCGCGGTCTTTTGGGTGGAAAGGGTGCCAATCTGGCTGAAATGGTCCGCATCGGCGTGCCCGTTCCCCCGGGCTTTACGGTGACCACCGAAGCCTGCAATGCGTACCAGGAAACCAACAAGTTCCCCGAAGGACAGTGGGAACAGATGATGGATGCCCTTAAGGACGTGGAAAAGGCAACAGGCAAGAAGTTCGGCGGCCTGGAGAATCCATTGCTGGTTTCATGCCGCTCCGGTGCAAAGTATTCCATGCCCGGTATGATGGACACAGTTCTGAACATCGGCCTGAATGACAAGACGGCCGAAGCGATGGTCGCGCTGACCAAGAACGAACGCTTTGTGTATGACTCCTACCGGCGCCTGATCCAGATGTTTGGTTCGGTGGTGCTGGGTATGCCGGATGAGGCCTTTGAAGACGTGCTGGATGAATACAAGTCGATTAAGGGCTACAAGCTGGACACCGACCTCGATGCCGAAGACTTGAAAGACCTGGTGGCTGAGTTCAAGAAAGTCACCCGCAAGCACAAAGGCTTTGATTTCCCGCAGGATCCGCTGGAGCAGATGCGCCTGGCGACTGAAGCGGTCTTCAAATCCTGGCAGGGCAAACGTGCCGTGGATTACCGCCGCGCGACCGGCATCCCCGATGATCTGGGCACGGCTGTCAATATCCAGACCATGGTCTTCGGCAACATGGGCACTGATTCCGGCACCGGCGTAGCCTTCACCCGCAACCCGGCGGACGGCGAGAAGAAAATGTACGGCGATTACCTGCTGAATGCCCAGGGTGAAGATGTGGTGGCTGGCATTCGCAATACTGAAAAGATCGAACACATGGCCAAGGATCTTCCCGAAGCGTACAAGCAGTTCATGGAGATCACTGCCAAGCTCGAGCTGCATTACAAAGACATGCAGGATGTTGAATTCACCGTGGAGCGCGGCCGCCTTTGGATGCTGCAAACCCGCAGCGGCAAGCGCACCGCCCGCGCCGCCGTCAAGGCCGCGGTTGACATGGTGAATGAAAAGTTGATTGACAAGCAGGAAGCCATCAACCGCATCAGCCCTGAACAGGTGGACACCCTGCTGCACCCGCAATTCGATGATGCCACCAAAAAACTGGCCAAGAAGGAAGGCCATTTCTTTGCCAGCGGCGTGAACGCTTCGCCGGGCGCTGCAGTTGGCCGTATCTACTTCGACGCCGATACCGCGGAAAAGATGGCCAAAGAGGAAAAGCAGGACGTGATCATGGTGCGTCCGTTTACCAAGCCGGATGACGTTCACGGCATGTTGGCTGCCAAGGGCATTCTGACCAGTGAAGGCGGCGCGACATCGCACGCTGCGGTTGTTGCCCGCCAGTTTGGCGTGCCCTGCGTTGTCGGAGCGTCGGCCGTCAAGATTGACCAGGACAAGCGCGTCATGACCTGCAACGGCGTGGTCGTCAAGGAAGGTGAATGGATTTCGGTGGACGGCGGCAGCGGTGAGGTTTACATTGGCAAATTGAACCTGACTGTGCCTTCGCTGGAAGAGCAGACCGACCTCTTGACCCTGCTCAACTGGGCGGATGAAATTTGCGCCCAGCCCGGCATTCGCAAGGGCAGCGGCCCCAGCACCGGTTTGCAGGTGTGGGCAAACGCCGACTATCCGAAGGATGCCCGCCGCGCGCGCGCTTACGGCGCCAAGGGTATTGGCCTGTGCCGCACCGAGCACATGTTCTTCGAAGTCCAGCGGCTGCCTATTGTGCAGCGCATGATCCTGGCCAAAACCAGCGAAGACCGCACTGCGGCTCTGAACGAACTGCTGCCCATGCAGCGCGCCGACTTCGACGGTCTGTTTGACGCGATGGACGGCCTGCCCGTCATCATCCGCCTGATCGATCCGCCGCTGCATGAGTTCCTGCCCTCGGCTGACGAACTGAAAGAGAAGATCATCACCACGCGTCTTCAGAACACAGCCACCTACCTGCTGGGCAAGGGCGAAGGCAAGGAAATCGCGGAGCTTGAGAAGTTGCTGTCCGCGGTGGAAGCGCTGCATGAGAGCAACCCGATGATGGGTTTGCGCGGTGTTCGCCTGAGCATTGTGATGCCCGAGATCGTCGAAATGCAGGTGCGGGCCATCTTTGAAGCGGCTGCCGATTGCACGCTGCGCGGCATTAAAGTCAAGCCCGAAGTGATGATCCCGCTGACTGGCCACATCAACGAACTCAAGTGGATCCAGCCGCGCCTGATTGAAATCGCCAGGAAGGTGATGGAAGAAAAGAAGGTCACCTTTACCTACAAGTTTGGCACCATGATCGAGATCCCGCGCGCTTGCGTGACCGCCGAAGAGATTGCCTCGGTGGCCGAGTTCTTCTCCTTTGGCACCAACGACCTGACCCAGATGACCTTTGGCTATAGCCGCGACGATGCTGAACGCAGTTTCCTGGTTCAGTATATTGAAACCGGCATTTTGCCGAAGAATCCGTTCCAGACGCTGGACAAGGAAGGCGTTGGCCGCTTGATGAAGATGTCGGTGGATGACGGCCGCAAAGCTCGCCCTGAATTGGAAGTGGGCATCTGCGGCGAGGTCGGCGGTGATCCCGCGACGATCGATTTCTGCCACATCATCGGCCAAAATTACGTGAGCTGCTCTCCGTTCCGCGTACCGATCGCGCGCCTGGCTGCCGCCAAGGCTGCCATCAAGCACGCCTCCGGCAAGGTCAACACCGACCTGTAAACGGCTCTCTGAAAGAAAGCAACTTCCCTCCCTGGAGTTCAACCGGGGAGGGAAGTTTTGTTTAAGCTTACTAATCTGTTAATTGGCTTGGGCATTTTCTGAAAACTGGATCGGGTACAATTAGTAATTCATGCTTGCATGCCCGGGGAGGACAGTACATGGCACAATCTGAAATTAGCCCAGAATCCAACGCCGCACCGGCAGAAAACCTGAACAGAACCGGACTTCAGAAGCATCTGGGCTTTCAAAACGCAACCATTCTGGCTCTGGCAGGCTGCCTGGGCTTGATTGAATTGCTGCCCCTGGGAATTGGCATGGGGTTGTGGCCTTCCGCCAATATGATCAACGCCATTGCCATCGCGGTTGGCGTGAACATCGTTCTGGTAATCCTGTATACCTTGATTGGGGCGGCGGTGCCGCATGCCGGCGCGGATTACGTTTTGGCAAGCCGCGTATTGCCGGCGCCGCTGGCTTTCGCCGGAACCATTTGCATGCTCATAGCGGCGGCGGTGGCGGTTGGCGCGATTGCTGTGCTGGCGTCGCAGGCTGTGATCACGCCCTTCCTGCTGTACACCTCTGCGGAATTCCAGAATTCGAACATTGCCGAACTTGCTGTAACGATGACGCAGCCGCAAGGCGCCATCATCGCAGGAACGGTGGTGCTATTTCTGGCTTTCCTGCTCAGCACGCTCTCTCCCAGGGCAAATGCCCGCGCTACGGTGGTGCTGCTCCTATTGGCGCTGGCTGGTTGGGCAGTCATCCTTTTTCAGTTGGTCAATGCCGACCCCGCCGGTTTTGCCGTCCGGTGGGATGAGATGTTGGGCCAGGGCAGCTTTGCCGGGCGGGTGTCGGAGGCCAGAGCACTTACGCTGCTGTTCACCACCACACCGTCGCCCTTGTTTCTCATGGGTATCCCACTGGGCCTCCTGATTTTCTTCGGGGCACGCTTGCCGGTTCTGCAATCCAGCGAAATCCAGGGGCGGCCCGTCAGATCAACGCTGTGGAGTGGCTGGCTGGCCATCCTGGCGAGCGCGGGGTTGGCGATTGGCGCGATGGTCTTACTGAACCGCGCGCTGCCCGCCGATTGGCTGGCTGCCGAAAGCCACCTGTTCCTGTACAATAACCAGTTGGAAAAGCCGGCCTTGCCCTGGCTGCCTTTTTACGCGGCTTTGCTTCAACCCAATTACGTGCTGTTTTGTGTTTCCACGGCCGGCATTCTGGCCGGGTTGGTGGCTGCGCTGCAGGCAATGGTCCGTTCTTTTGGCCGGACGGTCTATGCATTGGCGAAGGACGGCTTCCTGGTCGATCTGGTGCGCTTTATTCACACCGGAAATCACAACCCGCTGGTCGCCACCCTGCTCTTCACAATTTTTGCGCAGGTTGGTGTATCCTTTGCTGCCAGCGCGGGCGTGATGAAAACCCTGCATTCGACCCTGTTCGCGATGATCTGCATGCAGGTTTTGCCGGCCCTGGCGGCGGTTTTTCACCCGTTGGCGAAGCGGGAATGGGTTAAACGCGGAGAAACTGGCGCTGGAAAAGTTAATTCCCTCCTGCTGGTCCTCTTTGGACTTCTGACGGTGGCTATTTTGGGCTGGACCATCGCAGGGTCAATGCTTTACCCGGCGCAGGGTACCCCCATTGGGACAATGGACTTTCTTGTCCTGGGAATCGGGTTTGTGATTGGCCTGACGATTTACTTCTGGCAGGCGATCCTGTCGCGCCGGCGGGGGAGCGACCTGATAAAACCGTATCCGCGTTTCCCTGAAGACTGATCCTCGATTGAGAAACGATTTACCGGACATGTGAATAGCATGTCCGGTTATTTTTTGGACACATCGTGTGCCAGGTTGCGGATTGAGAATCATTATCAAATTCTAATTGTCAATACTAGCTTTGTATCGTAAGAGTTTTGTAAAATATATGTGATTTGCGTGCAATTGAAAATCGATTCTGGTATAATTCTGCAAATCAATAATTAAGATATATATTATCGTAATAATGTTAACTCAACAGCATTATTACGAGGATGACGGACTCGCATCACAGCAGGAGGGACTCCACGATGGAGAAAAAAGAATATCTGGATCTATATCACCAAATGGTTGCCATTCGCCGAATGGAAGAACGCGCAGCCGAGCTTTACCAGCAGGGGAAGATCGGCGGTTTTTTGCACCTTTACATCGGGCAGGAGGCCGTATCGACCGGCTTGATTGCTCCGCGCACGCCGGATGACCGAGTCATTACCGCCTACCGCGATCACGGCGTGGCTTATAACTGCGGCTTGTCGGCGCGCGAAATCATCGCCGAGTTGCTGGGAAAAGCCACCGGTTGTTCCAAGGGCAAGGGCGGCTCGATGCACATGGCGGACGTGAAGAAGAATTACTGGGGCGGACATGCCATCGTCGGCGCTCATCTGCCGCTGGCAGCCGGCCTGGCATTGGGGGACCTGTACAGCAAAACACCGGGCGTGACAATTTGCATGTTCGGAGATGGCGCCACCAATATTGGCTATTTCCATGAGGCGCTCAACCTTTCGAAGGTGTGGAATTTGCCGGTGTTGTGGGTGTGCGAGAACAACCAGTACGGCATGGGCACGGCGGTTGATCGTGCCTCCGCCGTTTCGGACATCCGCAAAAAGGCCGATGGCTACGCCATTCTGAACGACGAAGTCGACGGCATGGACGTACTGGCGGTCAAGGAAGCCAGCGCCAAAATGCTGGAGGAGATCCGCGCCGGGGGTGGGCCGCGGTTCCTTGAAATTAACACTTACCGTTTCCGCGGCCATTCCATGGGCGACCCGGAACGCTACCGCAAGGCGGACGAGGTTCACCGCTACCAGGAGAACGATCCGATCGGCATGTTCCGAAAATACCTGATCGCGGCCGGCATTGCCAGCGAGGAAGAGATCGTCAAGCTGGAAGATGTGATTGAAGAAGAAGTGCGCGACGCGGTGGAATTCGCTGAAAACAGCCCCGAGCCTGCGCCTGAAGAGCTTTACACAAACGTTTACTTCGAGACCTACTAGGAGGTGGGAAAATGGCACGGTTAACCATGCGAGAAGCCATTTCCCAGGCATTATGGGAAGAAATGGAACGCGATCCCAAGGTTTTTATCATGGGAGAGGAAGTGGGCGTGTGGGGTGGCACCTACGCCGTGACGAAGGGCTTTTACGATCATTTTGGGGCGGACCGGGTGCGGGATACGCCCATTTCTGAGGCAGCCATCATTGGCGGCGGCATTGGCGCCGCGTTGACCGGGCTGCGCCCGGTGGCTGAATTGATGACGATCAATTTTGCGTTCTCGGCGATGGATCACATCGTGAACGAAGCTGCCAAGATGCATTACATGTTTGGCGGACAGATGGTACTGCCATTGGTGATTCGCACGGTGGGCGGCGGCGGGCGGCAATTGGGTGCCACGCATTCGCAAACACCGGATGCCATCTTCGCGCACTTCCCCGGTCTGGTGGTGGTCGCCCCGGGAACGCCGGCCGACGCCAAGGGTCTGCTCAAAGCGGCCATCCGCAGCAACGACCCGGTCATGTTTATTGAGCATGCCACGTTGTATCAGACGCGCGGTGAAGTGCCGGAAGGTGATTACATTGTTCCGATCGGCAAGTCAACCATTCAGCGGCCCGGCAAGGATGTGACGATTGTGACCTACAGCAAGATGCTCGAGCTGTCGCTCAAAGCAGCCGACCAACTGGCCAAAGAAGGCATCGAAGCTGAAATTGTTGACCTGCGCACGCTGCGACCGCTGGATATGGACCCGGTGATTGAATCGTTCAAGAAGACCAACCGTGCGGTGATTGTTGAAGAAGGTTGGAAATCCTACGGAGTCGGTTCAGAAATCACTGCCCGAATTTATGAGGAGGCTTTTGATTACGTCGACGCTCCGGTCAAGCGCGTTGCCCAGAAGGAAGTTCCTCTTCCGTATAACCGCACGCTGGAACAATCCGCCATCCCGAATGTGGAGGATATCATCCAGGCGGTCAAGGAGGTGCTGTAATGGCCGATATTGTCACCATGCCCAAGCTGGGTTTTGACATGGCCGAAGGCACGCTGGTGCGCTGGGTGAAGGCCGAAGGCGAAACCGTCGCCAAGGGCGAGATCCTTGCCGAAATTGAAACAGACAAAGCCACGGTCGAAGTTGAGTCCAGCTTTTCCGGCATTCTGCACAAGCAGTTGGTGGAGCAGGGCTCCGTTGTGCCGGTGAGCACGCCCATTGCTGTGATTGCCCAGCCTGGGGAAAAAGTCGAAGA
>JAPKMQ010000003.1 GCA_026645875.1 Longilinea sp.
GCGCTCAGGCGTGGCAGCGGCTCAATCGGCGTGGGTAGATGCGCAATTCGGAGACGCGGCAGCTTCATAGCCCCACTTCCTGGCGCGTGCGCTTTTGACCGCGGCGGCGCATCCAGCCCAGCAGTTTCGGCAGCAGGCGGGTGTAGAGGGCATACCAGTTTCGGCTTGCCGGATAATCCCAGGCACCCAGCGTGCGCATCACCTTTCCGCCCAATCCTTCTTTAAACCGGTAAACACCCCACATCGAATCGGTTTCATCAAACATTTCCGGTGCGCCCCACAGATCGTACGCCCGGCAGTCCTTTTCTTTCGCCAGCCGCATGGCTTCCCATTGCAGCAGGTAATTGGGCATTTTCTCGCGGTGCTGGCTGCGCGACATACCATAGATGTACCAGGCGCGCCCGGCAAACCAGAAGACGAACACCGCGGCCACCGCTTTGCCTTCCACCTCGGCGATCAACGGGCAGGCCATGCCAAGTTGCACGTATTGATTCCATACGGATTCATAATAGGATTGCGGCCGGATGACAAACCCATCCCGCACCGACGTTTCGGCGTACATGCGGTAAAGATCGTTGTAATCGTCTTTGCCACCCCGCCGCACCGTTACTCCCTTACGTTGCGCGAGGCGGAGGTTGTAGCGCGTCTTTTGCTTCATGCGCGCCAACCAGTCCTCTTCATTGCCCCTCAAATCGACCATCACCGTGTTGCGAAACTGGATTTGGTCGCCCGAAAAACGCCAGCCGCGTTCGGTCAGCTCGCGTTGCACGGCCGTGCCGACCGCATCCACCTCGTCCTCCGGTGAGCCAGGCTCATTCCATCCCAGAACAACCTCCGGGTCCATTTTTAAAAACAGGGCGCGTTTCAACCTGGCATAATCCTCAAGGTCATCCAGCACGCGCCTCCGCAGCGCGGCGTCGCTCCAATCCATCAGCGGCCCGCGCGGGATATACAGCACATTCAGGTGTGCCGAAAAACCTCCCAGGCGCAGTTCGCGCTGCAGGATCAGCGCCGCCGCGCAAATCCTGCCGGCGGCATCACGCCACAGGCGCGGTTCGGCCTTCCAACCTACCTGCGCCTTGATCTGCCCCCATTCCCAGGTTTGCAGCAGGTGCGCGTTCGGTAGGTGCGCGATCGACTGATTCCATTCGTCCGGCAGCCAGGATTCGCTCATCATGTCTGCTCCAAACCCGGCGACGGGAATGAGCCAGTCTGCCAGGCCAGGATGGCGCGGTCGTGACCGGCGCCGGCCAATGGCCGTGGTATACCGTCCAGCGGGAAAAAGCCAGCCTGGTTGGTTTCCGGCTTGATTTCCAGCGAGCCATCCTTGATGCGGCAGGCATACACCAGCAAAAAGCCGTTCCCGCGCGGATCATCGTCTATAAAATAACCCTGCAACAAGCCCACCACGCTCATCCGCAGGCCGGTTTCTTCCAGCACCTCGCGCCGGGCTGCATCCACGGGGTCTTCATCGACTTCCACGTAGCCGGCCGGCAGGTACCAGCAATCCTTCCAGGGTTCAATAGCGCGCCGGACCAGAAGCAGTCTGCCGTTTCTCTCAATCAGCCCAGCCGCACTCAGCTTTTGTTGCGGATAGAAAATCCAGCCGCAGCGCGGGCAGGCTTCGCGGGCGCGTTCATCCCAGGTCAGCTTCATTTCGGCTCCGCATTGCAGGCAGAAATGTGCCACAGGCTCACCCCTCCCGGCTTCGCTTGACAACCCGCAAATACACCTGGTAGAGAAGCGGCTGGTAAACCCGATCCCAGGCGCGCACCGAACGCTTCAATCGTCCGCCGAAACCCCGCTTGAAGCGGTAGACGCCCCACAATCCATCCGAGCGCTGCTCAAACTGGCTTTCCAGCGTTTCCTCGTCCTCGTCAGGAACACCCCACAGGTCGTAGGTTTTGCATCCGCGAACGGCGGCCCATCGCATGGCTTCCCATTGCAGCAGGTAAGTTGGCATGCGGTTGCGTTCTTCATCCGAGCTTGCGCCATACAGGTACCATGCGCGCTCTCCGGCTGCAAATGCCATAATGGCTGCCAACGGCCGGCCCTCATATTCAGCCTGCAGCAGGGCGACCTTTCCGGTAGCGGTAAATAGATCATAAACCCGCCGGTAATAGGCCAGCGTATGCACGCCAAAGCCATCCCGGCTTCCGGTGGTCATCATGAGTTGTTGAAAAGCGTCCAGATCATCGCTCTCGCGAATGACGACGTCCTTTTTTTGCGCCAACCGAATGTTATAGCGCGTCTTTTGCTTCATACGGGCCAGACAGTCCTCTTCGCTGCCCGTAAGATCGATCAACACCGTCCGGCGCGGTTGAATCGCGGAGGATGGAATGAAGCCAGTCATTTTCGCGGCTATCTCCGCGTCCTCATCCTCCCAGGCGTCTGGTTCAACCTTAAGCAAAATGGCCCGTTTCCGCCGGCACAGCGCATCCACTTCCGGCCACAATACCGACCAATCCTCGCCTACCGGCCCCTTGGGGATGTAGGCGATGGTCAACCCAAGCGGCAGCCGCCGGAAAAGGATTTGCGCGCCGCATTCGCCAACCTGGATGCGCTCGGGAGTCCAATCGAAGGAGCTTTTCAGGTCGCCCCATTCGCCGGATTGCAGCAGATGAGCCTTAGGATTGCCAGCCAGGAATAAATCCCATTCGGTGCGGGTCAGCGTAGCCATCAGTCAATTGCGGTCAACTCTGGAGGCGGCGTGCAGCGCACTTCGGATCCAGGAATTAGCTCATCCAACAGCCGGATGATCGATGATGCATCCCCCTCTTGAGCCAGGCGGCCAAGTTCATTCACCGCGCGCCGCAATTCATCGCCGTGCAGTTCGTCGTGCACTTCCAGGTGGTAGATATCCGGGTGCGGTGTGGGTTGGAAGGAGCAGCCCTCGTCCCACAAATCCTCGCTCAGCTTTTCGCCCGGGCGCACCCCGGTGAACACGATCTCGATATCCTTGCCTGGCACCAGTCCAGACAGGCGGATGAGGTCTTCGGCCAGATCGAGAATGCGCACCTGCTGCCCCATGTTCAGGACATACGTTTCGCCGCCGTGACCCAGGGTGGCAGATTGCAGCACCAGGTATACAGCCTCCGGGATGGTCATAAAATACCGGCGCATATCCGGGTGGGTGATGGTAATGGGGCCACCGCGCGCAATTTGCCGCTTGAAAATCGGCACAACGCTGCCGCGGCTGCCCAGCACGTTGCCAAAACGGACCACCGAATAGGCCAGTCCGGAGCGCGCCGCCGCATCCAGGACAATCATCT
This sequence comes from Longilinea sp., assembly GCA_026645875.1. Lineage (GTDB taxonomy): Bacteria > Chloroflexota > Anaerolineae > Anaerolineales > Anaerolineaceae > Longilinea. The sequence continues at coordinate 3,273 of JAPKMQ010000003.1, forward strand.
CACCGATGCGCTTGGTGGCACCCATCACGTTGACCGGCCGGATGGCTTTGTCGGTGGAAATCATCACCAGCCTTTCCACGCCGTGTGCCAGCGATAAATCCACCAAATTGCGTGTGCCCAGTATGTTGTTGGTGACCGCCTCTTCGACATTTTTCTCCATCATCGGCACGTGCTTGTGTGCCGCCGTGTGAAAGACGACCTGCGGTCGGTAACGCATCATCAGGTTTTCCATGCGCTCGCGGTCGCGCACATCACAAATCAACGGGCGCGCCAGCAGGCTGGGGAAGCTTTCCTGCAAATCCAGCAGCGCTTCAAAGATGCTGTTTTCTCCGTGCCCCAGCATCAACAACTCGGCAGGCCCCCAGCGGGCGATCTGACGGCAAAGTTCCCGGCCGATCGAGCCGCCCGCGCCGGTCACCAGCACAATCCGCCCGTTCAGGGCTTCGCCGATTTCCTCGTCGCGGATGCGCGCCGGGTCCCGTCGCAGCAAGTCAGTGATGTCCACATCGCGCAGGCGGCTGACGCTCACCTTGCCGCCCAACAACTCATAAATTCCAGGCATTGTCCGGAACGGGATGCCCTTCAAGCGGCAAACATCCGCCACAGTGCGGATCACGCGGCCTGGCGCGCTGGGGATGGCGATGATGACTTCGTCAATGTGATGGTTGTCCAGCAAACGTGCCAGTTCGGTCAGCGTCCCCACAACCGGAATACCGTAAATTTGCTGGTGCTGTTTGGTTGGGTTGTCGTCCACAAACCCCACCGCCAGCAAATTCACCTGTGAGTTCTTCTGCAGTTCGCGGGCCACCAGCGCGCCTGCGTCGCCTGCGCCCACGATCAGCGCGCGCCGCGTTTTCGATTTGGAAATGCTTTGCGAAGCATTCTCCGCCAGGATGCGCATGGTAAAGCGCAGTCCGCCGCACAGGATGATGGTTAATAGCCAGTCGATCGCCAGCGCTGACCGCGAAAGCCCGGCAAATACGCCCAGGCTGTGCAGACTGATCATCACCACCGACACCACCAGGGTGGCTGTGGTCACAGCCAGCACAATCAGTGTCATCTCGCGCACGCTGGCATACGACCACATGCGTCGGTACAGGCCAAAATAGGCAAAGAACAGCGGCTTGACGATCAAGGAAACGCCAATCAGCCAATATACCGTCGGCAGATAGGTCAAGAAAGCTGGGCCCAACTCAAGTCGCAACGCATAACTGCCCATGGCGGCGGCGACGATCAGCAGCAGATCCCCCAGTAGGATGTAGCGATTGCGAATATTGGGTTTTGTCTTCAACCCTTACCGACCTTTCAGCCCAATTACCGTACTGACCGTGCGCACCAGGATGATCATATCCAATAGAAGATTGCGGTGCTTGATGTAATACAGGTCAAATTCCTGCTTAATCGTATTGGTGTCGATGTTCCAGGCGTAGCCAAAATTGACCTGCGCCCACCCGGTGAGACCGGGTTTGACAAACAGGCGCGCGCGGTAAAACGGGATCTCGTTTTGAAATTTCTCAATCAATTGCGGCCGCTCAGATCGGGGACCAACCAGGCTCATATCGCCGACCAGCACATTAAGGAATTGCGGCAACTCGTCCAGGTGGCTTCGCCGCAGGAACCGCCCGACCCCGGTCACGCGCTCGTCATTTTCAGAGGCGGGCCGGGCGCGGCCGTCTTTTTCGGCGTCTGTCACCATGGTGCGGAATTTATAAATCTTGTACGGTTTTCCATACAATCCCAAGCGTTCCTGGGAATAAAACAGCGGGAATCCACTATCCAGCAAGGTGGCCAGAGCAACAAAAGGCAAAACGAACAGCATGCCCAGACAACCCACCAGTCCGCCCAGCAGGTCCAACAGCCGTTTTGCCAGATCATAAAAAGCATTGGCGTGCGCCTGATCCACAAAGGAACGCAGGATCCAATCGGATTGCAGCAGGGAAATCGGCACGCGCCCCAATTGCTCTTCATAAACGCTGTTGAAGGTGGAAACTTCGATGCCCTGCTCGCGGGCTTTTAACAGGGCATGGAACGTGACCGAATTCATTTCGCCAGAAATGGCAAAGATCAAATCAGAAATGTATTCGCGCTCGATGATCGCAAGCAAATCGCTGCCGCCGCCCATCACTTTGACGCCTTCCACTTCCTCGCCCAGTTTGGAGGGATCGTCGTCAATGAAACCGGCAACAAAAAATGGCGCAGGGTAAATCTGGCGAAGGTGCTGCAACAGGGTGCTGCCAGCCCGCCCGGCGCCCACGATGAGCACCCGGCGCATAAATTGCGGTGCGGTAAAGATGCGGATGTACAACATGCGCCAGGCAGTGGTCAGCACGGATGCCGCCAGCACAAAACCGGCTACGCCGCGGCGCGGCAACGGATCCTTGGCGACAAAGAAAAACAGCAGGTACACGATCATGCCTAAGCCAGCCGCAAGAGCGATCCCCCGCAGGGTGTCGCTTCGGTTGTTGGCACGGCGCACATCGTAAAGCTCGATCAACAAAATGATCCATATGATCGGAAGCAAAACAAACCAGGTGGGTACGCGTTGATCCAGGAATTCCCAGGAAAAATTTAGCCAGGCATCCCCCTGCGCCCAAAAATACAACGCAATCACCAGCGCGATGATCGTTACCAGCGCATCGCCGATGACCAGCAGCACACGCCGTTCACCGGCGCGCATGCGCCAGAGTGATTTCTGAGGAGGTTGCTTAGCGACCATGGTTTATGATTCTACCGCCGATTTGATCAGGCTCCAAAGGAATCCCGTGCCCCAGGCCACGTGCATCACTACGATGGCCAGCGGGACGCCAATTATAAACCGAAGATCGCGTTTTTTGCGAGCCACCGGAATTGATCCAGCGGCCAGGATCATGAAATAAGTTCCCAATTCGAGCAGCAGCAGCCAGCGCGCCAATGGCAGGAATACGGCCGCGAGCATCAAAATTAGCAGGGATGCCGTAAAGACCGGGGGCAAAGCTTGCCGCCAGCGCAGCGTGGCCGGGTAGCGTTTCAGCATACGCAGTTTCCAGTAGCCGTAACGGAAATACTGCCTGGCCAGGCTGGACAGCGTGGAACGGGCAAAGTAGACGGAGCGGATGGCAGGGTCGAAATACACCTTGCCGCCTTGAAGTCGGATGCGGGTATTGAGTTCGTAATCCTCGTTCGACAGCAGCGTTGGGTCGTACCGGCCCACCCGGTTGAGCATTTCGGCAAAAAAGGAACCGAAGGGCACCGTATCCACCAGGCCCGGCTGATCGGAATAGCGGTAACGCGCGTCGCCCACACCCAAAGGATGAGCAGCCGCCGCGGCAATGGCGCGCGCGGTAAATGTCGCCCCACCGGGTTGAATTTCCCACACGCCGCCAACATTGTCACCCAGGTGGTTTTGCAGGCCGCTGACACAGCGCTCAACGTAATCGCGCGCCGGCACCGAATGCGCATCCAGCCGCACGATGATCTCACCAGTGGCTGCATCCAGCGCAGCGTTAAGCCCGGATGGAATGCTGCGTTCGAGGTTCTCAACCAGGTGAATCGCCATCTCAGGGTTTTCTCTTTGGAATTGGGCGACCACCTCGCGCGTGCGATCGGTTGAGCAGCCGTCGGCGATGACCACTTGAATATTGGCCCGCGGGTAGGTTTGATCATACAACGCATGCAACAGCAGCGCGATGGTGTTTTGCTCGTTATAACAAGGGATGATGATCGATACTTGCGTCATGACAGGCGCCAGGTAACCGATTAATCCTCGGAGGGCAAATGGGCAACCGCTTCAATTTCAACCGCGCCGCCCTTGGGCAGCGCCGCGACCTGCACGGCCGACCGCGCCGGCGGATTCTGCGTGAAGAACTCGCCATAGACGGCGTTCATGCGGGCAAAATCGTTGATGTCGCGCAGGAAAACCGTGGTTTTTACCACCAGGGCCAGGCTGGAGCCAGCCGCCTCAAGCACGTGGCTCAAATTGGTTAATGCCTGACGGGTCTCTGCTTCCACCCCGCCCTCCACAATGGCCCCCGAGACAGGGTCCAAACCCAATTGGCCGGAAGTGAAGACAAACGGCCCGGCTTTGATCGCCACTGAATAGGGACCAATAGCCTTGGGGGCCTGGTCAGTGGTTACGACAGTTCGTTTTTCGCAGCAATGGCTCATCAGTAATCCTCCCCGATTATCTTGCTTTATCCAGATTGTACGACAACTCACCCAATTCCGGGAATTTCGCCAGGCACGCAAAGGCGGGCAAAGTACCTGCCCGCCTTGAACCATACCAGATTGAATCAGTAATGCAATTCCTGTGGATTGGATTTCACCCGTTTTCGAAATACCCAGTACGTCCATCCCTGATAGGCGAGCACAATCGGCACAAAGATCAACGCAATCGTGCTCATCACCGACAGTGTGTAATCGCTCGAGGAGCTGTTGTAAATCGTCAAGCTGTAAGCCAGGTCGGTGCTGGACACCAGCACGCTCGGGAACAGGATGCGGAAGATGGTGATGACAGCCAGGGCAATGGAAGCTGCCATGAACACAAACGACCAGCCGTCACGCTTCTGGCGCAGGAACCAACCGGTCACCAAAAAGGCGATCACAGTAAAGATAGGTACCACGCCCGGATTCCAGCCCAGCCGGTTCACCACATCCGTGGTCAGGTAGAGCACCACCGTATAGACCAGCAGAGCCAGCATCAGCGGCACCCACAATTGATTGGCGATTTTGCGAGCAGGGGTCGAAATCTCATCATGCGTCTTGAGCGTGAGGAAAATGGCTCCGTGCAAGGTAAAAGCCAGCACCGAAACTACGCCGCCCAACAGTGCGAAGGGGTTCAGCAGGTTCCAGAACCCGCCGGTGTACATCATATTGGCATCGATCGGCACGCCCTTGACGAAATTGGTGAACGCCACGCCCCACAACAGTGCTGGGATCAGGCTCCCAAAGAAGATGCACCAGTCCCACAATGCCCTCCAGCGGGGATTGTCATCCTTGCCGCGGAATTCAAACGCCACGCCACGCACGATTAATGCAATCAGCATCAGGAACAGCGGCAGATAGAAACCGCTGAACAGCGTGGCATACCACTGTGGGAATGCCGCGAAGGTAGCGCCGCCCGCGGTGAGCAACCAGACTTCGTTGCCATCCCAGTGCGGGCCGATGGTGTTGATCATCACCCGGCGCTTGAGATCGGTTCTGCCAAGGAACGGCAGCAAAATCCCAACGCCAAAGTCAAAGCCTTCCAGGACGAAATAGCCAATGTACAGAACCGCGATCAAGATAAACCAGAGGACGTTTAATTCCATTTTTTCCTCCTATTCCCAGTATGCTTCTTCATCCGTGGTGCGCTTTGCTTTTTGCGGCGCCGTCTCAACGCCAGCTTTGGCGTACTTGGCCAGCAGGTAAACATCCGCCACCAGTAACAAACCGTAAACCAGCGTAAACCCGATCAATGACGTGAGCACCATGCCCGGGGTCAGGTTTGGCGAAAAAGCATCTTCCGTTTTAAGCAGGCCGTAAACCACCCACGGCTGCCGCCCCATTTCCGTAAGAATCCAGCCGGTTGAATTTGACAGGTACGGAAGGATCATAAAGAATGGGAACAGGCTCAGGAATTTGAACTTGCCGTCGGACTTGTTTCGCAAGACATTATAAAGAGCATAAGCCACGATCGCCGCCATCAAAAAGCCCACGCCAACCATGACGCGGAAGGACCAATAATTGACAAAAATGGAGGGAATGTAGTTGCCCGCCCCGTACTTTTGTTCAAACTCCGCCTGGAGGTCCTTCATGCCACGCACCTCACCTGTCAGGCGGTTGTACGAGAGTAGACTGAGAACATTGGGGATGCGCAAATCGACCAGGTTTTCGCCAGTCTTTTGATCCATAATCGTAAAAATCGACAGCGACGCCGGATCCGCAGTTTCCCAGAGCGCTTCGGCAGCCGCCATCTTCATCGGTTGGGTCTGAACCATGTGTTGTGCCTGGCTGTGCCCAATCAGGATGACCATCAGAATCGAGAGGCTGCCAAACACCGCCGCGATTTGGAAGGAGCGCTTGAAGACCTCCGTCCTGCCGCGCAGCAGGTGATATGCGCTGATGCCCATCACAAAAAAAGCCGCCGTGGTAAAGCCGGAGAAAATCACGTGCGGGAATTGCACCCACACGTTTGCGTTCTGAATCAGCGCAAGGAAGCTGGTCATCACCGCGCGCCCGTTCTCAATCGCAAAACCGACCGGTTGTTGCATGAACGAGTTGGCAATCAAAATCCACAACGCCGAAAGCGACGACCCGATGGCCACCAACCAGATGGCAGCCAGATGCAGCCGTTTGGACACCCGCTCCCAGCTAAAAATCCAGAAACCAAGGAAGGTGGATTCCAGGAAGAAGGCCAGCAGCGCTTCAATCGCCAGCGGTGCGCCAAAGATATCGCCCACGAAACGGGAATATTCCGACCAGTTCATGCCAAACTGGAATTCCTGGACAATGCCGGTGACGACGCCCATCGCAAAATTGATCAAAAAAAGCTTGCCCCAAAATTTGGTCATGCGCTTGTACATTTCGTTGTTGGTGCGCACATACAGCGTTTCCATGATCGCCACCAACACCGCAAGTCCCAACGTCAAGGGCACAAAAAAGAAGTGATAGATCGTCGTGACTGCAAACTGGATTTGAGAAAGGGTTACAACACTCATAGACGGCTCCTGACTCACAAAAGATCAACGCCTTTTGCACACATTTTTATTAGAATCCGTTTACTGATTTGGCCGTGCCGTTTCTGGGGATTCAATCCCGCCTGAACGGGGACAAGTTCTCAGCGGAAGCAAGCAAAGTTACGGATGAATCACCACCCCGGTCGAAGCTCCGTAACCTGCTCCCATTTTATAGCAGAACCCCTGCTTGCGCAATTGAATTCAGGCTGCATACAGATTTTCGCCCAGCGCAGCCCGATCAGCGGTGGTTTTTTCCACGGAAAAGGCTGGTATAATTACCAATTTGGTGATCGAATCAACCCTTTTTCAACCAGGTCTGGACCAGTATGCTCGAAAAGCTTGCATCGATTGAAGGACGTTTTGAAGAATTAAGTCATCTGCTGGAACAAAGCGCGGATGATTATCAGCGCATCGCTGAACTGGCCAAGGAACGCTCAGAAATTGAAGCCATCGTGGAGAAATCGCGGGCCTACCGCTCATTGCTCAGGCAAATTGAGGAAGCCCGCACGCTGCTGAATGGCGATGACGCCGAGATGCGGGACCTGGCCGAGGTTGAGTTGCTTGAAATGGAGCCGCAGGTTGAGCTCCTGGAAAAAGAGCTGAAAGGTATGCTGGTTCCCAAAGACCCGCGCGACGACCGCAACGTCATCGTGGAAATTCGCGCCGGCACCGGCGGCGACGAAGCGGCGCTGTTCGCGGCTGACTTGTTCCGCATGTACTCGCGATATGCCGAACGCAGACACTGGAAGGTGGAAATCATCTCGCAGAGCGAGATCGGTATCGGCGGCCTCAAGGAAATCAGTTTCAACATCAAAGGCAAAGGCGCTTATTCGCGCATGAAGTTCGAATCCGGCGTCCACCGCGTGCAGCGCGTGCCGGTCACCGAAGCCGCCGGACGCATTCACACCTCCACAATCACCGTCGCGGTGCTGGCCGAGGTAGAGGATGTGGATATCCAGATCCCAGAAAAGGATATCCAGATCGAGGTGTACCGTTCGGCCGGTGCTGGCGGCCAAAACGTGCAGAAGAACTCCACCGCGGTCCGCCTGATTCACACCCCCACTGGCATGGTAGTGGCGGTGCAGGATGAGCGTTCACAATTGCAGAACAAACTGCGCGCCATGGGCATCCTGCGAGCGCGCCTGTACGATATGGAGCAGCAGAAACGGCAGCAGGAATTGGACGATTCGCGCCGGTCACAGATCGGCACCGGCGAACGCTCCGAGAAAATCCGCACCTACAACTTCCCGCAAAACCGGGTCACCGACCACCGCATCAACCTGTCATCGTTCAATCTGCCCGCGGTCCTGGACGGCGATATTGATGAATTCATTGACGAACTCTCCATGCGTGAGGAGAGCGAGCGTATGTCCATGGGTGACGATGCGGGTGATGAATAGCAGCGGCGACTGGCTGATCGAAGCGCGCAAACGGCTGGAACCACTCAGCCCGGACGCCTGGCTGGAAGCCCAGCTTTTGCTTGCACATGCCCTTCAAAAAAACCGAACCTGGGTGCTGACCCACCCGGAAATCGCCCTCGAAGCCGGGCAGCAGGAGCGACTTGATGGGTTGCTGGCACGCCGGCTTGACGGCGTCCCCCTGCCCTATTTGCTCGGCCACTGGGAATTCTTCGGGCTGGATTTCACCGTCTCGCCTGATGTGCTGATCCCGCGTCCTGAGACTGAATTGCTGGTCGAACAGGCCCTGGCATGGTTAAAAAATCATCCAGGACGGCGCGCGGCGGATGTCGGCACCGGTTCAGGTTGCATCGCCGTCAGTCTGGCCAAGTGCCAATCTGACCTTCACCTGGTGGCTACCGATCAATCCACATCCGCAATCAAAATAGCGGCCGCGAATGCCAGCCGCCACGGTGTGGCGGACCGCATTCAATTCCTGCACACCAATCTGCTGGATGGAATCACCGGCCCGCTGGACCTGGTGGTTGCCAATCTGCCTTACATCCCCTCGGCCACGCTGGAAGAACTGCTAGTGGCAAAATATGAACCGCTCAGCGCGCTGGACGGCGGTCCGCAAGGTCTCAGCCTGATTGAAGAGCTGCTGAAGGACGCAAGCCGTTGGTGGACGCCAGGGGGAGCCATCCTGCTGGAGATCGAATCCGGGCAGGGCGAAAGCGCGCCTGCGCTGGCTCAAGCCCTGTTGCCGCGTGCCAGGGTCAGCCTGCTGCCCGATCTGGCCGGTCTTCCGCGCGTAGTGAAACTTGAGAATATCGCATGAGCGCAAAAATCATCCCTGCCAGTCACCCGAATGCCCTGCCTGCGAGCCTTGAAGTGCTGTTGGCCGGCGGCCTGGTGGCGTTCCCGACCGACACCGTTTACGGTCTGGGTTGCCTGGTCGATCGGACCGAGTCAATTGACCGCCTATTCGTGGTGAAAGGGCGTGACACCAGCAAGGCCATCGCCGTGCTGATCGGTGAGATCGACCATCTGCCTCGAGTAGCTGCCGGGCTGGGAGAATCCGCCGGCGGCCTGGCCGCGCATTTTTGGCCCGGTGCGTTGACGCTCGTCGTTCCGCGCAACCCGGCGCTGCCGGCCAACCTTTCGCCATTGCCAACCATCGGCGTACGCATGCCCGATCACCCCTTCGCGCGAGCGCTGCTGCGCCAGGCGGGTCCATTGGCAACCACATCGGCCAACCTCTCCGGCTGGCCCAGCCCGGTGACGGCCGGTGAAGTGCTCGAGCAGTTGACCGAACGGGTTGACCTGGTGATCGACGGCGGAGCCTGCCCCGGCGGCGTGCCATCCACGGTCGTGGATTGCACCGGTGCTGATCTGCGCATCCTGCGCGAAGGCGCGATCGCGCGCGTCCAGTTGGAAACCTGGCTTGGCAAGAATCTCTAACCCATTTATAAACTACTGCTCAGATAACTTTTAATCTGGCGCAATAACCTATAGATGCATTCTCCTGTGAAACGCTGCAGCAGTGATCTGGGCAATCCCTGCTGCAGCGTTTTAGATTCTTGTCTGAAGCACAATTTCTGGGGGATTCGGCGCTATTCCTTGCGCCGGCTCGCGCTGGCCAGGAAGATGAACAGCAGCAACGGCAGCGCAATCGCCGTACACAGAATTGGACTGTCCAGCGAAGGTTCGCCGCCGGCCGACGTGGCAGTGGGCGTGATCTCGACCTGCTGAGGTTGAGCCAGGCGCTCGGAGGCCGCGGTCGGAGTGGCCGTGGCTGGCTTTACGCTCTGACCAGCCTGCTGAGCTGATTCGACGATTTCAAAGGCATTTCCACCCACCACAATCACCACTCGCTGCCCCAGCGCCAGCGCGGCGGCCAAATCGCCGCGTGAGTCGGCCATCGCGAAATACTCGGCTGACAGGAAGGGGACGGGGGCAGGCTTCATCTGGGCTGGATCGAAGGCGGTATCATACCAGACACCGTTTTTGAGCACAAAGGTGCGCGAACCGGCCAGTTTGACCGTCTGCCCGGTCTCCTCCGAAATCGCCGGGGCGGCTTCCGCGGCTGACAGCGCGCCTTGCTCGGCGGCTTTGTCCACCGCGCCCGCGCCGCTGGCCTGGGTCGGCATGGCCTGGAGCTGTTGGTAGCTCTGATCGGCCAGATCGCGCTGGCTGGCGGCGCCGAGGGGGGCTTCTTCAGTGACCAGGTAGGAGGTGTAGGGCGTTACAATCCCGTAGCGGATGCTCAACCGCACGATCTGGTCGATCGATTCCTGGTCAGGCCCGTTTAGTCGGATCTTCGTCAGGAGCACGCCGATTTTTCGCGTGGCCCACAGCCGCGGTAAATTGGCCAGCGGGCCGGTTTCCGCGCGGCTGTCAACGGTGAATTCCTGCCGGTCAAACCGGAAGGTCAGTTCCTTCCCATTGATAAAACCGCGCAGGGTCAGGTCAAAAGCACCAGCATCCCGATAGCGGCCCACCACCACCACCTGACCGCCCGCAAACAGGTCGGGCAGCGCCTGGGGATAGGTGTCATACACGCGCTGGCCGCCAAAATCCAGGCTCAAATCCGTCAAAACCGGCGAACTGATGCTTTCATAAAACGCCGATAGTGTTTCATCCAGCGCTTCGCCCGGGCGCACGTAAGTGGTCCTTCCAGAATGATCCTGGGCCAGCGCATCAAGCAGGAGCGTATCGACGTCATAGCCAACCCCAAATGTGAACAGGCGCATGCCATCGGGCGCGGCGGTCATGAAGTTATCCAGGATTTTCTGGCGGTCAACCTCGCCCTCGGTCGGCAGCCCGTCCGTCAGGAATATGATATAGGTTGGGCGGTCGTCCTGCGCAACGGAGGCCGCCTCGAGCAGTGCGCGGTTGATATCGGTGCTGCCCAGCGCGCTGAGGCTGTCCACCCAGGCTGATGCCTGCCCGGCTTCCGAGGCCGGCCGCAGATCCGCGGCGTATTCCTGGATGGTGGAGCTGAACGATGACAGATAGAAACGGTCGTCTGGGTTGAGGTTTTGCAAGATATAGCGCAGCGCGCGCTGCGCCTGGTCGAACTTCTCGCCCTCCATACTCCCCGAACGGTCCAGCACCAGCAATAGGTCTTTGGCTACCGATTCGGTCACCAACCCGGGCGGCGGCGCCAGCAGCAGCGTGAAAAAGCCGTCCTTCTCGATCAGGTCACCCGGATCGCGATAGGTGAACAGGTGAAAGGCTTCGGTTTCACCCAGCGAGTAGTACAGCGCGAAATCCACATCGGGGGTCAGGTTGGAGGCTTCGTAGGCTGCGGTTGCCGCCTTGTCGCCCTGGCGGCTGATTTCCACCGAGTGTGAGGGCGAATACACGGTCCGGATCGGCTGATCGGACTGGATCGATACGTTCACTCGCACGCTTTCCAGCGGTTGGACGGAGAATTTTTCGGTGTTGAGCGGATAGATGTAGCGTACCAGGCCGTTCTCGGCGGTCAGCACCTGGGAGTATTCCAGTTCTATCCGGCGCTCGCCCCGCGGCGGGATGGGGAAAATACTGGCCTGCACCGCGCCGCGCCCGGCATATTCCAGCAACGCCGGGTCACGCAGTGAGCGCACAATCTCCTCGTATTTCTGGCGCGCCTGAGAGGCATCCAGGATTTCAGCTTGCACCGGTTTTCCATCCACCCACAGGGTGAATTGAGTGACCACCGCGTCCAGCGGCAGCGGGAACAGGTACGTACCCTCCACCGCCCAATCGTTGGGGTTATAGAAGACCTGATCGACATGCGTCACGGCGATTTGACGGTCGATCTTCACATCAACATGATGGTATTTGATGGCCAATTGTGCCAGCGGGAACACCGGTGGGCAGCCATCCACCGGACAAGGCGGCGGCGACGGAATGATGATCCCATCCGCCTGAACCGGAACGGCTGCCAGCAAAAGCAGGCACATTGCGAGCATTACCGCAAACCAACGGGATTTCATCTTCTCCTCCCGAACGACTGCCTTTCGGACGGTGGCAGCCTTCCTGGAGCTAAGACGCAGGCGCGTTGGCGAAAGTTCCGACCGGTCAGAGATCAGCGATCAGTTCGTCATGCTGATTGCGGTACATCGTAGCGTACAACCCACCCTTTTTGATCAATTGAGCATGGGTACCGCGCTCAACAGCGCGACCGCTCTCCAGCACAACAATTTCATCCATCCACTGCATGCCAGTCAGCGAGTGCGAAGCCCACAGCACGGTTTTTCCAGCCAACACCCGGTGCAACGTTTCGATCAATTCCTGTTCGGTGATTGCGTCCAGGTGGGCGGTGGGTTCGTCCAGCAGCACGACCGGCGCGTCCTGCAACAACGCGCGCGCCACAGCCAGCCGCTGGCACTCTCCACCACTCAACTGCTGGCCGCGTTCGCCCAGCCAGGTATCCAGGCCGTTTGGAAGTTGCTCCAGCCAATCACGCAGGCCAGCTTGTTCAAGAACCGCATGGATGTCCTGATCAGGTGCATCCGGGCGCGCCAGATGTAAATTTTGCCGCAGGGTGGACGTGAACAGGTAGGTTGATTGCGGTACGAACGCGAACACGCGGCGGGCGTCCTCGCTGCGGTAATCACGGATGTCCTGGTTGTCCAAGATTATGACGCCTGCCGGAGCATCCCAGAAGCGCATTAACAGCGCCAGCAGTGTCGATTTTCCCGCGCCGCTGTGCCCAACCAGGGCCACTTTACACCCCGGCGGCAAATCGAGGTCCAACCCTTGCAGCGCGGGCGGTTGCGCAGCCGTATAGCGGTGGGTGAGATTGCTCACCCGGAGTTCCGAGCCAGCCGGCGGCGGCAGCGGTGAGGCGGGCTCCAAAACCGCTGGCTGCGCATCCACTAGCTCAAAGAGCCGCCGGGCCGATTCCAGGCTGGCCTCCAGCATCTGCGCAGCCTGCGGCAGCGGAGCCACGGCCTCGAAACTGGCCAGCGTGACCAGCGAAACCACCGCCAGCAGCACGCCGTCCAACTGCCCGGCGCGCACCAGCGGGATGGCCACCAGCAGGATGGCCACGAGGGTCAGATTACCCACCAACTGACCAAGCGCATTGCCCACACCCCCGGACCATGCCAGCCGCATTTGCACAGCGGCCAGGCGGCTTTCGCTCTGGCTCATCCGGTCTCTCAACGCGCTTTCCTGCCCGTAAGCCAGCAGATCGGCCAACCCCTGCAGCGACTCGATGTAGGTCGCGCTCATCTGTGCGCGGGCTGCCGCCAGCCCTCGTCCAGGCGCCTGGCTGATGCGATGCGCCAACCACGGCACGGCAATGCCGCCCAACAGCAAACCTCCTGCAAGCACGCTGGCCAGCTCGGGGTGCCAGCCGGTCATCAACCATCCAGCGCCGAGCGTCACCAGCAGCGCAGCCAGGGGCGGCGCGATCACGCGTATGTAGAAATTCTCCAGCACCTCAATGTCGCCCACGGCCCGCTGCAACAGGTCGCCGCCACGATAATTCATCAGTCGCGCCGGCGCCAGCGGCTCCAATTCACAATAGAACCATACGCGCAGTCGCGCCAGCAACCGGAAGTTGACCGAATGGGAGCTGAGCCTTTCCAGGTAGCGGAACAAGCCGCGCGCCAGCCCAAAAAAGCGCACGCCCACAATGGCCATCTGCAGGTAGGCGATCGAAGGCTGCAGAGCGGCAAAGGAAATCAGGTAGGCCGAGGTTCCCAGCAGACCAATGCTGCTGCCAACCGTTGCTGCCGAGGTGAATATCGATAGCAGCACGCCCTTCCAGAAGGGTTTGACAAAGGCCAGCAGCCGCACAAAGGTCTTCAAGCCTGCCCCTCCCCGGCCCGTATCAGGTCCGAGTAAGCGCCGCCGGACGCCATCAATTCATCATGGGTGCCCAATTGCACCAATCGCCCATCTTCGAGTACCAGGATGGTATCCGCCTCCCGGACGGTGTGCAGGCGGTGCGCAATCACCAGTACCGTCCGATCGTAACACAGCTCGTGGATTGCCCGGGTCAGCAACGCTTCGTTTTCCGGGTCCAGATGAGCAGAGGGTTCGTCCAGAATCACCAGCGGTGCGTCACGCAGAAACGCACGCGCCAACGCCAGCCGCTGTGCCTGCCCCCCGCTCAATCGGCTGCCACCTTCGCCGATTTGCGTATCCCAACCCTGCGGCAGTTGATCCACCACCTCAACCAGCCCTGCCCGCCGGGCAGCCGCCTGAATTTCCTCTTCGCCCGCGTCTATCATGGCTATGCGCATGTTTTCGCGCAGCGTGCCCTGAAATAGCACCGGGCGTTGCCCCACCCACGCGATCTGCTGCCGCCATTGCCCGGGGTCAATATCCTGCAACCGCTGGCGCCCAACCCTGATTTTGCCCTGGGTGGGCTGGATAAAGCCCAACAGCAGGTACGCCAGCGTACTCTTGCCAGCCCCGCTGCGTCCCACCAACGCCACCAGCTCCCCCGGCTGTATGCAAAATGTCAAATCCTGTAGAACAGCCTCATCCCGGCCCGTGTATTGGTACGAAACGCCCTCAAAACAAATCGGCTCATCCCGCCAGTCGGTTTTCTCCCCAAATGGCCGGAAAACGTTGACCGATTGGCTGCGCACATCTGTTTCCGGCGTGTCCAGGATTTCAAAGATCCGACCGGCTGCGGCCACACCGCTCATACCGGCGTGAAAGCGAAGTCCCAGGTTGCGCAGCGGCAGGTAAAATTCCGGCGCGACGATCAGGATGAACAAGGCCTGCACGTAATCCAGGCGCCCGTAAAGCAGCCGCAGGCCGATTTCGACGGCCACGATAGCCGTACTCAACGTGCCCACAAGTTCGAGCACCAGAGCCGATAGGAACGTGATTTGAAGGACAGCCATCGTCGCCCGGCGGTAGCGCTCGCTCACCTCGCCGATTTTCTCAGCCCGGGCACGGCTCTGTCCCAAAGCCTTCAAAGTGGTCAGCCCCTGCAGGGTATCCAGAAAGAACGCGCTCATCCGGCTGAGTGCGAGGAATTGCCGCCGGGTGATTTTTTCAGCCAGTTTGCCGATCAGGATCATAAATACGGGGATGAGCGGAGCGGTGACCAGCAACACGACCCCTGAAAGGAGGTCGCGCGGAAATACAGCCACCAAAACTGCCAGCGGGATGGCGCCAGCGAGCACGACCTGTGGCAGGAACTGGCTGAAATAGGCATCCAGGTTATCGACGCCTTGCAGCGCGGCCGCGCTGAGCTCGCCCGACTGCTGGCGCGCCTGGTAGGCTGGCCCGAGCCGCAGAAATTTTTCGAGGAGCAATTCGCGCAGCCCGGCTTTAACTCGCACCGCGACCGCACTCGCTGCCACCTCGCCGCCCAGCACAACCCCCGCCCGCAGGAGAATAATGATCAGCAGTGTGACCAGCCAGGGCATCACCTGCTCGAGGTTTTTCCCTCCCAGAAACACGCCGTCCACAATCCGGGCCAGGCTGCCAGCCTGGGCAATCACCAGCAAGCCGCCCGCCAGCCCAAGGAGAACCGTCAACAGCAGGGCTCCTTTGGCCATGCGTGCCTGGCGCAACAAGCGCGGATCAATATTCATGGATTGATTTTGACCGATGCACGCGGTTTCGTCAATGCATTTTCTCGCCGGCCTGTTGCACGCAACCGGGCTGTTCTGGCAGTGTTTAAGTATTTGTTCCTGAAAAACAAGGAACAAGCACTTACGCTGCGGTTACACCTGTCTCCTGCACAACACGGCGGGATCGTGGCAAAATTTCCCGTGGCTTTTCAAACCATCTTCTTTTTCAAGCGAGGTCAACGAATGCAAGGCACATTATCGCTTCAATGGACGCGCCGGATTGGACTACACCAGACGGCCATCACGAGCTTCGCGTGGGTGTTACTTGGCACGGCTGGCGTCGCGCTGCTGGCGCAGGTGCGTATCCCGCTGCCCTTCACGCCGGTGCCCATCACAGGGCAGACCCTGGGCGTGCTGCTAATCGCCGCCATGCTGGGTGCGCGCCTCGGAACGGCCAGCCTGGGGCTGTACCTGGCCGGCGGGCTGGCGGGCCTGCCCTTCTTCACCGGCGGCGGTTCCGGCCTGGCCCATTTAACCGGCCCCACCGGCGGTTTCCTGGTCGGATTTCTGACCGCCGCGTTGGTGGTCGGCGCGTTGGCCGAACGCGGCTGGACGCGGTCGTGGCAAAAAACGGCCGCACTCTTCGCCATAGGTTCACTGTTGATTTACATCTGTGGCGCGGCATACCTGGCGATGTTCACCGGCCTCCGGCATGCGCTGGCAATTGGAGTGCTGCCCTTCCTGCCCGGTGACCTGCTGAAAGCCACCCTGGCCGCCGCACTGCTACCGGCTGCCTGGAAGCTGACCGCACGCTGACCGAAGCCTGAGAACAAAAAAGCCTGTGATTTTTCACAGGCTTTTTGCTTCTCAGAACTCCAGCTCGAACAACACGTCCTTGACGGCTGCATCAAAGATTTCCTGCATGATCTCGTCGTCCGCCTGATAGGCGCCGCCAAACACGCCGTCGCCATAGGTGCTGCGGGTTTCCTCGGCGTTCAGCACGCCTTTAAACTGCGGCGCCAGCTTTTCGCCCTCGGGCAGCTCGCTCACCCGCGTAAAGGGGAAGTTTTCGCTCCAGTTGGCATGAAAGAAGCGCAAGTTGTGGCGCATGCCGATCTCGGTGACGCTGGTGGCACGCCACCACTCGTACCAACCTAGTTTCAAACCCGGCAACTGATTTGCCAGTTCATAGAGTCGGGTTCCCCCGGCAGCATTGCCGCCGTGACCGTTGAGAACCAGCATGCGCCGGAAGCCATGCCCGTACAGCGAGCGAACAACATCCTCCAAAACGTCCATGAAGGTGCTGGCGCGCAGGCTGATCGTCCCGGGGTACTTGAGAAAGTACGGCGAATTGCCAAAGTTCAGCGGCGGCGCTACCAGTACGCTGGTTTGCTGGCTGGCGGCATCCGCCAACGCAAGCGGAATCTTGATATCGGCTAGCAGGCTGAGATAGCCGTGCTGCTCGCAGGACCCAATGACCAGCATGATCCTGTCGTCGCCTTTCAGGTAGGCTTCCACGTCCATCCAGTTCAATTCTTCCAGCCGCATTTACCCCTCCCAATCATCAAGCAACCAGCGGCAAGTCGGATTTCCCCGCCGCTGGTTGTGTTGGATCAATTCTCAGAACCCTGGCGTTGCGGGATCAATCTATCCGACGATATTGACCAGCCGCCCGGGCACATAGATGACCTGCCTGGGCTCTCGCCCGGCCAGCCCTTTCTGCACCGCGTCGCTCGCCAGCGCGGCGGCCCTGGCATCCGCCTCGCTGATACCCGCCGGTACCTGGATGCGGTCGCGCACCTTGCCGTTGATCTGCACCACCAGCGTGATCTCATCTTCCGCCGCGGCAGCTTCATCGACCTGCGGCCAGGGCTGCGTGTGAATCGAGTAGGCATATCCCTGGCGCTGCCACAACTCTTCAGTGATGTGCGGGGCAACCGGCGCCAACAGTTTCAGGTAGATCTCTTCAGCTTCCTTCCAGGCCGGCGTACCAAAGGCACCCTGCGACTTGGCATCCACCATCACGTTCATCAACTCCATCATCGCTGAGATGATGGTGTTGAACTCGAATTGCTCGAAGTCGCGCGTCACCGAACGCACCGTCTGGTGCACTTTGCGCCGCAACCCGCGGATCATCGCCGGGGCCGCATGGCCGCCCGCGGCAGGTTCAACCAGCGTGGTCCACACGCGCCTGATCCAGCGCGCCGAGCCGTCGATACCCTTGCTGTTCCACGGAGCGCCCATATCCCAACGCGCGAAGAACATCAAATAAGCCCGCACCGTATCTGCACCATAAGACTTCACCAGACCATCCGGCGCGACCACGTTGCCGCGGCTCTTGGACATCTTCTCCGAATCCTCGCCCAGCACCATGCCCTGATTCCGCAACTTCAGCATGGGTTCGTGGCCTTCCATGATGCCCATGTCACGCCCGGCTTTGTGGAAGAAGCGCGTGTAGATCAAATGCATGGTGGCATGCTCGATGCCGCCGGTATAGATATCCACCGGCATCCAGTAGTCGTATTCCTTTGGGTCAAAGGGACCCTGGTCGTAACGAGGGCTCAGGTAGCGCAGGTGATACCACGATGAGCACATGAAGGTGTCCATCGTGTCGGTGTCACGCTCAGCCGCGCCGCCGCAAACCGGGCAGGTGGTAAAGCGCCAGGTCGGGTGCAACTTCAAGGGGCTCTCGCCGGTGGGCTTCCATTCCACGTCGTCCGGCAGCACCACGGGCAGTTGGTCATCGGGCACGGGCACAGCACCGCAGTTCGGGCAGTGGATCATCGGAATAGGCGCGCCCCAGTAGCGCTGTCGCGAGATCAACCAGTCGCGCAGGCGGTAGTTGGTGGCGCGGTGTCCCACGCCCTTTTCCTCAACAAAGGCGACCGCGCGGTCAAAGGCTTCCCCACCGGGCGTGCCGGTCAGCGGCCCCGAGTTGACCATGTTGCCGGCCGCCGGCACCGCCGCGGTCATGTCTTCCTCACGGATCGGATCGATATCCGCCGGCTGGATGACCACCTTGACCGGCAGCCCGAACTTACGCGCAAAGTCATAATCGCGCTGGTCGTGCGCCGGCACAGCCATGATCGCGCCGGTGCCGTAGGTCATCAGCACGTAATCCGCAATCCAGATCGGGATGCGCTCGCCGTTTACCGGGTTGATGGCATAGCCGCCGGTGAACACGCCGCTCTTTTCCTTGTCCGCGGCTTCGCGCTGGATGTCGGTCTGGCGGGATGCCTGCAAAACGTATTCCGCAACGGCGGCTTTCTGTTCCGACGTGGTGATCTTCGCCACCAGTGGATGCTCAGGCGCCAGAACCATGAAGGTCACGCCCCACAGGGTGTCCGGGCGGGTGGTGAACACCTGCAGCGGGTCGCCCTGTTCGGTGTTGAAGACGACATGCGCACCCTCCGATTTGCCAATCCAGTTGGTTTGGAGCGTCTGCACGCGTTCCGGCCAGTCGATGCCGTCAAAGCGCAGCAATTCATCCGCGTATTTTGTGATGCGGAAGAACCATTGATCCAGGTCTTTCTTGATCACCGGCGTGCCGCAGCGCTCGCAATGGCGGTCATCGCCCCACACCTGCTCGCGCGCCAGGGTGGTATTGCAATTGGGGCACCAATCGACGGGCGACATCTTATGATACGCCAGCCCGTGCTTGAAGAGCTGCGTGAAGAACCACTGCGTCCAGCGGTAATATTCCGGATCGGCCGAAACAGCTTCGCGCCGCCAGTCGAACATAGCGCCCATGGAACGCAACTGCTTGCGCATGTTCTCGATGTTGCGGTAGGTCCACACGCGGGGGTGGATGTTCTTTCGGATTGCCGCGTTTTCGGCCGGAAGCCCAAAAGCATCGAAACCCATCGGAAAAAGCACGTTGAACCCGCGCATGCGCATGAAGCGCGCCCGGGCATCCGAGGGCGTCATGGCATACCAGTGACCGATGTGCAGGTCGCCGGATGGGTACGGCAGCATGGTCAGCGCGTAATACTTGGGGCGCTTTGGATCAATATCGGAGTGATACAGTCCATCGGCTTCCCAACGCTGCTGCCAGCGGGGCTCGATCTCTGCTGGATTGTAAATTGGGCTTTCGTTCCTGGCCATTCTCATCTCCTTGCTTGTTACGTTGCTCGAAAACAAAAAACCTCCATCCTGTGAGGGACGAAGGTTTACTCCGCGGTACCACCCTGCTTGCCTGAGCAAATTGCTCAGACCGCTTTCGGCGCGTTATCGGGCGCACCCGGCTGAGGCTACTGGAGTTCACCGCAACAGCTTGCCCCCAGGTGGGGGCGTCCAGGCGAGTTCAGCCTTGCAGCGCTCCGCTGGCGCTTTGCCGGGCTCACACCTCGCTCTCCCGGCTCGCTGTCGGATGGCTTACTACTCCTGACGTGGCTTTTCTGATCGATTGTCCATTCATTGTACCAGAAAAAGGCCTGGAATGAACATCAGGCACCCAGGTTTCAATAAATTGATTCCGCGGTGCCTGATCTTCGACCTCTTCCGGAGTGGACCCAGGGGGATTCGAACCCCCGGCCTTCTCAATGCCATTGAGACGCGCTCCCAACTGCGCTATGGGCCCGGTTCTTTCAACTCGATTGCTAAGGTACTTGCGCGGGTCGTTTCACCCCAGTGGACCTGAGGGGATTCGAACCCCTGGCCTCCTCAGTGCGATTGAGGCGCGCTCCCAGCTGCGCTACAGGCCCTTGCTCAGAGTGAATAGATTTTACTCGAGAGGGTTCACCCTGTCAAGACACAGGGAAAATTTTTTTGCTTCCAAATCCAACCAATTTCGAACAGGTTTGGAATGGATTATAATCAATCGTCTGTCCTACCAGTAATAAGGAGTTCTTCCATGACCTCTGATCGGCTCTCCCGCCTGTATGATCTGATGCGTATCCACCAATTGGATGCCCTGGCGCTGAACCCCGGGCAAACGCTGACCTATTTGACCGGCCTGCAGTTTCACCTGATGGAGCGCCCCACCCTGCTTCTGCTGGCGCCGCCACAGGAAGCAGTGGTTGTGTTGCCAGAGCTGGAAGCCGGGAAACTATCCCAGGCACATTTCCCGATGCACGCCTTTACATATGGCGACAATCCTGCCCTGTGGGGCGAGGTGATCCGCCAGGCATGCCAGGCTGCAGGGTTGGACGGCCGGACGGTCGGCGTGGAGCCGTTGCGCCTGCGCTTCATGGAACTGAATTACCTACGCGCCGCCGCGCCGCAGGCGAAATTCCTATCCGGCGAGACTGCGATCAACAGCCTTCGCATCCAAAAAGATGCCAGCGAAGTGGAAGCCATGCGCAAGGCGGTGAAAATCGCCGAGCAGGGCTTTTTGCGCATGCTGAAACACGTAAAAATCGGCATGACCGAGCGCGAACTGGCTGCCGAGCTGTCATTGCAGATGCTTCGCGGCGGTTCAGAGCCCGAACTCCCGTTTTCGCCAATCATCGCCAGCGGACCCAACAGCGCCAACCCGCATGCCAACCCCTCCGACCGCTGCCTCGCTGCCGGCGATCTGGTGGTGGTGGACTGGGGCGCTTCATATGCAGGTTATTATTCCGACCTCACCCGCACGCTGGCCGTCGGCGACGTTGAATCGGAACTGCGCCAGATCGCGCGGATTGTGGCGGATGCCAACGCAGCCGGCCGCGCCGCTGGCAAACCCGGGATCACTGCCGGTGAAGTCGATCAGGCAGCGCGTGCGGTGATCGCGGCCGCCGGATACGGGCAATTCTTCACCCACCGCACCGGGCACGGCCTGGGCATGGAAACACACGAACAACCCTACATGTTCGGCGAAAACAAACTACGCCTTGCCGATGGCATGGTCTATACCGTTGAACCGGGCATCTACCTGCCAGGCCGCGGAGGCGTGCGCATTGAGGATGACGTTGTCGTTACCGCGGACGGCTGCGAATCATTGAGCAGCCTGCCCCGCGATCTTTACCAGGTCGGCTGATCCCGCCATGAACCGCAATCTGGCGCTCGTCGCTGTTTCGTTGTTCACATGGGGCGCCGGTGAGGGGCTGTTTATCTATTTTCAGACGCTATATTTGCAGGAATGGGGCGCCGATCCATTGATGATCGGCAGCATCCTGGGCGGCATGGGCATTGCCATGGCGGTCATGCAGATTCCAGCAGGTTACCTTGCCGACCGGGTCGGTTCGCGCCCGATCATGTGGGCCTCCTGGCTGCTGGGCACGGCCGCCGCCTGGCTGATGGCGCTGGCGAACTCACTACCGCTGTTCATCGCCGGCATGCTCACCTATGGCTTGACCTCCTTTGTGCTGGCGCCGATGAACAGCTATGTCACCGCGGTGCGCGGCCGCTGGTCGCCAGGGCGGGCCTTGACGGTCGTATCGGCCGCCTACAATCTCGGCGCGGTCATCGGGCCCACCATCGGCGGCGCGCTGGCCAACCTGCATGGGCTGAAGACCGTCTACCAGGTTGCTGCGGTTATCCTGGTTTTTTCCACGGTGATCATCCTGTTCGCGCAAAAACCACCTATCGAGGTGCATCCCGAAACCGAAACCCGGAACAACGTGTTCCGCAACGGGCGCTTCCTGACGCTGGCCGTGATCACCTTCATCACCATGTTCGCGCTCTACCTGCCACAGCCGCTCTCGCCAAATTTCATGCAAAATGAGCGCGGTTTGGACATGCAGCAAATAGGCCTGGTCGGAACGATTGGCAGCCTTGGAAACGTCGTCATCATGTTTCTGCTGGGGCATCTCAGCGCGCCGGTGGCGTTTCTCATCGGCCAGCCGCTGGTAGCACTGTTTGCTCTGCTAATGTGGCGGGGAACCGGTCTGCCGTGGTTTGCCCTGGGCTACTTCTTTATGGCTGGCTACCGACTGTGCCGCTCCATGGTGCTGGCCCTGGCGCGTAATTTCATCCATCCAGCCGAAACCGGGCTGGCCTTTGGCATGCTCGAAACCGCAAACGCCGTCGCCGTCATCCTGGCCCCACTGGTGGCAGGCGCCCTGTACCAACGCGTGCCGGTCTCGGTCTACACGGTTGCCCTGGGGCTGATTGGGATGGCATTTGCGATAAACCTGGGAGTGGTGCCGGTTCTGGTGAGAAAACCCGCGCCGGTGGCCGTCAAGGAGGAATTGAGTGAGCCTTGAAATTGTTCCCGTTGAACTGGGGCCCTTATCCAATAACACCTACCTGATCGCGGATTCGCAGACTTCCCGGGCCGCGGTAATCGATCCGGCCATGGACAGCGAATTGGTGCTGGCAACAGCCAAGCAACGCGGCTGGCAGATCCAGTACATCTGGCTGACGCACGCCCACTTTGACCACATCGCCGGCGTCCACCTGCTGGCCGGATCACGGACGCCGCCGCTGCCCGTCAGTCTACATCCTGGCGATCTTCCGCTCTACCACGATTTGGGCGGCGCGAGGAAATTCGGTTTCCACGTCCAGGCGGGGCCCGAGCCGTCGGTGTTGCTGGCGCACCGGCAGTCGCTAACCATTGGCGAAATCCTGGTGGAAGTGCGCCACACGCCGGGCCACACGCCCGGCCATGTGGTCTTTTACGCGCCGTCCGCGGGGGTGGTGTTTTGCGGTGATTTGATTTTTTACGGCTCGGTCGGCCGCACTGACTTACCGGGAGGCAACCACCGGCAATTGATCGAATCGATCCAGGCCCAAATCCTCAGCCTGCCGCCGCAAACACGCCTGTTCAGCGGGCACGGCCCGGAAACCACAGTGGGCGATGAAATCGCCAACAATCCGTTTTTATAACCGCACCCGGCTTGACACAACCGGTATAATTTCTTGAAGTCATATGCAACAAGGAGTTGGGATGTCAAATAATTCACAACGTGGGTTGTGGATCGCGGCCATTGTCGTCGTGATTCTCATCAGCATCTGCCTGTGCATTGCCCTGATCGGCGTGGGCGGCCTGGCGCTATTTGGCATCGCGCGCGCAGATGTCCAATCTACACAGATTTTTCCCGTCGATCCGCTGCCGGTGATTTCAACGCCAGAACCCTTTGCCACTTCTGAACCCTGGGTTGCCCCCACTCAGGAGGCGAGCTTCACAGCTGCCGCTCCCCAACCCGGCGCAGAGGAAACTCTGCTCACTCTACAATCCGCTGAAATTCCCTCCGCCGATCCGCGTGCGCAGGCCAGTGAATTTTTAAACATCGGCGAGATCCCCGAAACAGTTGCGTTCCCGGGCGAGTTTGACCCCGGGGACGAGCGCACCTTCTGGGTTCTGAACACCGACACCAACCGCTACACGCAGGTGAAGACCGTGCTCGCTTACGAAAGCGCACATCTTTACTTCTGGATCGAGAAAGGCCTCACCTTCGATCGAAACGACCTTCGCGCGCTCGGGGATGAATTTGAAAACAAAATCTACCCGACCAACCGCGAGTTTTTCGGCTCAGAATGGACCCCCGGCGTGGATGGCGATGAACACCTGTACATCATCTATGCCACCGATATGGGCGATAACCTGGCAGGCATGTTCTCCTCCGGCGATTCAGTCAATCCGTTGGCTTACTCCTATTCCAACGGGCACGAAACTTTCTTCTTGAACGCCGACACGGTCGGCCTGGAGGAAGATTTCACCTATGGCGTATTGGCGCATGAGTTTCAGCACATGATCCACTGGTACCGCGACCGGAATGAGGAAACCTGGCTGAACGAAGGTTTTTCGGAGCTGGCCGCATATTTGAACGGCTACGACGGTGGGGGCTTTGATATGTCGTTCCTGCTCGAGCCGTCCACCCAGTTGAACGACTGGCCGGATGACGGCAGTTCGAACGCGGCCAATTACGGCGGAGCGTTCCTGTTTGTCAACTACTTTTTGGAACGCTTCGGCGAGGATGCCACCCGGCAACTGGTTGGCAGCCCCTTGAACGGCTTTGAATCCATCGATCAGGTACTTGAATCCATCGACGCGGTGTCACCCGAAAGCGGCGAGCCGTACCGGGCGGACGATCTGTTCGCCGATTGGATCGTCGCCAACCTGGTGGATGATCCCGGCATCGGCAACGGCCAGTATGCCTACTCCGACTACGATCTTCCCTTCGACGTCACCGTCAGCGACTACTTTTCCGATTGCCTGGGCGGTTGGCAGACCGGCTCGGTCAACCAATACGGCGCTGATTACATCGAATTGATGTGCAGCGGCCAGCGCACCCTGGAGTTTGAAGCCGTCAGCGAAGTCAACCTGCTGCCCGAAGATCCGCGCTCCGGCGAATATGCCTTCTGGTCCAACCAGGGTGATGAATCGCAGATGACGCTCTCACGCTCTTTTGATCTGACGCAAGTCTCCGGCCCGGTAGAATTGAAATACTGGACCTGGTATGACATCGAAACGGATTACGACTATCTTTATCTTCAGGCATCCGAAGACGGCTATCGCTGGACCCTGTTGGAACCGCCGTCATGCACCAGCGACAACCCCACCGGCGCGAATTACGGCTGCGGCTATAACGGTCAAAGCGGCGGGTGGGTGGAGGAATCGGTGGACCTGAGCAAGTATGCTGGCAAGCAGGTCTGGTTGCGCTTTGTGTACGTCACCGACGCCGCGGTCAACGGCGAAGGCATGCTGATCGACGACCTGTCCATCCCGGCCATCGGCTACCAGACCGATTTTGAACAGGATGACAGCGGCTGGCAGGCAGAGGGCTTTGCGCGCATTCAAAACCGGCTGCCGCAAACCTTCCGGCTGACGCTGATCCTGGAGGGCAACCAGACCCGGGTGGAAACGCTGGAGTGGGTACCGGGGGAAACGTTGCAGGTGCCAATTGACTTTGATGCCTACCAGAACGTCACGCTCGTGCTCAGCGGCACCACCCGTTTCACCCGTCAGCCTGCCTTGTATCGCATCCAGGTGAACCGGTAAAGTTCGCTGATACTCTCGCCAAATTTGCCATTCCATTTGTAAAAGGATATCCACCCCCAGCGGCTGCGCCGCGGGGGGGTGGATCTAAAAGGACATACTTGATTCAGCTTTCTCTCTTGGCGAGAAAGCCAGGCAACGGCCCATCAAGAACCAAAACGCCATTGGTTGATCCAATGGCGTTTATTAATCTCACAACGAATCGCCGTTACGAATGGCGCAGCGACTCCAGCTCAATTTGCAGTTCCTGGCGGCGGGTCACGGCTGCCTGGCGCACCTGATCCTCAACGTTGTGCGCGTAATCGGCAATCCGGCCGCGCGTTTCAGATCCTGTAGCCGGTGTCAACAGCAAAACAGACACGGCACCAACAATTCCACCAATGAGAGCACCCAACAGGAAATTTCCAAACCAGCGCATGGTAGCCTCTCTTTCCTAATACTTTTAATAATTATAGTTTACTTGCCGGTTTTCGCAAGCGCAGGCCCATTGGCCAGTTTCAAGCGCACGAAGACCCACGGCGCGCCAGCCGACACCCATGCACCCAACAGCGCATACCGGGCGAAACGCAGCACAAAGCTGAGGACATCCTCGTTCCGCGGGAAAATCTGGCCCAGGCCAAACCACAGGATCAAGACAACGATCAGACCCAGCGAGAAGCGCAGGGCACGTTTGCTCAAATCGCCGCCGGCATCAAAGCGGCCAAAGCGGCGGGTATACCAGGCGTACCCGGCTGCCATGCCCCACCAGGTTCCCGAAGCCGTCACTATGCCCTCCAGGGCAAACGGGGCAATCGGCTCATCCGGGGCCTGCAGGCTGGCGTTGGCCGCCCACTCAACCGGCATTTGCCAACCTGCCAGGGCCAGGCGCGCGGCTATGCCCAGTAAAATCACCAGCAAGGCAAATAGCAGCGCCCAGGCAATTTGCGCTGGAACGCTTTTGGGGCCCAACCAGGCGGCAATCGGTTTTTCCAGCCGCAGCGCCGCCCACAAAAGCACCGCCCCAATCAACCAGCCCACCACCACGTCGCTGATAAAGTGTACGCCCAGGTAGATGCGCGAGATACCAATCATCAGGATGATGAAGACAAAAACGGCCGTCACCCACTTCCGCCGGATGGCTACCGCCAGCCGCCCCCATAAGAGGGTGGAATTCTGAGCGTGCCCCGACGGCATGCCAAACGATGATTCTGCCGAATAGGCCTGAATCTCCGGGTTGATCCAGTACGGGCGCGGCGCGTGAAATGCCAGCTTGAAGATGGAATTGACCGCGTTTCCAAACATCAGCAGAGCGCTCAGCCGGAAACCAAAGGCCGCGTCCCAGCACCAATAAATGGCCGGTAGCAACAGCATAATGAACTCCTCGCGCCACAGGAAGGAGAAAAATTCCATCGGCAGAGTTAGCCAACTGCCCAGGTTCTGGAAGAATTCATTAAAGGCGGTCAAGGCAAACAGCGAATCGCTCATGAGATTTAGCCTTTCGGTCAGTTGCATGGGATTATGGAATATTGTACACTCAAACCATGAACAAAATGGACCGGCGCCGGTGGGACTGGCCGGCGGTTTTCTTCTTATCGGTTGCATTCTGGGTGGCTGCCCAACGGTTGGAAATCACGGACTGGACGCCCGACCTTGAGCGTGTCATACCGGTGACCATGATCGGCGTTTTGCTCGGCATGTTGTTGGGCTATAGCAAATTTCCGCGCCGTTTCACTTTCCTGTACAGCCTGGTGTTCACGGTCATCGTCATTCCCTGGCAGTTGGCGTTGACGCTGAACCCTGACATGACCTGGCTGGAACGGGTTTCAGGCCTGGGCGGGCGGCTCTGGCTGACTTTTCTCCAGTTTACAGCCAACCTCCCGATTGAAGATCCCTTGCTGTTTATTTTCGCGATGATGGTGGTGTACTGGATCACCAGCCAGACCGCCGGGTTTGCCATGCTGCGCACCGGCCGTCCCTGGTTTGGGCTGGCATTGTTGGCCATCACCACCCTGATCATCGAATACTACGATCCCCCGCGCACGGTGCGCGGCTTCTACACAAGCATATTTGCCATATTGGTTATTTTGCTGATCTCCCGGCTGCATTACCTAAGTCTCCGCCGACACTGGGAAGCGATCGCCGTCCCTGTGGATTCGGAAACCGGGTTTGATTGGATGCGCGCATCGGTCCTCTCCAGCCTGGTGCTGGTCATCCTGGCCTGGAATATACCAACCTGGATCCGCGCGATTTCACCTCAATCCGTCGAACGCCGCGAATACATTCAGGCATGGATTGATTTGCGCGAACGTCTTTCCAACCTGGTGACGCCGTTATCGGGTTCTGCTCCCTCCGAAGGGTTTTACTACGAAAACAATATCCCGTTGGGCACCACGATCAGCACCAGCGAGGCAATCGTCTTTGAAGTCACTTCTTCCGAACCACGCCCGGGTGGAGCCAGATACTATTGGCGCGCCCGCACCTACGACCGCTACGAAGATGGCAAATGGTCGTCCACCTTTGGGAACCTGGACGCTGTGACCAATGAAAACACCGAATTGCCCATTCCCACCTGGTACCAGCGGTTCACGGCTTCCTTCAACTTTTCTTTCAAGGCTCAATCGCTGAGAAATTTCTTCATCCCTGGACTGGTCATCAACGTCAACCGGCCGGCGCAGGTGGTTGGCAGGCAGATGAGCGAAACCTACACAGAAGCCGCCACGTTACTGGCCGTCCCGCCGCTGCGATCGGGAGAAACCTACCGCGTGAAAGCCTCCATCGCCGCGCCTACCATCAACTTCCTGCAATCCAGTCCAGCCGAGTATCCGAACTGGATTTACGCAAATTATCTGCAACTGCCCGCCGATTTTCCGCAAAACCTGCGGTCTCTGGCCCAGGAAATCACCTCGGGACTGGAAACTCCCTACGAAAAAGCCGTTGCCATCACCAATTACCTTCGCACCCACATCGATTATCAGGCGACGATCGAACCCGGTCCATCCTACATGGATCCAATTGAATACTTCCTGTTTGTTTCCAGGAAGGGCTTCTGCAATTATTACGCCGCGGCCGAAGTCTTGATGCTGCGTTCGATTGGCATTCCTGCCCGGCTGGCGGTCGGTTTTGCCGAGGGTGAAATGGATGAAAAACGCACCCATTTCACTGTCCGCAGCCGGGACGCGCACGCCTGGCCGGAAGTCTACTTCACCAATTTTGGATGGATCGAATTTGAACCCACTGTCGCGCAATCCGAGTTGGTCCGCCAGGAAGAAACACCCAGACTGCCTAGCGACTCCGAACTGGCAATCCAGCCGCCGGAGATGTTGAGCGACAGCGGCAATGAAAGGCTGCGCGGCGTCGATCAGGACCCCGCCCTGCGCGGACTGTCTGTTACCCCGCCGGAGAATCAATCCTCCCCGGCTGGCAACCTGACGTGGATTGTTCCAGTGGCGCTGGCAGTTCTGGCCGGCTCTGCCTGGTTCGCGATTAAACGCGTGAAACGAACTGCGATCACCTTCCCCCACCCTGCCATTGTGCTGGAAAAAGTGATCATCCAGCGCGGTTTTACCACCCCCGCATGGATCCGAGAGCGCGCGCGGCTGGCCCGCCTGACGCCTTTGGAAAGGTATTTCAACGCTGTGCCAAAATCGCTGAAACTGCTGGGAAAGGCCGCCAATCCATCGCTCACGCCGGCGGAACAGGTCAGTCAATTGATTAAGGCCCTGCCGCAATCCGAACAACCTGCGAAGTATTTGCTGGCCGAACTGCACCGCGGCATGTACACACCCTACCCGGTCAACCTGGATTCGGCACGCATTAATAGCCGCGAAATCAAGCGCCTGGCCAGGCAGCTCTGGGTTCGGCGTTTGCTGCGCCTCGACGAGCAGATGCCCGGCTTCTAATCTACTCCGGAACGCGCAGCCTCAAGCGGAGCCTATTGGCCGGTTGGTGCGGGAGGTTCGATCGCCCAGACCACCTGCAAAAGCTGGAGAAGCTGTGTAATCCCGTTCCGTAAGGGCGCGGTCTGGATGTATTCAGCAGGCGTGTGTGCCTTTGCGCCATGCGTCAAACCGATGCAGACCGCCGGCAGCCCACGGCTGAGCGGCACGTTCGCATCCGTTGAACCGACATCCAGCCGTGCTGTCACGCCCAGGTCCTCAAGGACGCAGCGGGCCACTTCGACGAGCGGGTGGTCGGCGGGAATTTCGCCGGCTTCGCGCCTTCCAATCGGCTCCATGCGCAGGCGAACGTCCTGCTGCTGAAAGTTGTTCACCAATGTTTCCACCTGGGTTTCGATGAACTGCAAGGTCTGGCTGCTGGTGGATCGCAAATCCAGGTCGATCGAAGCATGGCTGGCGATGGAATTAACCGTCGTGCCGCCCTCGATCACCCCCACGTTCAGGGTCGTCCGCGGCGAAGTGGGCAGCGACAGGTCAGCCAGGCGGGCCACCAGGCGGGCAATTTCATGCACCGCTGAGGGGCTTCCATAACTGCTCCACGAATGTCCGCCCGGTGTTTCGACGTGGATGCGATAGCGGGCAACACCCAGACCGCGGTGATAGATGTTCCCCAGACCCATCCCTTCGAGGATGATATACGCCAGCGGTCGACCGCCAAATCGATCGACCAGGGCGCGCATGCCGCGCAAATCACCAAGCCCCTCTTCGCAAACGTTGGCGGCCAACCAGAGATCCCCCGGCAGCCGGTTCCCGGCTCGTTGCAACCATCCCGCCGCGAGGATCAGAACAGCCAGCGAGAGCGAATTATCGCCGATGCCTGGCCCGACGATGCGGTCCTCCAGGCGCGCCAGAGGCAGCGATTCCTGCCGCGGGAAAACGGTATCGAGGTGCGCGCTTAGCACAACCGGTTTTGCGTGAGGGTCGGCGCCGGGTAGCCGTGCCAGCACATTGCCCACTGGGTCATGCTGGACGTCCGGTAAACCCAACGCCTCAAATTGCCGCCGCAGAAAAGCAGCCCGCTCGCCCTCGTCAAAGGTCGGGGATTGAGTTTGTTGAATTTCGCAAGCCAGATCCAGAGCGAACCCCAATTCCTCGTCCGTCACCTGGGTTTCAGGAATGAGGTGCGCGTAAGGGCAATCGGCCTGCTTTTGAACCGATTTCGATTCGAGGAAACGGATGTAGCGATCCAGCGCCATCCAGCGAATTGAGGGCATTTATCTTCTCCGTACCAGGCCGCGCAAGGATTCCACACGCGCCTCTGGCAAACCGGGCAGCGTCCCCAGCGCGTAAAACGGGCCGCATCCCTCCATCACCAGAGATGCTGAAACGCTCCCACGCAGTGCCGCTTCCAATGGGTCGTAGGTTTCCCGCAGTGTCGCCAAAAAACCACCGCAAAAAGCATCCCCGGCGCCGGTTGGGTCCAGGATGTGGGCTGGGTAGGCCGGAATTTGCCATCCAGCCCGGCGGACAGAATCATACAGGTATTGCCCGCGCGCGCCGCGTTTGACGACCACAAATTCACAGCCGTAGCTGGCGATGGTTTCGGCCATTTCCCACGGATCGCTGCTGCGTCCCTGGAACAGGCTGGCCAGTTTTGTCTCAGAACAGATGAAAGCCGACAGGCCCTTCACGAGCGGCGGGATGTCATCCCAGAAGATTGGGGTCATATACCCTTCGCCGGGGTCCAGCGTGATGGTGGTCGCCTGCCCGCGCCGCAATGCCGGCGGGATCAAGTTATGTGAGATGAAATCCATCGGACACAGGTGCGCGGCCGTGGCATCCAGGTAATCCTGGGGGATGTCTGTCATGCGCAGGGACAATTTTCCCGGCTGCGTCCGGCTGTCCAATTGAAAGACCGGGCTGGCATAGCCCAGCAGCGATTTTGGAAAAGGTTCACCAAGCCTGGCAAAGTGCAGCACCGGATTGTCCCGCTGGCAGGTATGCTCGTCCAGGTAAGCAAAAAAAGCGCGCAAATCCACCGCTTCCGGCAGTGTGCGAATGCCGCGCCGATCGAGGCCGAACCGGTCGAACTGCATCAGCCATTCCTGGGGATAATCCTCGCCCACACGCCCCACCAGGCCGCAACTGTTACCCCACAGGCGCAAACCAGTCGCGGCGTAATACAGGCTGCCGCCTGGAATGTCAACCTGCGGTTTGCCCGTCACCGACAGGATTGTATCGCGGGTCAGCAGGCCAAAAAGCAGGTATCGCAACAGTGGAGTGCTATCCAAGAAGTATGCGCCCTTCTGATGGGATTGGATGGATAAAAAAGAGAGTCAGATCAGATAACAAAACCCCTCACGGTCATTGCGAGGGGTCATAGCAGGGATCGAGCAAAATCACTTGTTGATCAGGTCTGCAAGCAAACGCAGGACGCCCAAAACGCCGAGCCCCACCTTGACGCCATCGCCCGCCGTAAGCTGCGGTTGGGTCTGCGTTTGCTCACTTCGCTGCACCAAAATCAGCCCGGCGAGAATGCCCAAGGCCGCGCCCAACGCGACGGTGATTAATAAGGTTTTCTTTTTCCACTGGCTATCCATCATCACCTCTTTGCCCTAAAAACCGGGGTTATCGTTTAAAAATGGCCGAAAACAACGCCTTCAGGCTGGCCAACCAGCCCTGGATGGAAAAAACGGGCTTTGCGGATTGGTTCGCGGCCCGGTGCACGCCGGTTTCAATGCGGTAAAAGACAGCCTGAACCTTGCGGTCCAATCCGGGCAGCCTCCCGTATATGCGCGCCGTCAGGTAGATCAATCCAATCACCACCGCCAGAAGAAGGATGGCGCTCAGGCACAACGGCAGAATCACAAGGATCGCAGAAACGTTTGCCCAGTGGGTCATCGATGGTCCCGGCGCCGTCGCCGCGACCACCGCCCAAACCGCCACGCCCAGCACAATCAGGGCGGTAAGACCCAACGGCAGCCAGATCTGCAGCAGCCGCTGGCGGCGGTGCTGGCTCTGGGCAAACGTTGCCGGGGGTCTGGCCGGTTTAAAATCCATGAAATGATTGTAGCATGAATCCTAACGGTTTCGCGACAGGTCAGCCAGTTTGATTTCGTACTGCTCCAGGTCCAGATGCCGCTGGGCCACCCCGCTGGCAACGGCCGCGCGGGCAACCGCGCCCGCCTCCCACTGGCATACGCGCGGATCCAGCGGTTTGGGTACCAGGTAATCGCGGCCATACTCCAGCCGGTTGACGCCGTACGCGCGCAGCACCACAGCCGGAACCTGCTCCTTTGCAAGTCTGGCCAGGGACTGCGAGGCCGCGATCTTCATCGCATCGTTGATCTGGCGGGCACGCGTATCCAGCGCCCCCCGAAAGATGAACGGAAAGCCCAGCACGTTGTTGATCTGGTTGGGATAATCGGAGCGGCCGGTCGCCACGATGGCATCGGGGCGGGCTTTGACGGCCACGTCGTACGGAATTTCCGGCTCGGGGTTCGCCATCGCGAACACGATTGGGTTCGCCCGCATGCGCTGCAGCATTTCGGGCGAGACCACATTGGCGGCCGACAGCCCAATAAACACATCCGCACCTTCCATCACTTGGGCAAGCGTGGCCGGGCGGTCGCCACGGGCATAAATTTCTTTCTCAGGGAACATCATTTCCGGCCGGCCCTGATACACCAGCCCGGCCAGATCGCACATCTGGATGTTTTCCAAAGGCACGCCCAATTTGACCAGTTGATTGGCGCACGCAATGGCGGCCGCGCCCGCGCCCGAAAACACTACCCTAATCTCGTCAAGCGTTCGGCCAGTGATCTCGAGTGCATTGATCAACGCAGCGCCCAGGATGATGGCCGTGCCATGCTGGTCGTCGTGAAATACCGGGATATCCAGCATTTCCTGGAGGCGGCTCTCAATATAAAAGCACTCCGGGGAACGGATATCTTCCAGGTTGATGCCGCCAAACGTTGGCGCGATGGCCGCCACGACGTCGATCAGCCGGTCAGGATCTTCGGTGGCCACTTCAATGTCAAACACATCGATGTTCGCGAACTTCTTAAACAGCACGCCTTTGCCTTCCATCACCGGTTTCGAGGCCAACGCCCCGCGGTTACCCAGCCCCAGGATGGCCGTGCCGTTCGAGATCACCGCGACCAGGTTGCCTTTGCCGGTGTATTCATAGGCCAATTGCGGATCGCGGTCAATTTCAAGCACCGGTGCCGCCACTCCGGGGGTGTAGGCCAGCGAAAGATCGCGCTGCGATTTCAGTGGTTTTGAGGGCACTACGCTGATCTTACCCGGAACGTCATTCAGATGGTGGTATTCCAGGGCCTCTTCACGTGTCACATGAATCATCGGGAAACCTCATTTGCGCTTTTGATCACAATCCATCCCCTATTGTACCTGCATGCTTTCCTCTGGTGAATTGCAAACCAGGCCGGTTTTATCGGCAAGGAGGCGAATCAGGCATCAGAAAACGTGTTGGCATTGTTTATGAACAAGAGAGCATGCAGGAATACACGAATAAACGTTTTTCAGGTATAATAGGTTCAGATTGCATCAGGATTTATTCTGACCCGTACCTTCAAAAACCGTCTGGAAGGGTGCGGCCAGAAAATTGACTTTTGAATTGTCGGGGTTTTCTCTCGAAACGAGAGTTAAGTTCTTGAAAATGGGTGGACATCAGGTGCTCATCGCAGCGTTATTGCCAGCTATCTGGATTCTCACGGCGGATTGCCCGCCGGGGAGGAAACATGGCATGACCCCTGGTCACGGCAACGGAAAACGGCTTTTCCGCCGCGCTCAGGCCACGGCGCACAGCCTGCCTGGGGTTTGTTCTCACCCAGTTTGACCGAACAACCATCCTGCTCAGCCGCCGGCAGCGGCTGACCCGGACACCCCCACAATTGAGAAGCTTTTTGGCCGTTTCCACCAGGTGGCGCATGGCTGTGAACTTGGATGGAACACAAGATAACGGCGCTCAAAGCACAGAAGCGGAATCCCAACCGGATTAACGTTTACCTGGATGGGAGTTTTGCGTTCGGGCTGGCGCGGATCGTGGCGGCCTGGCTGCAAATTGGCCAGGTGATCAGCGACGAGAAAATCCAAACCCTCCAGTCACAGGATACCGTCGAGGTGGCCTATCAGAAAGCCCTGCACTTTCTCAGCTTCCGGCCGCGGACTGAAAACGAAATCCGCCGGAAGTTGAAGGACGCCGGGTTTGAAGAGGAAATCGCCGATCCAATCTTGCAGCGCTTACGCGATGCTGGGATGGTATCGGATACGGAATTTGCCCGCAATTGGATTGAAAGCCGCGGCACGTTCAAGCCTCGCGGCCGCAGGGCTTTGACCCAAGAATTGCGACAAAAGGGCGTTTCAGAAGAAATCATACATGCAGCGCTGGTTGAAATGGATGACGAATCCGACCTTGCCTACCGGGCAGGCTTGCGCTACGCCAAACGGTTGACGCAGGCTGATTGGGAAACGTTTCGCGAGAGACTAACGGCCTTTTTAGGACGGCGCGGTTTTTCTTACGGAACCATCGCCCCCCAGGTACACAAGATTTGGGATGATATTCAAAGCGACCAGGGCAAAGACCAGACTCTGACAGAAGAGGAATTGGACAATTATGAATAACCCTTGGATTTGGCTCATAATTATTTTGGCGGACATCATCGTCCTGGGCGTGATCGTGTTTTTCGTCACGCGCGCGATGAACGACCGCTTCCGGCGCGAATTGCAAGGCCGCGCTGATAACGCGCTCAATCAGGCTGTT
>JAPKMQ010000040.1 GCA_026645875.1 Longilinea sp.
CAGCCGCCAGACCAGCAGCGCGGCCAGGATGACCAGCACGGTGGCCAGGCCGAGGTCGCCCAGGATGGTGGTGGTGTTGACTAGCGGCTGCTGCACGGCCTCGGGGACGATCAACCGGCGCATTTCGTAGATCGTGACCGCGCCGAAGGCCAGGTCGGAGAAGATGATCAGCAGCCAGCCGAACCACTGGCGGGCCTTGCCCTTCAACCCGGCGAAGTCGGCGTAGTACATCAGCAGAATGGTGGCGGTGAGCGTGGCCAGGATGTGCCAGTGCCCGGTGAGGATGGGGCGTTCGTCCATGTATTGCCACTTGCGGAAAATTTCGTCGAGTTTGACGGCGGTGAAGATGCCCACACCGCTCACGGTGAAGTTCATGAAGACCATCTGCCAGGTGGCGCCGAACTTGAGCGGATCGCGGGTGAGCGCGGCCACCGCCTGGAAGAAGTTGCCCTTGCGGATGCCCTTTTCGGCCAGCCCGGTGCGGATGAGCTTGCGCCAGGAGAAAATCACCAGGAACAGCGCGCCGAGCATGGCCAGCGTGGAGCCGCCGTAGATGATCATGTGGGCGGCGGTTTCAAACGGCACCACCATCCAGGTGCCCATCGAGAGCACAATCGAGCCGACAATCATCAGCGGCATGGCCAGTTTGTGCAATGGGCCCTTGAAGTCCATCCAACGCGAAATGATCAGCGCGCAGGCCACGGAGATGAGCGCCAACATGATGTGCAGGTGGCCGATGACGGACAGATCGAGCATGGTCTTGACCGGCTCGCGCACCACGTTTTCGGCCAGGAAGGCTTCGAAGCCGTTGCCGAAAAACGAGCCGGGGATGGCGCCAAACAGCGCAGAGATGAGCGTGGCAACCGCCATGGCAAAGAAAGCGACACGTTCCAGGTTATAGCCGCCGCGCGTGTGGGCATAGGCCTTGTCGGTGACGCGGTATTCCGCCCGCCACGGCCACAGCGCCCAAACCAGCAGGCAGCCGGCGAAGAAGATCAGCGACAGCCCGGCGATATAGAGCCCGTGCAGCGCCCAGTTGTGCCCCCAGTAGGCGAAGGGCAACCCGCCGAACAGCACCGCCAGGTAGCCGATGGTGATGGTGCTGTTGATGGCCACCCGCTGGCCGTCCTTCATGGGCAGCAGATCGGTGATCATGTAAGTTTCGATGGCCACCACCACCATGGCGATGGAGTGGTAGAGGATGATCAGGCGGCCTTCGCGCTCAGCCTCGACCAGGTTGATGTTCAAGGCGCGGACGATGACATCCTTGATGCCGAAGTCGGCCATCGGCCCGGAAAGCATGCCAAACAGCGCTGAGATGAGCGAGACCAGCGCGATGGCCACCAGGATGAGCCCCTTGGTGGAGCGGAAGAGGTAGTTGAAGCGTTTCGCGAACCAATGCATGGCGTTCTCCAACAGGTGAGATGGGATGGTGCGCTTGCCAGGCCGACGGACCCGGCGTTTAAAGAATAACATCCCCGTCCGGGGATGTCATTGATAATTGTCAATTGCGGCGCAAATCAAATGTCGATCTGCGCCAGTTCCTGCAGGCGGGATTTATCCAGGACGAGGATGGTCTGACGGTTGACGGCCAGGACTTTCTTTTCGGCGAGCTGCCGGAGCGCGCGGGAAACCGCCTCGGGCGTGGTGACCACCTGGGCGGCCAGTTTGACGACCGAATACTCGGCGCGGCGGACCGGCTGGGCGCCTTCCTGGCTAAGCGTGAGGATGCGCTTGGCGACGCGCGCGGTGACCGAACGGAAGGACAGGTCGCTGTAGTGTGAGAGCATGTGGCGGTTACGGCGGGCCAGCACGCCCAGCAATCCGCGGGCGATCTGCGGGTAACGGTCAAGCAGCACCTGAAAACGCTCGCAGCGCACCTGCCAGATGAGAGAATCTTCCACCGCCACCGCGCTGACCGGATTGGGGCCGCCATCCAGCACGGCCACCTCGTTGAACATGATCACCGGCTGCAGCGTGTTGAGGATGGACACCTGCCCCTCGGGGCCGGTCTTGCACAGATCCACCTGGCCGCTGAGCAGCACGTGCATCCCCGCGCACGGATCGCCCTCCGCGAAGAGGGTGGCGCCGCGGGCAAAGCGCCGCACCTGCCCGGCGGCGACGATCTGGATGACGTCGGCCAGGGGCAGGCTTTTGAAGTGGTTGACCCGGCGCAATTGTTCGGCCAGGGAGGTCAGTTCGTCGGGCATGGGATGATTATACCTGAGGTTGACCGCCAGAGAAATCAACAGGGATGCACCCTTACCTTCACAAGGCAGGCAGGGCGCGGGAAAGCAGCCACAACCTCATCGTCGGGTCTCCGGGGGAGTCAGATTCACCAGCAGCGCCTGGCAATCCTCCCTCCGACCCGACCTACGGCTGCTGAGTCCAGAGCCCGGCGAGAAAGAGGCACCCAGGCGGCCCTCACCATTTCCAGGTTGCTTCGCGACCCCTTTCCCGAGCTTCGGTTGAATCAACCCTCACCCCCGGCCCCTCTCCCGAGCTTCGGGAGAGGGGGGTGAAGGTTAGCCAGGTCGATCAGACTGCTTTCCCGCAACCCGTGATAACCAATTCCGCATATCGAATAACGAATACCGAATACTAAATACCGAATACCGAATACCGTTTCCCCTAAATTTTCTGGTATCATTTACTCATCGCAACCTTATTTTCCCCCTGAGCCATGGACGACACTTTTTCTATCCTTTCCCGCCACATTTCCACTGTAATCTTAAAACAGCCCAACCGTCAGATTCGCTATGACGAGCCCTTGATTTCCACCGGGCTGATCGATTCTTTCAACCTGGTCGATCTGGCGCTATACGTCGAAGACACTTTCGGCGTGCGCATCGACGATTACGAGTTGAACGCCGACACCTTCGACACGCTCGACCAACTGGTCGAACTGATTCACACGCGCCACGAGTGACATGAACACCTTCGCGCGTGTGCTGGTGGAGCGGCTGCGGCAGGAGCCCGACGCAACCGCGCTGGTGCTGCAATTCGCCCGCCAACCCGAGAGAACCGTGACCGTGCGCGGGTTGATGCGCGCGGCGGCCGGCTGGCAGCTGCGCCTGGCTGAAGGCGGCATCCGGCCCGGCGAGGTGGTGCTGTTGATTTTGCAGCACGGCGGTGACCTGGTGGAAGCCTATTTTGGCTGCGTGCTCAACGGCAGCATCCCGGCCATCATGCCGTTTCTGACCGAGAAGCTGCTGCCCGAACGCTACCGCGCCGAACTGACCGCGCTGGTGGGCGTGACCCAGCCGGCGGCTGTGGTCACGTATGCCGATTTTGAGCCGGAAGTGCGTGCCGCGCTGGGTGAAGAAACCTCAGTACGCCGTGTGCTGGTGGCGGACGCCGCGCCGGATCTGCCCGGTGAGCCGTACTGGGAGGCGCTGCCCGGCCTGGCGCGCCAGCCCGACGATATCGCGCTGCTGCAACATTCCTCCGGCACCACCGGGTTGCAAAAAGGCGTGGCGCTTTCGCACCGCGCGGTGCTGCGCCAGCTTGAGGTCTACGCGGCCGCGCTGCGGCTCGACCCGGCGCGCGACGTGATTGTTTCGTGGCTGCCGCTGTATCACGACATGGGGCTGATCGCCAGCTTTCTCATGCCGCTGCTGCTGGGCGTGAAACTGGTGCTGATGTCGCCCTTTGACTGGGTGCGCGCGCCCTACCGGCTGCTGCACAGCATCTCGGCTTACCGCGGGACGTTCACCTGGCTGCCCAACTTTGCTTACAACTTCTGCGCGCAGAAGATCCGCGACCGCGATTTGCAGGGTGTGGACCTGAGCAGCCTGCGCGGCGTGATCAACTGCTCGGAGCCGTGCCGCGCCGAGAGCCACGCCGCCTTCGCGGCACGCTTTGCGGCCTGGGGGCTGAACCCGGCCGCGCTGATGACCTGCTACGCGATGGCCGAGAATGTCTTCGCGGTGACGCAGGCCGGGCTGGACGGGCCGGTGATGCTGGACGTGATCGAGCGCGACGCGCTGCAGGTCGAGCGCGTGGCACGCCCGGTCTCCGGCAACGGCCGCGCCGCGCTGACGATGGTCTCCAATGGCCGCCCGCTGCCCAACGTGGCGGTGCGCATCGTGGATGCCGAGGGGAACGAGCTGCCCGAACGGTCGGTGGGCGAGATCGCTCTGCGCTCGGACTGCATGCTGACGGAGTATTACCGCCGCCCCGACGCGACCGAACAGGCCTTTCTGCCCGGCAGCTGGTACCGCACCGGCGACCTGGGCTACCTGGCCGGGGGCGAATTGTACGTTTCGGGGCGCAAGAAGGACCTGATCATCATCGGTGGGAAGAACGTGTACCCTCAGGATATCGAGGCGGCCGCATCGCAGGTGCCGGGCGTGCATCCGGGGCGGGTGGTGGCCTTTGGGCTGTTCGACGAGGCAGCCGGCACCGAGGAAGTGGCGCTGGTGGCCGAGGTGGACGTGGAGGGTGAAGCGGAGCGCGAGGCGCTGGCCGAGGCTGTGCGTCAGGCAGTCACGCGCTCCACGGCGGTGGCGCTGCGCCAGGTGCGACTGGTGGGGCCGGGGTGGATCATCAAGACCAGCTCGGGAAAGACGGCGCGGGCGGCGAATAAGGAACGGTATTTGGAAGAATTAGCCACAGAGAACACCGAGATCACAGAGAAAGAAAAGAAGATTTAGGAAGAAGAGGAAGAAAAGCCACAGAGAACACCGAGGTCACAGAGTAAGAAGAGCGTGGGATTGAGGGAAAAGAAAAAGCCACAGAGAACACAGAGATCACAGAGACGGAAGAGGAGTAAGAATAGAGGGAAAAAAGAAGCCACAGAGTAAGGTAACAAGCGAAAAGAGGTTGCCACAGAGGACACTGAGATCAAAGAGGAAGACAAGAGTGGGATAAAAAGAAGAGAAAGAAAAGATAATTAACCCGATACCTGACAATAATTCTGATATAAAATCGGTTAATAGGTTTCCGGAAATAAGCGAAATCAAAAGGATTGGTTAACGAGAATATGAAAAATGCCACAGGAGTCCATGAAACACCAGATTCGTTGACACACGCGATCATCGGGGCGGCGATCGAAGTGCATCGGGTCCTTGGACCAGGTTTGCTGGAGTCGATTTACGAGGAAGCCTTGTGCTTGGAGCTTATCCAACGCGGGTTACAATTTCAACGCCAGGTGCCGGTGGATGTATGGTATAAAGACCAGGTGATCAAGGGGCAACGCCTGGATTTGTTGGTTAATGATGAAGTGGTAGTGGAGTTGAAATCAGTAAGCGCGACGCCGGAGTATGTAACCGCCCAGGTGCTTTCTTATTTGAAAGCGACTGGGTTGAAGAGGGCCCTGGTGATTAACTTTGGAAGAAAAACACTGGTCGAGGGGGTCCACCGGATATCTCTATGAGAAGAAATAGCCACATAGATCACATAGAAAGATGGAAAAGAAATCTGACTGAAAAAAAGATGTATTCAGAAAGCTGATTTGATCGTGGTCTTTCGGTATCTATCAGAAACGATATTCTCATGTTTCATGATTTTCTTCTTCTTTCAAAACTCCTCTCATCTTTCTCTGAGACCTCTGTGACCTCTGTGGCTATCTTTTTAGGATAATAACATGCAATTATTCCTCATCCGTCACGCGCAATCCGCCAATAACCTGCTGTGGGACCAGACCGGGGGCAGCAAGGGTCGCTCGCACGACCCCGAACTGACCGAACTGGGGCAGCGGCAGGCCCAATGTGTCGCCGCGTTCCTGCGCGACGGCGATCCGCTCGATACGCAGTACACGCCCGGCGAAAAACCAGAGCGCGGCTTTGGCGTCACGCAGGTCTATTGCTCGCTGATGGTGCGCGCGGTGCTGACCGGCACGGCCATCGCCGAGGCGCTGGATCTGCCGCTGACCGCCTGGCCGGAGGTGCACGAGACCGGCGGGATCTACCTGGACGACGAGGAAACCGGGCTGCCGGTGGGCCTGGCGGGCAACCCGCGCTCGTTTTTCGAGCAGCGCTTCCCGCGGCTGGCGCTGCCGGATTGGCTTGACGAGAGCGGCTGGTGGAACCGCGATTTTGAGGCGCGCGAGGAGCGTCTGCCGCGCGCGCGCAAAGCGCTGGCGCAGCTGCTGGAGCGGCACGGCGGCAGCCACGACCGCGTGGCGGTGGTGACGCACGGCGCATTCTATAACTATTTCCTTGCGGCGGTGGCCGGGCTGGAGCAAGTGCCCGGCGTTTGGATGCTAATGAACAACACCGGCATCACGCGCGTCGAGTTTGACGAACCGCCGATGGTGCATTATTATCACAACCGCACCGCGCACCTGCCCCGCGAGTGGATCACGTAATTAGCAGTTAGCACTTAGCCGTTAGCGGTTAGCTAAAAATAATCTTCGTATAGATGTTGTATAACAATTTTCGGACGGATGCAGATCCTTCGGCTTCGCCTCAGGATGACAAGTGATATAGTCAACCCGAGCGCCAGCGAAGGATCTTGTTTATCTCCGGCGAAGGAACAAACCAATCGCAATAGCGCTTAAGGCAAGGCTGCCGAGCGCGATCGGCCACCAGGGGACGAACGGCGCAGATTGGGGACGCTCCAGGCGTACCTGCGCGGCGGTGGCCGCGCTCAACGCGGGGCTGCCGGTGAGGAAGCCGTTCTCGCGCAGCAGGTAGGCGGAAAGCTGCCAGTAGATCTCGTCGCTCAGGCTGCCGGGCGCCTGGAAAGGCATTTCGGCCTCGAGAAAATCGAACAGGTCCTGGGCGGTGACAAAGCGAGCCAGCGCGCCGCCGCCGATCACGCGCGGGGCGAAGCGCGGGAACTCAAATCCATCGTAGCCCAGCTTGCCGCCGTGGCAGCCCGACTGCCAGCAGTTCTGGTCGGCGGGGTCGAGCGCGCCACGCCACTCGTCGGTCAGGCCCTGGCCGCGATCGCCGTGGCAAACCATGCAGCGCTGGTAATATTCCTGCGCGCCCAGGTCGGCCTGGGTGGGCGGGTACACGGTGGGCCAGGGGGCCAGACGGCTGGAGGCGGGGGTCGGCTGCATCTGCGCGGCTGCCGGCGCGTGTGGAGATGCCAGCCAGGCCAGCGCGAGCAGCAGGGCCGCGAATGGGATGAAGAACAGCAACGGGCGTTTCATGGCGAAATTGTTTCGCGATCTGCCTTTCGGCGGGTCAGAAAAACCCCACGGCGGGCCATGGGGTTTGGTGCGTTACTGTAAACCGGCAGGTCAATCCGTTTTCTTGAAGGCCTTGCCGGGCTGCCAGGGCGTGCCGACCGCCGGCAGCAGGAAGCGGTCCATGCCCCACCAGCCGGCCACCTTCCAGGCCAGGATGAGCAGGATGGCGATGGTGAAGAGCAGCGGGTTGGTGCTGGCGGTGCCGGCCATCATGAAATTCCAGTTCATGAAGCCGCCGAAGAAGGCGGCGATGCCGGTGAACGCGCCCAGGATGAGCGCCGCGCCGATCAGGATCTCGCCGGCGACGACCAGCTTGGAAAACCAGGTGTAGGAGCCCGCGTCGAGCAGGCCCTGCAGGAACGCGCGGTACCAGTCGAAGGCAATGGCGGGCCGGGCGGGCGCGTCGGGGATGAGCACGGCTCGCTCCCAGAAGCCTTTGAGTGCTTCGCCGGTCTGCGTCCAGCCGGGGTTCGAAAGTTTGCCAATGCCGGAGGATATCCAGGTGTAGCCGAGGTAAACGCGCAGGATCAGCCAGATCCAGGCCCAACGCGTGTTGCCGAAGAGTTTTTCCGCGATGGGCGGGTCGGCGACCTGAAAACCCTGCGAGGGAGTGGGTGTTGCGGACATGTGTTTCTCCTCTGTAGCGGTAATGATGGTCGGTGTAATCCGACTATATATATCCGAATTATAGGCAGGCGCAGGACGCTTGTCAATCATTTGATCAGGTCCGCGGCGTTTTCACATCCTGGATTAATCTGACCCAGGGGAGGGAGGATCGCTGGCCGGGCAAAAAAATGGTCCCGGTCGGGAGACCAGGACCATCAAGATTGCGCCGATCAACGTTAATTTCTTATTTTTTCCTCAAATCCACATACCAGGCCAGTGCTTCATCCGTGGGTTGCGCAACGGCTGTCAACGGGCTGAAAGCGTTGCTCATCATAACGCGCTGTGCGCCGTCCACGAAGGTGCTCAGCACTTCGCGCTTTGTCACCAGCCCCGTGTTGGGGTCGATGGTAAAACGAATTTCGGATTGAATGATTTCCTGATCGAGCCCGACCATCTTTACAGGCTGCTGGTATGCTTCCACGAAGCTGATTTCCACGCGGTCAGCGACCTCGCGCAGCGCGGCGGGAATCAGATCGGCGTTGGATTTGATTTCGTCATAGCCACCGTTGAGTAAATCGGTAAAGGGGTAGGGTTTGTTGTCTGTGACTTCGCTGAAAGCCGAATTGCGCCCTTTGCCGCCATCGATTACGCCTGCCTGGAATACTTTG
This sequence comes from Longilinea sp., assembly GCA_026645875.1. GTDB lineage: Bacteria > Chloroflexota > Anaerolineae > Anaerolineales > Anaerolineaceae > Longilinea. Next base: position 8,416 of record JAPKMQ010000040.1, read on the forward strand.
CCCTCGGGCGTCTTCATCAGCGTGATCACCCGGATGACCATGCCTTTATCATCCACATAATACCAGGATTCGGAGGTGTATTGGGCCGGGATGGGTTCGCCGTTGGGCATACTGCCGCCGCCGACCGCGTTATCCACCGTCCAGGTGGAATGGTACCATCCGGCCTGGATGAGCGGGAATTGTTCCTGCGCCTTTTGGCGGTAATGATTGATTTGGGTGAGCAACTCATCGCGGCTGACCGCGTTTTGCTGCGGTTGGGCGGGAACGCGGGTGGCGTTGGCCGGCATGGGCGCGTTTTTTGAGGGTTCCAGCGTCATGTTTTCCATCCCCGAGATGCTTTGCGGGCTGGTGGGCGCATCGGCGCTTGAGTTGGGACGCAGAATGAAAACCAGCGCCAGGAGGGTTATTCCCGCGGAAATCAGGAATAAAGTGAACATACGGTAATTTTTCATGCTGCTTTTTTCTTTCTAAAACCGACTTAAAATTTGTTGGGTATGGTGAGTGATAAAAATAATAAGGTAAAACCAAAAATAATCAAATTACAATTATTATACAATCTAACCTCATAATAACCAAAAAAAACAGATTGTCAAGTCCTGTTTTGTGATTAGCCGAAGTTGCTTCAAACATCTGTTTGTCATGCAGCGGGGGTTTTTTGACTTGTTCTGATCGTTCTTTATCTTTGTCCTCTTTTATTCTAATGCGGCAACCGGTGAGCGTGCTTTCCAGACGATCCAGGAGCACGTTCAGGTCTCCCTGTACCGGTTTCAGGGTTGCGCATATAGGGTCGGAGACCAAAGACAAAAGCGCGCTCGGTCAGAGACCGGCGCGATCGGACGACTTTACCCCGGCATAATCGTGTTATCATCAGGGCATATCTGCCCGGAGGTATCGGATGCTGCTGCCAGAATTGCGCGAACAGGTGCTGGAAACCTGCCTGCAAATGCTGCGGGACGGCCTTTCGCGCGTTTCGGAGGGCAACGTTTCGGCGCGCCACCCGGGCAGCGGCTTCATCGTGATCACGCCCAGCGCCATCCCCTACGCCAAAATGAAGATCGAGGACCTGTGCGTGATTACTGCCGATCGCAAGCTGATCGAGGGCAACTGGAAGCCGACCAGCGAGATCGCGCTGCACACGTTGATTTATACGCGCCGGCCAGACGTGCAGGCCGTGGTGCACACGCACGCGCCGTATTGCAGCCTGTTTGCCGTTTCGGGCGAGCCGCTGCCGATGGTGCTGACCGAATCGGCCATGTTGCTGGGCGGCGACGTGCCGGTGGCGCCGTATTTCACCCCCGGCAGCGAGGAGCTGGCCCGCGCGACCGCCGAAACGCTGGCCGATCAACCGGCCGCGCTGATGGCCAATCACGGCGCGATTTCGGTGGGCCCAGACCTGGCCGCTGCCTACGCCGCCACCATCGCCGCCGAGGATACCGCGCGCACAGTGTGCCAATTGCGTGCCATGAACGCGCCGATCAAGGCCCTGCCGCCGGAGGTGACCGCCCGGCTGCGCAGCGCGTACCTGGAGAAATACCGTCCCACCAAAGCATAATAGCCCTGAAAAGGAGTGAAAAATATGATCCGCTGGTTATTCCTGCCGGGCGCAGCGTCCAACGCGCCGCGGCCGGGCCGCGGGGGGAGGTCCGTTGTTCGACTGTTGACCGTGCTGACGGTCTGTTCGCTGATTCTATCCGCCTGCGCGGTGCCGACCGGCACGCCGCAGGCAACCGCCGCGCCGGGTGAAACCGCGCCGGCCCAACCGGGCGATGTGCCCACGCGCACGCCCTTCCCGACGCGCAAGCCGCCAGCCGGCACACGCACGCCCACGCTGGACCCCTCGGCACAGCCGACCGGGCCGGCGCAGGCAACGGACGAGCCGGGCCAGGTTGGGCAGGTGACGCTCTCGTTTGGCGGCGCGCTCAACGTGCGGCGCGGCCCCGGGCTGGGTTACGACATCGTGGCGGCCTTCGAGACCGGCAAGACGGCACAGGCCAGGGGCCGCGACGGCGCCGGCGAGTGGCTGCAGGTGGAGGTGCCCAACTCACCGGGTGTGTTTGGCTGGGTGTACGGCAAGGCCAGCATTTTGGTGATCAGCGGCGACGTGATGTCGCTGCCCGAGGCAGCTTTTAATGAGGCCGTGCCGGCTTACGTGCGCAACTGCACCAGCCACCAGCTCGCGCTGCGCCCCGGCGAAATCATCCTCGAAGCATTGCGCCAGCAGCCCGCCAACCGCAAACAGGTCAACCCCGGCTTTTACGAGGTGGTCGATCTGACGCTGGGCGAGAAATCGGTGACGACGCTGTCGGTGACCGAGGGCGCCGAGCTGACCCTGACGACCGACGGCAGCGGGACGAATTATGTCTGCCCGAGGTAGGGAAAGTGATGCGTTGATGAGTAATGAGTGATGTGGATGAGCAGAGGAAATTACCGGGTGAAGGTGGCAAAGATCTCCTGAAGGTTGAAGCCTGAAGGCTGAATGAAAAAACTGGTCATTGGTATAGGCCCTTACCCACATCTACCCTCTTGACAGGCAACATGGGTGGATATACAATTCACACAATGATACAATGATACAATTGAAGTGTTGAGTAAATCACCAGCGTCTCATCACTCATCAACTCGGAACTTATGAAGAAGGTTTTCCCATGATCCAAACCGAAGACTTGACCAAGCGTTTTACCAAATCAAAAAAGGAAGCACCGATCACGGCGGTGGACGGGCTGACGCTGAACGTCGCCGAGGGCGAGGTGTTCGGCTTTTTGGGGCCGAACGGCGCAGGCAAAACCACCACGGTGCGCATGCTCACCAGCCTGATCGCGCCCAGCGCGGGCCGCGCCTTTGTCGATAAGCTGCAAGTCGGCAAGGACGACCAGAAGATTCGCGAACGGGTGGGCATCCTCACTGAAACGCCGGGCATGTACGAGCGGCTGAGCGCCGAGCGCAACCTGAACATCTTCGCGCGGTTGTACGGCGTGAAGGACGTGCCCGGGCAGGTGGAAAAATACCTGCGCATGCTGAGCCTGTGGGACCGCCGCTTCGACGAAGTGGGCAGCTTCTCAAAGGGCATGCGCCAGAAGCTGGCCATCGCCCGCGCACTGCTGCACGAGCCGCGCATCGTCTTCCTCGACGAGCCCACCAGCGGCCTCGACCCCGAAGCCGCCAAGCTGGTGCGCGATTTCATCGACGAACTGAAGACCGAAGGCCGCACGATCTTCATTTGCACGCATAACCTGGACGAAGCCGACCGGCTGTGCGACCGCATCGGCATCTTCAAGACGCGCCTGATCACGGTCGATTCGCCCGAAAACCTGCGCGAAAAACTGTTTGGGCGCAAGGTGGTGTTCCACCTGCAAGCCATGCTGCCCGGGCTGGCCGAGCGCGTGCGCGGCTTGCCGGCGGTCAAGGACGCGCAGGTGGTTGATAACCGGCTGCTGGTCTCGCTGGAGGATCCCGAGGCGCAGAACCCGGGCATCGTCCGCGCGCTGGTGGAGGCCGGGGCGGGGGTGCAGTTCGTCGGCGAGCTGCGCCATTCGTTGGAAGATATTTACCTGGAAATGATCCGCCAGGAGGAGACGCACTGATGAGCGAGCGCATTCGCACGATTATTGGCAAGGAATGGGCCGAGGTTTTCAAGAACAAGATGGTGCTGTTCACCGTGTTGTTCATGCCGCTGCTGTTCACCGCGCTGCCGCTGATCATGCTGGGCACGATGAGCGGGGCGGTGGGCGCCGACGCCGGCGACATGACCGACATGCCGGCGCAGTTTGCGCGCGCCTGCGTGGGATTGTCCTCCGGGGAGTGCATGCAGATTTATCTGCTCAATGAGTTTATGCTGCTGTTCATGATGATGCCGCTGATCATCCCGATCACCATCGCGGCTTATTCGGTGGTGGGCGAGAAGGCCACCCGCAGCCTTGAGCCGCTGCTGGCGACGCCGATCACCACCGAGGAACTGCTCGCTGGCAAGGGGCTGGCGGCGGTCATCCCGGGCGTGCTGGCCACGCTGCTGTGCTTTGGCCTCTTCGTGGCGCTGCTGCCGCTGGTGGGGGTGGGAGAGCGCATTTTCGCCTACATCACCGGGCCGACCTGGCTGCTGGCGGTGCTGGTGGCCGGCCCGTTGATGGCCGTGGCCGCAGTCAACTTCGCGCTGATCGTCTCGTCGCGCGTCAACGATCCGCGGGTGGCCGAGCAGCTCTCGACGATCATCATCGTGCCGCTGCTGGCGGTGCTGTTTGGCTCGCTGGCGGGCATCATCGTGCTCAACGTCACCAACATGCTGATCGGCATCCTCATTATGGTGGTGGCTGATGTGGCGTTGGTGTACCTGGGCGCGCGCCTGTTCCAGCGTGAGGTGATTTTGACACGCTGGAAATAAGGAATGGCGTGATTGGTTGATTCGGTATTCGTTGATTGGGTATTCGGTAAGGGGTGATGCGTTCTGGGTTATGAGGAAGAAATATCCCGTCGGTATGGTTATTTGGGCGATAATATTAACGCTTCCACATCATTCAGTATGCATTACTCCGAACTCATTACTCATCACTCATCACTAATAAAGAGCTGACTTATGAAAAAACACACTTCAACCTTCCTGCTGACCGTCATTCTGCTGTTGGCCTTCGCCATGCCCGCGGCGGGGCAATCGGACGCGGAATACCTGCTCAAGGTGAGCAAGGTGATAGGCACCAACCTGGGCAGCCAGATCAACGGCACGTTCAAGCTGGGCATCGACGGCGACATGGGCGTGGTCAAGTCGGTGGAATACCGCATCGACGGGATGGCGATCGGCACGGCCAGCGAGTCGCCGTTTACGCTGGTGTTCAAGACCACCGACCACCCGGCCGGTGGGCACGCGCTGACCGCCGTGGTGACCAAAAGCGACGGCAGCAGCTTTGAGACCCCGGCGCGCAAGTTCACTTTCATCACCAGCGAGGATGCCGGCGAGGTGCTCAACAAGGTGCTGCTGCCCATCCTGGGCATCACCTTCGGTGTGGTGGCGGTGATGATGCTGATGCAATTCGTGCTATTCCGCAACCGCCCGCTGGCGCAGCTCGAGCCGGGCGCGCCGCGCAACTACGGCTTCAAGGGCGGCGCGATCTGCAAGAATTGCGGCCGGCCGTTCGCGCTGCACATGTGGTCGATTAACCTGCTGCCCACTGTGCGCTACGACCGCTGTGACTACTGTGGCAAGTGGGGCGTGCAACGAAGCGCGTCGATGGCGGCGCTGCGCATGGCCGAGCAATTGGAACTGGCGAAATCCAAACCTGAGGTGCCGGTGGCTGAGAAGACGGAAGAAGAGAAACTGAAAGAGATGTTGGATCAGTCGAAGTATACGCGCTGAGCAAGATCGGTATTCGGGGATGCGCCAATAGTGTAATCGTTTCATTACCAAAGTTGAAGGTGTGTTAACTTTTAGCGATTGGGGTGATTCTGGTGAGCGTTTCGGCTGCTTCTGATGATTCGGGTAATTTTCCCGCGGTGATCGAGCTGCCGGCCGGCTTCCGACCGGAGGGCATCGCGGTGGGCAAGGGATCGATCTTCTACACCGGCTCCCTGGCCGACGGCGCGGTGGTCCGCGGCGACCTGCGCACCGGCGCGGTGAGCGAACTGGTTCCCGATCAGGCTGGAATGGTGTCGGTGGGTCTGGCCTATGACGCGCGCAGCGGCGCGCTGTTCGTGGCGGGCGGCGCTACCGGGCTGGCGCGCGCCTTCGACGGCGACAGCGGCGAATTGCTGGCCAGTTACCGGCTGGCGGAGCCGCCCAACTTCATCAACGATGTGATCGTGACGCGCGAGGCAGCCTACTTCACCAATTCCAACCAGGCGCTGCTCTACCGCCTGCCGCTGGGGCCGGCCGGGCAACTGCCGGAGGCGGCCCAGGTGCAAACGCTGACGCTGAGCGGCGACTGGCAGACCACGCCCGGCTTTAACGCCAACGGCATCGAGGCCTCGCCGGACGGCAAGACGCTGCTCATCGTGCATACGGCCGGCGGCGTGCTGTACCGCGTGGACGCGCTCACTGGCGCGGCGACCGCGATCGACCTGGGCGGGCAGAGCGTGAGCATGGGCGACGGCCTGCTGCTGCGCGGCTCGCGGCTGTACGTGGTGCGCAACCGCATCCACCAGATCGTGACGGTGGAGCTGGCGGAAGGCTGGGGCTCGGGCGTCGTGGTTGGCACGCACACGCAGGCCAATTTCAACGTGCCGACCACGCTGGCAGCTTTTGGCGACCGGATTTACGCGGTGAACGCCAAATTTGGCGCGCCGTCGCCGGAGAGCATCCCCTACGAGGTGCTGAAGGTGGAAGAATGAAGAAGGTTGAATGATGAATGCTGAATGATAAGATCGGCGCGGTAGAGACAATGCCGCGCCGATTTATTTTTTTTCAGTGAGCCTGGCACAGGAGATGAAAATAGAACACAGATGGACACAGATAATAGAAGACACAGATGAACACAGATAAGAAATTATGTGTGGCTACCTGAACGAAATCGGGATGTGTCTATTGAAGACAGGGCGATGCGCCGCCTACCCTGGAAGGACATCGCACCGACCGAATCAACGAATACCGAATACCGAATCAACGGTAAACGATTCCCGCTTTACGGTTCACCGTCTTTTGAAAATCAACATGCCCTCTGAGCCATAAATATCAGTTGGCAGCGTCTTCACCAGTTCATACCCCGCCTGAAAGCGCGGGTCGGGCAGCAGACCCAGGCGGCCGTAAACCTCGAGGATGACCACCCAATCGGGCTGCTGGTCGAGGATCAGGTCGGGCGCGACGGCGTAGTTAATCACGTAATATTGCGGGTCGAGCGGGTAGTAGTCCAGCGTTTCGGGGCTGTTGAGCCCGACCGTGTCCAGGATGCGCGCGGGGGTGTAATAGCCCAGCACACCCACGTCGCCGGCTGCGAGGACGTCTCCGGGCTCCATCTGCGGCGCTACGAAGTCGGCGGCCTGGCGGTAGAGCAGCTCGAGCTTGTACCAGGCCATGTCCGGCGCGGGGCGGTCGAGGCCGTGGTCGGGGTGCAGGCGCCATTCGGTGAGGAGGAGGAGGGAAGGTAGGAGAAGGAGAAGAATGGCGAGTATCCTGCGAAACTGAAAAGGTTTGGAAGAAAAAGCATTGCTGATTGCTGAATGCTGAATGCTGATTGAAGAAGAAAGGTCTGTGTTCTGAGTAAGTGGGTGATGAGGAAGAGAAGAAGAATTGTCGATTTCTGATTTCTGATCTTGGATTGAAAGAGGGATGGGAATCTGTGTATTCCACACCGACTCAGAACTCATTGACACAGAACTTCCTGCCTCAGAACGCATTGACACATTACTCTTCACCTTCCCCCTCACCAACATTTCCACGCCCGCCAGGATGCCGAGGTAGTACACCGGCAGGGGCGGGGTGAGGTACCAGCGGAAGATGAGCGGGTTGGGCAGCGCGAAGGTGAGGAAGTACAGCGCCGGGTAGAGCAGCCAGCCGAGCAGGCGCGCTTCGCGCTTGAAGATGCGCCGCGCGCCGACGATGTAAAGGAACGGGTAGAGCACCAGTCCCAGCCCCACCGCCAGCGCCGAGCCGAGCAGGTTTTGCTCGAGGAAGGGGGTGGCGTAGTGCTGGATCAGGCGGATGAGCGCGTCGTTGGCGGGCAGGATGTAGGCGCCGGCCTTGGCCTGCACCGAATGCGGGATGGGCGAGCCGAAGGTGAGCGTGGCAAAGGCGGCCCAGCCCAGCGTGGGCACCAGGAAGGCCAGCAGCTCGCGCGCCGTGAGCGGCCCATCTGTCCTGCGGATGGCGCGCACCAGCCGGTCGAGGATCAGCGGGCCGACCAGGATCACCGCGTCGGGGCGGGTGAGGATGGCCAGCGCGCCGAGCAGCCCGGTGAGTGCGCGGCGCCGTTCGGCGTAGGCCAGCGCCAGCCCGGTGAGCAGCAGCACATAGACGGAAGTCTCCAGCCCGCCGATGGCGAAGGTGACGCTGAAGGGCGCCACCGCCCAGGCCAGCGCGGCCGCCAGGCCGGGCCATTCGGCGCCGGCGCGTCGCCCCAGCCGGATGAGCAGGAAGCAGGTGGCTGCGTCTGCCAGGGCGTTGAGCACCCGCGCGTTAAGCGGGAAGTTGGCGTCCGCGCCGCCGGTGAGCAGCCCGATGCCCGCCATCGTGAAGGTGTACAGCGGCGTGGTGGTGCCCTGCACCGGCTGCCCGGGGTTGTAGACGAAGCCCTCGCCAGCGAGCAGGTTG
>JAPKMQ010000041.1 GCA_026645875.1 Longilinea sp.
TCGTGGGCGTAAACGCTTTCAAGGTGGAAGAAAAGCTGGAGATGGAAGCCTTGAAGGTAAATCCAGCGATTGAAACCAACCAGCGTGCCCGACTGGCGGACCTGCGCGCCAGCCGCGACAACGCGCGCGTCGGTGAGCTGTTGGGGCAGCTTGAAGCTGCCGCGCAGGGCAGCGAAAACCTGATGCCGCTGTTCATCACCTGCGTGGAAAATGACATCACCCTGGGTGAAATCTGCGACGTCCTGCGCAAGGTGTGGGGCGAATATCAAGCCCCGGCGCTGGCCTAACTTTTGGAGGAACAAAGATCATCATGGCTAAGATCACAAAAATCAATCACGTGGCAATCGCGGTTCCCGACCTGGATGCGTCGCTGACCTTCTGGCGCGATGCGCTTGGCCTGACTTTGGATCATGTTGAGGACGTGCCCAGCCAAAAATCGATGGTGGCGTTCATTCCTTGCGGCGACAGCGAAGTTGAACTGGTCAAACCGACCGCCGATGATACCGGCGTGGCGAAATTCATTGCCGAGCGCGGCGGCGGCATGCACCACCTGTGCTTCCAGGTGGACGATATCGAGGAAATGCTGGCCGACCTGAAGGAAAAAGGCATCCGGTTGATCAATGAGACTCCCCAGGTGCTGCCCGGCCGCAAGATGGCCTTTGTGCATCCCAAAAGCACGGGTGGCGTGCTGGTGGAACTGTACCAGTTGACCTAAAAGTAATCCATTGCTGTGAAATGAAAGAACTGCCGGTTTGATTACCGGCAGTTCTTTTTGGTCAAGCTGTTCGTCTAAATCCAACCCATCGGGATGAAGATCAATAGCGAAGCTAGAACCACAGTCCAGATTACACCGACGGTGATCAACTTGCTCTTGAGCTTTTGCATATCGTAAACCCAGAAAGAAACCAGGAAAAACGGCACATAGCCTATTATGAAAATCAGCCAGGGAGCAGAGCGACTCCACCAGGGGTAATCCCAGGTCAACATGCCGGCGGCGTTGAGGATGCATTCGATCACCACACAGAAAATTGATCCAGCGATGATGAAGAACCAACGGTTCGTTATGCCCAGGATTTTGGTGCGTTTATCCGGGAGAAGCATTTTGCCCCAGATGATCCCGCTGATGGCGAACATGAATGTGATTTCAATATTTAATCCTGCCAGGATCAGGTAGGCCGTCTGGCCGGGCGCGCCCCACACCGGCGCAAAACCGTTGAAGTGCAGCACCAGAGAATTCCAGATTTCGTTGATCCAATCCATGCCCCAAAAGGCAAGCCCGGCCAGCACCAGGCTCCAATCGCGCTTCTGAATTTCAATTGTGTAAATGTAGAACAGCAGCGCAAGCAGCGGGATCACATACCACTGCAACGTGGATGGATCGCGCAGAATGGCCATCGCGGATTGAGTTGATTCAGACATGGTTTTCCCCTCCGTTACGATCAACCGCCCCAATTGAATTATCCATCCATGATTGTAGACCCATTCCGGAAAAGTACTGTGGCTTTGGAATGGCGAATTCAAGTCGTAAATGGTGACAAAAAAGCCGCCTCAATGATGAGACGGCTGGGAAGGAGGGGGAGCGATTTTTCAGGCGTTGGCAGCCTGGCGGTCAATCATCTGCTGCTCTTCCTGTTGGGCGGTTTCCATGCCGCGTTCAACGTTGACCTTGGAAAGGAGGAACATGCCAAGCAGGAAGAAGATGATCAGGGAGACGATGCTCAGGCGGCTGTGACCGACGATGGTGGAGACCACGCCGAAGATCGCCGGGCCGAGGATCGAAGCGAACTTCTCGGAAACGCTGAAAAAGCCGTAGAACTCGGCTGATTTGCTTTTGGGCATCAGCCGGCCGATCAGCGAGCGTGAGAGCGCCTGGCTGCCGCCTTGCACGGTGGCCACAGCCGCGCCCAGCACCCAGAACTGCCATTCCTGGTACAGGAAATATCCGGCGATGGCGATTACTGTATAGATTGTCAGGCTAAGATAGATTGATTTCTTGGTGCCGATCTTGCGCGAAAGCCAGCCGAAGAGGAACGCAAACGGCGCGGCCAGGAATTGCACCATCAACAGCGTGCCGATCAGCGTGGTCCGACCAAAGCCCAATTCATTACCGTAGGCAGTAGCCATCACAATGATTGTGCCGATACCGTTGGCATAAATCCAGAAGGCCAGCAGCGCCATGGCCAGGTCGCGGTAATGGCGGATTTCCTTGAAGGTCTGTGCCAGGCGTTTAAAACTGGCCTGTACAGGGTGGAAATTCTCCTCCCCGGGAAGAATGCGGCGCGGCGGCTCTTTGACACGCAGCAGTAGAGGCAGAGTAAAGACCGCCCACCAGACCGCCACCGTCAGGAAGGAAAGCCGCATCATCAGGCCGGCGTCGATTCCGGGCACCAACTCGGGTACCACCATGATCATGACCAGGTTGATCGCCAGCAGCAGTCCGCCACCGATGTAGCCCATGGCGTAGCCGCGCGAGGATACCTGGTCGATCTCATCCGGCCCGGCGACATGCGGCAGCAAAGCGTCATAATAAACCAGGCTGCCGGCAAAGCCGATGTTGCCCAGCGTGAAGAAGATCGAAGCCAGTAGCCAATCGCCGGTTTGAATGAAGTACAACAGCGCGGTGCCGGTCACGCCCAGCAGCATGAAAATGGTCAGGAATTTCTTCTTTGCTCCGCTGAAATCGGCCACCGCGCCAAGGATTGGGCTGATGATGGCGGCGATCAAGGCAGAAATGGAGGAGGTGTAGCCCCAGTAGGCGGTGGCGATGTTTGCAGGTAGGCCGGCCGTGGCCACCGATGTGTAATAGACCGGCAATACAGCGGCCATGATGGTAGTGGCAAAGGCTGAATTGGCCCAGTCGTACATCGTCCAGGCGGTTATGGCGCGTTTGTGCGAGATTTGATCCATGGATGATTCCTTTTTTAGATTGGCTGGATATCTGAAGTATAGCAGAGAGCGTGAAAAACGAGGGCTGTGCTAGAATGGTTTATCAGGGAAAACAATCTGGGAGGGAACATGAACCGACATTGGGGCGGATGGCTGGTTGTTTTAGCATTGCTGATTGGGACGGCAGGTTGCGCGCCGGCGGCGACACCGGTCGCGCCGACCGATCAGCCTGCGGCGCCGCGCGCGCTGCTCAACGTGAAAGCGGCGCTGTTCTCCACCGCTGGGCAGTGTTCGGCTTGCCACACCGGGATAAAAACAACCGGCGGAATGGATGTTTCCATCGATACTGACTGGCGCTCAACCATGATGGCCAATGCGGCTCGCGATCCGTACTACCGCGCGTCGGTGCGGCGGGAAACACTGGCAAATCCCCTATATGAGGAATTCATCCAGGATAAATGCTCCACCTGCCACGTTCCGATGGCGCATTTCACCACCGCCGCGGCCGGCGGTAAGACTGTGATGCTGGATGACGGCGTTTTTGCCAGCACACACCCCGACCATACCCTGGCGATGGACGGTGTTTCCTGCACGCTGTGCCATCAAATTCAATCCGAGGGGCTGGGAACGGCCGAAAGCTCCAGCGGTGGTTTGCTATTCGATGAAACCAAACCCACCGGCGAACGGGCAGTGTTCGGGCAATTTGCCGTCGCTGAAAGCTGGGTGACGGTCATGCAAGCGGCTTCGGGTTTTGTTCCGGTGCAGGCAGCCCACACCGAGCAGTCGGCTATGTGCGCCACATGCCATAACCTGTTCACGCCCTACATAACCAACGACGGAAAGGTCAGTGAGGAGTTATTCCCGGAACAGACTCCGTATACAGAGTGGGAGAACAGCGATTTCGCTGAGGATCAATCCTGCCAGGACTGCCACATGCCGGATGCCGGAGAAGCGGTGGCTATTTCCACAGTCAACCCTGAAAAAAAGTCACCTTTCCGGCAACACACGTTTATTGGAGGCAACCAGTTCATGCTTTCGCTGCTGCGGGCGAACGGAGACGCGCTTGAAGTCACAGCCCTGGATGAGCAATTTGAGCAGACCATCCAGCTCACCGGGCAGCAGCTTGCCGACAAGACGGCAACAATCCGCCTGACGCCTGAATTGCAAGGACAAGTGCTCAACCTGAGCGTAAAAATTGACAACCTGACCGGACACAAATTTCCCACCAGTTTCCCTTCGCGACGTGTGTGGTTGCATGTGGTGGTGACGGATAAGAATGGAACTGTGGTGTTTGAATCGGGGGATTGGGATCCGAAGGGCGCCATTCTCGGCAATATCAATGATCAGGATTCTGCCCAGTACGAACCACATTATGAAATCATCACGCTGCCGGACCAGGTGCAAATTTACGAAACGATCATTGGCGATCCAGATGGCGCAGCGACAACGACTCTCTTACGCGCACAGCGCTACTTGAAGGATAACCGCCTGCTGGCAGCCGGGATGGATAAAAACGCTTTACCAGCCGAGATCGCCGTGGCGGGTCAAGCCAGCCAGGATACGGACTTTGCTGCCGGCGGCGACAGTGTGATCTACCAGGTCCAGTTACCCGGGCAGGGAACCTACCAGGTGACGGTTGAACTGCTGTACCAGTCGATTGGCTACCGCTGGGCCGAAAACTTGCGCGGCGAACCGTTCACGAACGAGGCCAAAACTTTCCTGGAGATGTTAAGCGCTACGCCGCTGACGCCAGCCCGGGTGACGCAGGCCGGCGCGGAGATTGCCATCCCGTAATTGCCCAAAATCCGATCTGAAAAAAAGAAGATAAATGCTCCGCCAATCAGCCTGGCGGAGCGTTTGTTTTAACTCTTGTTCTAGGAACATAATTTCGATATAATAATCCTGTTCGGGAGGAACGATATGAAAGCTGCGACTGGGACCAAGATTGTTAAAGAGCTTGCGCTGGATGGTATAATTTCTGGTCATGAATTCGACGGGAGAATAGAATCCCGATGGAAGGTGGAAGACTCGCTCATGGCCCAAAATGTTATCCGTGTTGTTGGTGCGCGCGTTCACAACTTGAAGAATATTAGCGTCGAAATTCCGCGCGATAAGCTGGTGGTGATCACCGGGTTGTCGGGGTCGGGGAAGAGCTCGCTGGCGTTCGATACCATCTTCGCCGAGGGTCAGCGCCGTTACGTTGAATCACTCTCTTCGTACGCGCGGCAGTTCCTCGGGCAGATGGACAAGCCGGATGTCGATTACATCGACGGATTGTCGCCAGCTGTATCGATCGATCAAAAAGGCACTTCGCACAATCCTCGCTCCACGGTTGGCACGGTTACGGAAATCTATGATTACATGCGCCTGCTGTTTGCCCGCGCGGGCATCCCGCATTGCCCGGTGTGCGGCCGCGAGGTGAGCAAGCAATCGGCGCAGGAAATCGTCGATTCCCTGGAGAAACTTTCCGACGGTTCGCGGTTGTTGATCCTCGCGCCGGTCGTGCGCGGTCGCAAGGGCACTTACCAGGCCGTGCTGGATGAGATCCGCAAGGCCGGTTTTGTGCGCGTGCGCGCTGACGGAACGGTGTACAGCCTGGAAGACGAGATCACGCTGGACCGATACAAGAATCACACGATTGAAGCTGTGGTGGACCGCTTAGTCATCAGCCAGGCGGAGAATGAGGACGACCGCCGGCAAATGCGCTCCCGGTTGACCGATTCGGTCGAAACCGCGCTAAAACTGGGCGAAGGATATCTGACGGTGCAAAACCTGACCGTCGATCCACCGGTGGACCTGTACTACTCTGAGCACCTGGCCTGTCCGGTTCACAGCATCAGCCTGCCAGAGATCGAGCCGCGCACGTTTTCGTTCAACACGCCGCACGGTGCGTGCCCAGATTGCCAGGGGTTGGGTAGCAAGCAGGAAATCGATCCAGATTTGCTAATCCCCGACCCGGATCGCTCCTTCAACGAAGGGGCAATAGCAGCTTTGGAATGGAATGGTCCTCGCGAGCAGGGCGGCTATTACTGGCAGATGGTCGAAGCGGTGGCAAAACGCTATCACATCAGTCTGGACGCGCCGGTCAGCTCGCTGCCGCCGGAGAGTGTCAACAAAATCCTGTATGGTACGGGCAGCGAAGAATTGGCCGTACAGCTCAACGGTCGCAACGACCGGCAATCCACGTACACCACCACCTTCGAGGGCGTGATCCCCAACCTGGAACGGCGCTACCGCGAGACGAACTCGGAATTTATTCGCAACAAGATCACCGAATTCATGACCGACCGCCCGTGCCAGACTTGCAACGGCAACCGTTTGCGTCCGGAAGCGCTGGCGGTAACGGTGGACGACAACAACATCGTCGAAGTGACCAGTTGGCCGGTCGTACGCACCCTGGCCTGGATTGACCAACTGGGCAGCGAGGATTCGCCGCTCAATTTCCGTCAGCAGGCCATTGTCGACCGCGTCATCAAGGAGATCCGCTCGCGGCTGGGTTTCCTGGTGGATGTTGGGCTGGACTATCTCACCCTGCGGCGCTCGGCCGGTTCGCTTTCGGGCGGCGAGGCCCAGCGCATACGGCTGGCGACGCAAATCGGCTCACGCTTGATGGGCGTGTTGTACGTGTTGGACGAGCCGTCGATTGGGTTGCACCCGCGCGACAACAGCCGCTTGCTGGAAACGTTGAAGAATTTGCGCAATTTGGGCAATACCGTGCTGGTGGTCGAACACGACGACGACACGATCCGGACTGCCGACTGGGTGGTAGACCTGGGGCCTGGCGCGGGCGAGCACGGCGGGCGCGTCATTGCCGAGGGCACGCCGGAGCAAATTCTGGCGAACCCCGATTCGCTGACCGGAGCCTACCTGTCCGGACGCAAGCAAGTACCATTGCCTGCCAGCCGGCGGCAGGGCAACGGCCAGCACCTGCGCATCACCGGCGCGCGGGCCAACAACCTGCGAAACCTGACCGTGGATATCCCACTCGGCAAGCTGGTGTGCATCACGGGCGTGTCCGGTTCGGGCAAGTCGACATTGATGGTGGATATTCTCTACAACGCGTTGGCGCGCGACCTCAACCGCGCGCATACCCAGCCGGGCGATTACGACAGGATTGAGGGCATCGAACTGCTCGACAAAATCATCAACATCGACCAGTCGCCCATCGGCCGCTCGCCGCGCTCAAACCCCAGCACGTACACCGGCATGTTTGATGAGATCCGCAATCTGTTCGCCGAAATGCCGGAAAGCAAGATGCGCGGCTACAAGGCTGGGCGGTTCTCCTTCAATGTGCATGGCGGCCGCTGCGAAGCCTGCCAGGGGCAGGGACAATTGCGCATTGAAATGCAGTTTATGCCGGACGTTTACGTGCCGTGTGATGTGTGCCACGGCAGCCGCTTCAATCGCGAAACGCTGCAGGTGCACTTCAAGGGCAAGTCCATCGCCGATGTCCTGGATACCACCGTCGAGGAAGCACAGGAGCTGTTCACCAGCTTCCCGGCCATCCACAATAAACTGAAAACGTTGCACGACGTCGGTTTGGGATATGTCCGTCTGGGACAACCCGGTACCACACTTTCGGGCGGCGAGGCACAGCGCGTCAAACTGGCCAAGGAATTATCGAAACGGGCCACCGGCCGCACTTTTTACGTGCTGGATGAGCCTTCCGTCGGGTTACATGCCGCCGATGTTCACCGTTTGATTGAGGTGCTGCAGCGGCTGGTCGAGGCGGGCAACTCGGTGCTGATCATTGAGCACAACCTGGATATCATCAAGGTGGCAGATTACATCATCGACCTCGGCCCTGACGGCGGCGACCGAGGCGGCCTGGTCATTGCCACCGGAACACCGGAGGAAGTGTGTGAAAACGACTCTTCCTACACCGGCCAATACTTGAAGGATTATCTGATCGCACACCGCCAGTACCACAAACAGGCCTGAACGCTCTCAGCCTGACCTGAAATCAAACACCCGGAGCAGATAAGCTCCGGGTGTCTTGTTGGTTTGAGGAAAATTGCTTAATCCTGGCCGTTGACCGCGCGGCCGACGCCGTAATAGGTGAAGCCCTGCTCGCGCAGGCGGTCGGCGTCCCACAGGTTGCGGCCGTCCATGATGATCGGCTGGCGCATCAGTTCATGAATGCGCTCGAAGTCGAGTTGTTTAAACTCGTTCCACTCAGTAGCCAGCACCAGTGCATCCACGCCTTCGGCCACTTCATAGGGGTTGTTGCACAGCGTCAGGCGCGGGAACATCTGGGCGGCATTTTCCATGGCCTGTGGATCGTAGGCTTTGACGTGCGCGCCTTCATTTTGCAGCAGGTGAATTAATTCCACCGCCGGGGCTTCGCGCATGTCGTCGGTGTTGGGCTTGAAGGCCAGACCGAGCACGCCAATTTCGCGGTCGTTGAGGCCGCCCAGAGCCTTGCGCAATTTGACAATCACGCGGCGGCGCTGGTTGCGGTTGATTTCCATCACTGCCTGAAGCAGTTGCGGGTGCGTGCCGTGGAGAACGGCCATGTGCGCAAGGGCTTTGACGTCCTTGGGGAAGCACGAGCCGCCCCAACCCAAGCCTGCATCCAGGAATGAGGGGCCGATGCGCTTGTCGAGGCCCATCCCGCGCGCCACTTCCTTCACATCCGCGCCCATTTCTTCGCACATGTTGGCAATTTCATTAATGAAGGAAATGCGCGTGGCAAGGAATGCATTCGAGGCATATTTGATCATTTCAGCGGTGCGCAGGTCGGTGATCACAACCGGGCAGCGCAGCGTGAGATAAAGTTCGGCGACCTTATTGGCAGCTTCACGTTCGGTCGAACCGAGCACGACGCGGTCAGGGCTCATGAAATCGTTGATGGCTGATCCTTCGCGCAGGAATTCAGGGTTCGAAACCACGTGGAATTCAAGCGGTTTGCCGCCGCGGCGCTTCTTAATCACATCGGCCACCCAGTCGCCGGTGCCTACCGGAACGGTGGATTTGTTGACGACGATGATGGGATCGTCGACCAGGTCGGCAATCATCTCGGCTGCCGAGCGGACATATTGCAGGTCGGCTTCTCCGTCGACGCCGGAGGGCGTGCCAACCGCGATAAAGGCAATTTCGGCATCCTTGACCGCGTCGGGATAATTGGTTGTGAACACCAGGCGGCCTGCCCGAACGTTCTGCGCCACCAGTTGTTCCAGCCCGGGCTCGTAAATGGGCATGATGCCATTCTTTAATTTACTGATGCGGGATTCATCCACATCCAGACAAGCAACTTCATTCCCAAGATCCGCAAAACACGTTCCGGTCACTAGACCCACATAACCGGTTCCGATCACACAAATTTTCGTCATATTTTTTGCATCCTCCTGTTAATCATGTCGATTATAGCTTAAAGTAATCTTGGCGCGGAAAAGTGGTTTTTAAGCGATGATTTTTCATCCTCAGGCTATAATATGATCAGCTATTGTTGACAGGCTACTCCCTGAAAAAAAACATTTGAATACAAATAATTGAGACGATGGAGAGGAAACCATGACTGCACAAATTTTGGACGGCAAAGCGCTTGCGGCGGAAATCCGCGCGGAAGTGAAGGCAAAGGTTGATGCTCGTGTGGCAGCCGGGAAGCGCGTTCCGGGCCTGGCGACCGTGCTGGTGGGCGAGAATCCGGCCTCCCAATCCTATGTCCGCTCGAAACGCAAATCCAGCGCGGAGGTGGGAATTGAGTCGTTTGGCTATGAGCTGCCCGAAACCGCCAGCCAGGAAGAGGTGGAAAAGTTGGTGAGAGAGTTGAATGCCGATCCGAAAGTGAACGGCATCCTGGTGCAGTTGCCGCTGCCTGCCCACCTGGACGAAGAACGCGTGTTGAGCCTGATCAGCATCGAAAAGGACGTGGACGGGTTTCACCCGATCAACATCGGCCGGTTGGCTCAAAAGGGACGCGACCCCCTATTTGTGCCCTGCACGCCAGAAGGCTGCATCTACATGATCCAAAAATCGGTGCCCAAGATCGAGGGTATCAACGCGGTCGTGCTGGGTCGCTCGAACATCGTCGGTATGCCGGTTGCATTGCTGCTGGTGCGCGCCAATGCCACGGTCACCATCTGCCACTCGCGCACCAAAAACCTGCCGGACGTGGTGCGACAGGCTGACGTGCTGGTGGCGGCGGTGGGCCGTCCGGAAATGGTGCGCGGCGATTGGGTGAAACCCGGCGCGGTGGTGATTGACGTGGGCATTAACCGGGTGGACGACCCCAGCCAGCCCAAAGGCTACCGCATGGTGGGGGATGTCAACTTTGAGGAAGTCAAAGAAGTGGCCGGGGTGATCACGCCGGTGCCGGGCGGGGTGGGGCCGATGACCATCGCCATGCTCCTGCGCAACACGCTTCACGGGGCTGAATTGTCGGACAAGTGACAAAGATCACGTTGTCTGACAATTGACTTTTCAGGGGTTTGTGAGTAAACTGGTTTTACTTCCCGCCTCGCAGGCGGCAGATCCCCAAATAATATTGCATACCCCTGAAAACATGACCACTCTTCTTGTAAAGAATGCCAGTGTTTTGGTAACCATGGACGGCCAGCGCCGGGAGATTTCCGGCGGTGGCCTTTTCATTCGAGATGGCTTCATTGAAAAGGTGGGTGCCTCTGGCGAGCTGCCGGAAATGGCGGATGAGGTGCTGGATTTGGCCGGACACATCGTTTTCCCCGGCTTGATCAACACCCACCACCACTTCTATCAGACCTTAACGCGCGCCGTGCCAGCCGCCCAGGACGCCAACCTGTTTGGCTGGTTGAAGACGCTTTACCCGATTTGGGCGCGCATGACCTCCGACGATATTTTCATTTCGGCGCAGACGGCGATGTCTGAACTGATCCTTTCGGGCTGCACCACCGCGTCTGACCATCTCTACCTGTTCCCGAACGGCTCGAAGTTGGACGATGAAATTGCCGCCGCCCGCGAAGTGGGCATGCGCCTGCATGCTTCACGCGGGTCGATGAGCCTGGGCGAAAGCAAGGGCGGCCTGCCACCTGACAGCGTGGTGGACAGCGAAGCGCATATCCTGGAAGACAGCGTCCGACTGATAGAGACTTACCACGATCCGAAGCCCGGATCGATGCTGCAGATCGTTTTGGCTCCCTGTTCGCCGTTTAGTGTGACCGGTGACCTGATGAAGCAAAGCGCGGCGCTGGCTCGCCAATATGGGGTACACCTGCACACGCACCTTGCTGAAACCCAGGACGAGGAAGAATTTTGTCTGCAAATGTTTGGTTACCGACCGGTGCCGTACATGCAATCGGTCGACTGGATTGGGCCGGATGTGTGGTTCGCCCATTCGGTGCATGTTTCACAGGAAGAGATTCAGTTGTACGCGCGCACCGGCTGCGGCGTGGCGCATTGCCCCTCCTCGAACATGCGCCTGGCGTCGGGCATCGCGCCGGTGATGCGTTACCGCGAGGCCGGCGTGAAGGTGGGTCTGGGTGTGGACGGGTCGGCCAGCAACGACGGTTCGCACATGCTGGGCGAGGCGCGCCAGGCGATGCTGCTTTCGCGACTTGGGGCGGGAGTGGCCGGGGCGTCGCTTTCGGGTTCCGGTGCGCCGCCATTGATGACCGCGCGCCAGGCGCTGGAACTGGCCACACGCGGCGGCGCGGCGGTGTTGGGCCGCGACGATCTCGGCTCGTTGGAACCGGGAAAATGTGCTGATTTTGTAGCCATCGATCTCGAACGGCTGGACTATGCCGGCGCGCTTCACGACCCGGTTGCCGCTTTGGTCTTCTGCAGCCCGCAGCGCGTGGATCTATCGGTGATTGGAGGCAAGGTGGTGGTACGGGGTGGCGAACTGTTGACCGTGGATGTGCCCTCGTTGGTGCGCCGTCATAATCAGGCAGCCCAACGTTTAGTCGGTTAGACAGGCTAGCTCCTTTTCCCAGCTTCATCGCAGACAGGAACAGGTCTTTTTTATGAGCATGAACACTTTCTGGCAGAGAAATACACGCTTGCTTGTCGATTGCGCCATGGGACGCACGCCCGCCGATGTGGTCATTCGCAACGGGCAATGGGTGGCGGTGCAGTCTGGTGAGATCATCCCTGCGACCGATATTGCCATCATCGACCAGCGTATTGCTTATGTTGGACCGGACGCCAGCCATGCCATTGGCCCGCAGACGCGCGTCATTGACGCGGCAGGCCGTTACCTGGTGCCCGGCTTGCTCGACGGCCATATGCATGTCGAATCGGGTATGTTGACGGCGACCGAATTCGTGCGCGCCGTGCTGCCGCACGGCACGACCGGCATGTTTATCGATCCGCATGAAATTGCCAACGTTTTCGGCTTGCGCGGCGTGCGCCTGATGGTGGACGAGGCCGCTCTGCAACCGATTACCGTTTTCGTGCAAATGCCATCCTGTGTGCCCTCCTCACCCGGCCTGGAAACTCCGGGCGCATCCATCGGCCCAGAAGAAGTGTCTGAAGCAATGACCTGGCCCGGAATTATCGGCCTGGGCGAGATGATGAATTTCCCCGGCGTCGTTTCCAGCGACGCGAAATTGCACGCAGAGATGGATGCCACCCGCATGGCCAACAAAGTGATTGGCGGCCATTACCCTATGCTGGATTTGGGGTTGCCCTTCCACGGCTACGTGGCCGGCGGCCCGCAGGACGATCACGAGGGCACGCGCGTGGAGGATGCGGTGGCGCGTGTGCGCCAGGGCATGAAGGCCATGTTGCGCTTTGGCTCGGCCTGGCATGATGTGGCAACGCAGGTTCGCGCCGTGACCGAAATGGGCCTGGATTCGCGCAATTTCATCCTTTGCACGGATGACTCCCACTCCGCCACGCTAATCCAGGAAGGCCATATGGACCGCGTGATCCGCCATGCGGTCCAGCAGGGATTGCAACCGATCACCGCGATTCAAATGGCTACGTTGAACGCGGCAGAACATTTTGGCGTGAGCCGTGAACTGGGCATGATTGCCCCCGGCCGGTACGCGGATGTGTTGATTGTGCCAGACCTGGCGGATTTCCACGCAGACGTGGTGGTTGCCCGTGGGCAGGTGGTGGCTGAAAACGGCCGTCTGCTCATTGACTTGCCCAAGGTGAGCCACCCAGAGTGGGCATTGAATTCGGTGCATCTGCCCCACCAACTGAAAGCTTCAGATTTTAACCTCTCTTCGCCGTCAAATGACGGCCGGGTGAAAGCGCATGTGATTGGCGTCATTGAGAACCAGGCGCCGACCCGCCACCTGGTGATGGAACTGGAACCAGTCAACGGTTTTGTGCATGCCGATCCGGCGCGCGATATTGCAAAATTAGCGCTGGTGGAGCGCCATCACAGCACCGGCCGCGTTCAGGTCGGGTTGGTGCATGGATTCGGTTTCTCACAGCCCTGTGCCATCGCCACCACGGTTGCGCACGACAGCCATCACATGATCGTCGCCGGCACCGATGACGAGAATATGGCTATCGCGGCCAATACGCTGGCTGCCTGTGGCGGCGGGCAGGTGGTGGTGCTGCGCGGCGAAGTGATTGGCAAGGTGGATCTGCCCATCGCTGGCTTGATGTCGAGCGAGCATGCTGAGGTGGTGGCTGAAAAAGCCAGTACGGTTTTGAAGGGCTTTCAGGCCTGCGGCTGCGCCTTGAATAACCCCAATATGCAGCTCAGCCTGCTGGGATTGGTTGTCATTCCATCGCTGCGCATCTCAGATCTGGGTCTGGTGGACGTGGAAAGCTTCACGATGATCCCGGTGCTTGAATGAGCCATAAGGAGAGCGGACATGCCAGATGAGCAGATTGCATTGGAAGCCGAACCGCTGCGCCTATTTCAACGCCTTCAAAATGAGCTTTCCCGCCTGATCGCGGGAACGCCCAGCGGTGAGCGCCTGCCATCGGAACCGGAATTGGCCCGGCACCTTGGCGTTTCGCGCGCCACCCTGCGCGAGGCAATGCGGTCTTTTGAAGGCCAGGGGCTGATCCGCCGGCGGCAGGGTGTTGGCACTTTTGTCGTCAACCAGACTCATGTCATTGAAACCGGATTGGAAGTGCTGGAGAGTATTGAGACGCTGGCACAGCGGATTAACCTGAACGTGTCGATTGGCGATTTGCAGGTTGAACGCCTGAGCGCGGATGAGGCGCAATGCGCTGCACTTCACGTCTCCCTGGGCTCTGATCTGGTACAGGTCACCCGTGTTATCCATGCCGAAAACCGGCCAGTAGCTTACCTCGTGGATCTGCTGCCAGAACAATACCTGTCGCCGGAAGAACTCAAAGCGGGATTCAAAGGTTCGGTGCTGGATTTGTTGTTGACGCACGAGGGTTACCGGCTCACCGAATCCAAGACGGATATTCGCGCTGTTTCGGCCAGCCCGGAGATTGCCCGGGCGCTGCAATTACAACGCGGCGATGTGTTGCTTCTGTTTATCGCGCAACTGTTTTCGGCCGATGGGATCGTTATTGACTATTCATACAGCTATTTTCTCCCTGGCTATTTCCGCTTCCATGTTGTGCGGCGAGTTTCCACCAATCACTAATTAAAAGAAAGGCGAACGATGATGAACGAAATTGATATGTTGAAAAAGAAAGTCGAAGAAAACCGCGGGAACATCATTCAATTCATGCGCGATATTTGCGCCATCCCCAGCATGGAAAGCCAGCTCAAAGAGGTTGGCGAGCGCATCGGCGCAGAAATGACCAAGTTGGGCTTTGACGAAGTACGCTTCGATAAAATGGGCAATATCCTCGGGCGCATTGGCACGGGCAAGCGTGTCATTGTGTTTGATTCCCACATCGACACGGTGGGCGTTGGCGATCCGGCGGAATGGGGCTGGGATCCCTTCAAGGGCAAGGTGGAAGATGGCATCCTGTTTGCGCGCGGCGCTTGCGATGAAAAAGGTTCCACCCCCGGCATGGTGTACGGCCTGGCATTCGCAAAAGAACTCGGCTGGCTGAAAGACACCACGGCGTATTACTTTGGCAATATGGAAGAGTGGTGCGACGGCATTGCCCCCAACACTTTCGTTGAAGTCGATCCCAAGGTGCGCCCGGATTTTGTGGTGATCGGCGAACCGACCAAGATGCAGGTTTACCGCGGGCACAAGGGCCGCATCGAGCTGAAAATCACCGCCTCAGGCCGCTCGGCGCACGCCGCAACGCACTACCTGGGCGACAATGCCGTGTACAAGATGATGGCCGTCATCACGCAAATCCGCGAACTCGACCGCCGTATGCGCTTTGGCATGGGCAAACACCCCGTCCAGGGCCACCCGTCCATCGCCGTGACTGACGTCACGGCCCGCACCGCCTCGCTGAACGCTGTTCCGGATCAGTTTACAATATTCATTGACCGCCGCATCACTTCCAATGAACCCCATGATGATGTGATCGCCCAAATCAGGGGCCTGATCCCGGATTATCTGCAGGACGAGATTCAGGTTGAGGAACTCTTCTACGACGATCCTTCGTATACCGGTTTTGTTTTCCCGGTGTCCAAGTACTACCCGGCCTGGCTGCTGGACGAGAATCATCTCTTTGTGCAGGCGGGACAGGAAACTGTCAAGGCGTTGTGGGGTGAAGAACGTTCGTTGGGCACTTGGGATTTCTCGACGAATGGCACTTACTGGGCCGGTAAAGCCGGGATTCCGTCGATCGGGTTTGGCCCCGGCGACGAAAATTATGCTCATACCATCCTTGAGCAAGTGCCGCTGGATGACGTTGTCAAGGCAACGGAATTCTACGCACTGCTGCCCAAGATTATAGGTGAAAAGAAGGAAGCTTAAGCGTTGCATTGGGGTCCGGGCGGCCACCCGGCGATGCCTGGACCCTATCCTTTTTATCTTTTCCCACAAGGAGCTGCGTATGCGTAGTTTTGCTGGTCGTGACATTCTTTCATTGAAAGACTTTGAGCGTGATGAATTCTTCAGGGTTTTTCAGGTCGCAAAAGAATTGGAGCCGATCGCCCGCGACCGGCGCAATTCTACGATGTTGGCAGAAAAAACCCTCGTGACAGCGTTCTATCAGCCCTCTACGCGGACCCGCCTGGCGCACGAGGCCGCCATGCACCGCCTGGGAGGGCACGTGACCGGTTTTTCCGATGCCAAGATGACCCGTGCGGGTGACTTTTACCAGGAATCGATCAAAGATACGGTTAAGATGCTGGAATTTTACGGCGATGTGATCGTCATGCGCCACTTCCAGCAGGGCGCCCCGCATGAAGCTGCCAAATGGGCTTCTGTGCCGATCATCAACGGCGGCGATGGTTGGGGTGAACACCCCACCCAGATCCTGACTGACCTGTACACCGTCCTCCAGGAAAAAGGCCGTATCGATGGTTTGAAGTGGGTGGCGGTTGGCGATATGCGCATGCGCACCATGCACTCGCTATCCTATGCACTCACCCAGTTCGATTGCCCCATCACCTACGTGGCGCCGCCTGATATGAGCCTGACGCCTGAATTCAAGGAAGAACTGAAACAGTACAGCCTCAATTTCAAGGAAGCCGAGCACGTTGAGCAATGTATTGCGGACGCAGACGTCATCCTGGTGGAACC
>JAPKMQ010000042.1 GCA_026645875.1 Longilinea sp.
CATACGCGCAGCCCGCCCAGCAGCGCCAGCACCGACCAAAACGCGATCGTCAGCCAATGTTGCGCACTTGTTCCAAACCGTTCGAAAAACCGCATCATTTGATCGCAATCTCCCACAGGTGCACGTGCGCGGGCTCGCCGTCGTTAATACTCAATACCTGGATTTCAATGCGCAGCGCTTCCATGGGTTGATCCAGGGATACTTCCACGTCGCGCGAGAGTGGATTTTGGCTGACGGTTTTGTTCAGGGTCAACGGTTCATGCCCTTCTGCGTCATACAACCGCACAGTCACCCGGGTGGCCACGCCGCCCACACGCAGCACCAGGCCTGAGATCGTTTTCGGCTGGTCAAAGTCGATGTTCACGCGCAGCGGATTAGCCTCCATGCTCCGGGCAATGGAACTCGTATCCCCATCAAAGATATCGTCGATCATCCCCATATCCAGGTAGGAGTACTCCACCCGCGCTTCACTGCCAAGGATCATCACCTGACCGGATTGCAGCACTTCGCGGGCAGCTTTTTCCTCGGCCAAAATCGTTTCGATCTCGTCGACGTAGCGCAAGCGGACGAAGAAAAATCCCGGACGGCCGTCTGGATAATTCAGCACCTGATCGACGCGGAGATCCGTGAACTTTCCACTATCGCGCACTGCCTGTAATTCTTCAGGGATCATAACGAAGACCATTTGTTCATCCAGCGGCTTGCGCTCATTAAAATAACCCGCGATGCTGCCCAACTGGAATGACACGGGGTCAGCACTAAAGAATTGCATCAGCTCATTGGTTCCGTTGGCCCAGGAGGGTGAAAGCATGAGTTGCGTGCCCGGATTTTCCACGAGATAGTCATCAACCATTTGGAATATTTGCCGGGCGCCGTACTGCATGCCCTCCAAACCGTAATCGCGGTACCACAGCGGCCCGTTGCGCAGCGCGTCGGTGAGCATACCCAAACTGGCCGCCGTCAGCGCCAGCCAGACCAACGCCGACAGCCAGGCCGCCTTCAATTTCCGTTGCGCCCAATCCACCACGGCGAGTAACCCCAGCGCGGTCAGCAGCGCCGCAGGAATGACCATGAACAATGTGCGGGTGATGCCGATGCCCACCAATGCCGCGCCTGCGGGGGCTGCCAGCAGGGCAATTAATAGCGCCCGATATTCCGGCCGGCGGATGCGCCGCAACGCCATGCCCAGGCCAAGGATAAAAAACGGCAGGGAGGGCCGCCACAGGTGGGCGTACCCCTTCATCAGGTGGCGCGCCAGGTCCTGGTTGTTGGGCGCGAACCAGTACAGTGGGTTCAGCCCTTTCAGGTACTCGCCAAAATACAGGCCCAGCTTTTCCACCACCGGAATGTCCTGCAGCCAGTAGGAACGCAGGATTTCGAGATGGCGGTAGTTTTCATCCGGGTGGTTGAAATAGAAGCGTGCGTACGGCAGCAGCAGGATCAATCCCAGCCCCAGCGCGCGCAGCACCACCCCGCGCTGCTGCCAGTGATAGCGCGCGTCTGAGACGGCCAGCAATGCCACGCTCACCGCCACTACCACCTGCGCCGGGCTGTAGGTATAAAAGGCCAGCCCGGCCATCAGCGCCGCGGCATACAACGCGCGCGGCTGCCCGCCGCGGTAGCGCAGGTAAAAGTAGAGAAAGGCCGCGTAAAATGCGGTTGCCTCGACCGTTTCGAAAGCCGTGCGCGAGTGCAGGAACCAGGCTGGCGTGAGCGATAGCAACAGCACCCCCACCCAGGCATGTGCAATGCCAAAACTGCGCCGGAGTATGCCCGCCACTGCCAGCGCCGCGATCAGCCCCACCAGCACCGAAACCCCGCGCGTCACCCACACCGATTTCCCAAACAGCAGGTAGGGAACCACCTGCAAATAGACCGAAACACCCAGGTTGTACTGCCCGCCGTTGTTAAAATAGGTGGGCAGATACTCATCCCCACTGCTGAAGTCATCGCGCACCAGTTCGGCCGCCCGCACGGTTTGCACGGCCTCATCGGTGAAGAAATAGATCGGAAAGGCGTCCAGCGCGATAAATCGCACCAGCAGGTAGACCGCCAGCGCGCCGGCCAGCAGCACGGCGCCCGCGTTTGCGCGGACCCAGGCCTTCCATGCCGCCCCGGACCTCTCCGGCCGGGGGTGCGGCGGCTGGGCTGGCTGTTCGCGCTCGACGCGCACGCGCACATCCAGGCACACCCCTTGCGGGAGGCGGGCTTTCACCTTCACCGGCGGGTACTCTGCTTCGTAGGATTGAGGTTGTTCGGGCGTTGCCATTGTCCGCAGCGATTATAGCACGCCGCGCGCCGCCAACTTTTCTTGACAGAGGGTGATTCTCGGATATACTGACTGAAGTGATCCTGTCAATTTGGCAGGGAATGTGGAAAGGACACCATCATGCGGCTGACACTCTGGGACGTTCTGACAATCTTACTACTCATAGCGCTTGTATTGGCTGGCGTGGTCTTTCTGCAAATTTTTATGGATCCATATACCTCGTTGAATCCCTTTCCACCACCCACCATGCCGGCCGTGATTCAATTGCCAACCGCCACCAACACGCCGCGCGTGCTGCCGCCCACCTGGACCCCCACTGCGCCCACCGGCGGCCAGGCGACCCTGCGCCCGTCTTCCACGCTGCCGCCAACGGCCACCAGCTTCCTGGTGCCCACGGCCACCGCCACACCCACGCCCACCCGCACGCCCACGCTGACCCCCACCGTCACGCAAACGCCGACCAAAACTCTCATCCCCACGGCCACGAATACCCCCCAACCTACGGCCACAATAACGAGCACCCCATCCTGAATGATTCTCCTATGAGCGAAGCCATTACCCCTGAAGTTTTCAACCACCTGGTCGAACTGGCTGCCCTGGCGCTTGATCCGCAGGAAGCCGAATATGTGCGCAAACAACTCAATAATCAATTAAAAGCCATCCACGAGCTGGAAGCCATCCCGCTGGAGGGCGACATTGCCGCCACCTCGCACGGCGTTCCCTACACCGTGCAAATCAGCCCCGCCCTGCGCGAGGATGAATGGCAGCCCTACCCCAACCCGCAGGGCATCCTGGCCCAGGCGCCGGATAGCAGCGATTCGTACATTGTTGTTCCCGATATCCCGCACACCACATTGGAATAATTTTTTATGGAACTTAGCGATCTATCCGCGCACGAGCTGGCGTTGTACCTGCGCCAGCGCCGCATTTCTGCCGTAGAAATCCTGGAATCCTGCCTGAAGCGCATCGAAGCCGTCGACGGCCGCCCCGGTAGGCTGGATGGCGGTCCGCTGACCGTCGAGGACGAGCAAAAGGTGCATTCGTTTATCACCCTCACCCCCGAGCGCGCCCGCGCCCAGGCTGAAGCCGTGGACCGCAAAATTGCCGCGGGCGAAGACCCCGGCCCGCTGGCCGGCGTACCCTTCACCGTCAAGGATATCTTCTGCGTCGAAGGCACCCCCTCCACCGCCGCCTCACGCATCCTGGCCAATTTTACAGCGCCTTATACCGCCACCCCGGTGGCGCGCATGGAGGCCGCCGGCGCGGTCATGCTGGGCAAGGTCAACCTGGACGAGTTTACCTACGGCTCCTCAAACGAATCCTCAGCCTTTCAGCCCAGCCCGCGCAACCCCTGGAAGCTCGACCGCGTGCCGGGCGGCTCTTCGGGCGGCAGCACCGCCTCGGTGGCCGCCGGCGAGGCACCGCTCTCCATCGGCACCGACACGGCTGGCTCCATCCGCCAGCCGGCCGCCTTCTGCGGCGTGGTGGGCATGAAGCCCACCTACGGGCGCGTTTCGCGCTACGGATTGATCGCATTTGCCTCCTCGCTGGATTGCCCCGGCCCGGTGGCGCGCAACGTGACCGACGCCGCGCTGATGATGAACACCATCGCCGGCGCCGACCCGCACGACAGCACCGCCGCCAATGTGCCCGTGCCCGACTACCTGGCCGCGCTGGAACAGGGCATCAAGGGGCTGCGCATTGGCCTCTCGCCCGATTACTTCCGCATCACCTACCCCAACCTGCAGAACGGCACCTTTGAAACCCAGCCGTTGCCCGCGGAGATTGAAGCTTCCGTCCGCCGCGCCGCCGACCTGCTGGCCGCGATGGGCGCCGAGATCGTCGAGGGCGTGCCCATGCCCAACACGCGCTTCGGCATCCCGGCCTATTTCGTCATCAGCCGTGTCGAAGCCGCCTCCAACCTGCACCGCTTCGATGGCGTCAAGTACGGCTACCGCACGCCCGAGCCCATGAACGACCTGCGCGCCATGTACCGGCAGTCGCGCGGTCAGGGTTTCGGCGCGCAGCCCAAACTGCGCATCCTGATGGGCATGTACGTCTCGGCCGCGCAGTATTCCGAGCAGTATTACAACCGCGCGCTGCGCGTGCGCACCCTCATCCGTCAAGACTTCGACCGCGCCTTCGACCCCCAGGGTCCCTACCGCCTGAACGCGCTGCTCACCCCCACCACGCCCACCACGGCCTTCAAAATGGCTGCGCTGTACGGCGACTCGGTGCTGATGCAGTACGCCGACCAGCTCACCGTGCCGGCCAATCACGCCGGCGTGCCGGGCGTTTCGCTGCCAGCCGGCCTGGACGGTGAAGGCCTGCCGATCGGCATCCAACTGCTCGGCCCCGACTACAGAGAAGACGTGCTGCTGCGCATCGGCCGCGCCTACGAGGAAGCCACCGAGACCGACCCGTGGCGCCGGGTTCGCCCGCAGGCGCTACTCTGAAAATTCCCCTTCGGATCGACGCTTCAAGGCGATGATATAGCTGAAATTCTGGCAGCCGCGCCTGGTCTGTTACAAGCGTTCCGTCCGGGAAATAATTCAAAGGTGCTTTTCATGGATTCTGGAATCGTTGACCGCAACCGCCACTTCCCGCTGGTGTTGATGCTGGCGCTGGCGATTGTGGGGGGTGCCCTGGTGATATATGCCACCCGCTGGGGCGCATTCCTCAGCGACGATTCTTTCTGGTACATTCGTCCAGCGGAGCAGGCATTGCAAGGGCAGGGCTTTCACCCGACGCGCTCATTCGCTCCGGGTCTGAGCTTTGTTTTAATCCTTTTGGGCAGGCTTGGATTGCCACCATTGATCGCGGTGCGCTGGCTGAATGCGGGATTATTCGGCGTCAACCTGTTTCTGGCCGGATGGATTGTATGGCGCGGCGGCGGCGGAAAAGCCGGCGCGCTGCTGGCTGGCCTGTTGGTGTTGCTCTCCGATATTCTACTGGAGAGTCACGGTTGGGCGATGAGCGAAGCGCTTTGCCTCACATTTTCCCTGCTGGCCGTTGTCTCATTCCAGGAATATACGCGCCGCAAAGGTTGGGGTTGGTTGGCTGGGATTGTGCTTGCCGCCGGTCTGGCTTGCCTGACGCGGTTGGCGGGCGTCACAATTGTGGTCGCAATTGCATTGGGATTGCTCCTTTACAGCCCGGTGAAACCATTGGGGTGCCGGCTGGGGCAGGCGACTGCGCTCGGCATTGCCAGCCTGCTGCCCATGGCGGCCTGGATGATGCGCAACCAAATTGTGACTGGCCAGGCGTTGCACTATTCCGGTTTTCGATGGGCCTGGCCCACGCTGGATACGGCACGCTGGTTCATTTACAACACATTGAGTTGGTTCATTCCGGGGCGTTTGTTGCGCGGCCGCGAATTGCTTGCGGGGCTGGCCGCATTGGCTTTGCTGGTGATCTTGCTGGCCGTCGGGCTGTGGTGGTTACGCCGCTCGAAGCGCTCGCTGGCGTCCGCGGTGGAACCAGCGCTGTTTGTCCTGCTGGTAAACGGCCTGCTGATCGTGGGAATGCTGGTGGTGGCCAATGGTTTTTCCGACCTGGTGGCTTTCAACGCCCGTTACCTGATTGCATTGTTGCTGGCGTTGCTGATGGCGGTGGCAAGCGCTGCCGGACGAAGCCTGACGCAACCGCCGCTCTCCAGAAGGATCATCGTGCTGGCATTAATGGGCGTTTTCCTGTTGTATTACGTCTACCGCAGCGTCGATGCGGTGCGCGCGTTGCACGCCGACGGGTTGGGATATGCCAGCCGGTTTACAGCCGCATCCGAAACTGTTCATTACGTGCAGAACCATCCCGGGCTCAAGGTCATCACCACGGGACCCGAGGGGATGTACTTCTGGTTGGGCACGTTTTATGATGGCATCTACTCCTACGGTTCCACAACCGATGATCTAATCCATAAGGTTTGTGAAGAACAGGCAACGCTGATATTATTAAGATCGATGCCGGCCGAAATGTATGGTCTGGACGAATCACGTCTGACCCAACAACTCAGCCTTTTGCATTCGTTTAACGACAGTGATTTATACATCTGCCGACCATAACCCCGCGTGAGGCGTTGGATATGACCATGACTGAATATGAAGCCGTAATCGGGCTGGAAACCCACATCCAGCTCAACACCCAGACCAAAATCTTTTGTTCGTGCAAGGCCGATTCGTGGAACGACGCACCCAACAGCAACATTTGCCCGGTGTGCTGCGGCCTGCCGGGCGTGCTGCCCGTGCTGAACAAGGCTGCCGTCGAGAAGGGCGTGCTGCTGGCTACTGCCATGCACGGCCAAATTCGCCCGCTGTCCTTCTTCGACCGCAAAAACTACTTCTACCCCGACCTGCCCAAGGGTTACCAGATCTCGCAGTTCGACCAGTCGCTCTCCAGCGGCGGCTACCTCGACCTGCCTGTGCCGGCTTCGGCCAGCCCGGATGGCCAGGCCTACGTGCGCCGGGTGAGCATCACCAAGCTGCACCTGGAAGAGGATGCCGGCAAGACCAAGAACGCCGGCGGGCAGCGCTTTGTTGATTTCAACCGCTGCGGTGTGCCGCTGGTAGAAATGGTCACCGGTCCCGACCTGCGCACAGCCGACGAAGCCGCCCAGTACCTCACCCGCCTGCGCCAACTGCTGCGCTGGTTGGGCATCTCTGAGGCCGACATGGAGCGCGGCAACCTGCGCTGCGACGCCAACGTTTCCATCCGGCGCAAGGGCGAGACGCATCTCAACCCCAAGACCGAGATCAAAAACGTCAACTCGATCGAAAATGTGCGCGCGGCCATCGAGCACGAAATCGAGCGCCAGATCCGCGAGGTGGAAGCCGGTAACCGCATCTTTGCCTGGACGCTGGAATGGGACGAGGATGCCGCCGTGCTGCGCAAAATGCGCTCCAAGGAAACCGAGGCCGACTACCGCTACTTCCGCGAACCCGACCTGCTGCCCATCCGCCTGGACGACGCCTGGAAGACCGCCATCCTGGCCGGTTTCCCTGAGCTGCCGCTCGAACGCCGGGCGCGCTTCATCCGCGAATACGGCCTGCCCGAATACGACGCCGAGATCCTCACCGCCGAGCGCAAGCTCTCCGATTACTTTGAGGCCGCGGTCAGGGCCTACGGCGGCGACCCCAAGCGCGTCTCCAACTGGCTGATGAACGACATCCTGCGCATGCTCAACGACCGCGGCCTGACCGCCGACCAGATCAAACTGGCCCCCGCCTGGCTGGCCGAACTGCTCAAGCTGATCGACTCCGGCACCATCAACATTTCCACCGGTAAATCCCTGCTGCAAAAAGTGGAAGAGAGCGGCCTCTCGCCCGCCGCGCTGGTCGAAAAGGAAGGCCTGGCCAAGGTCAGCGACGACACCGCCATCCGCGCGGTGGCGCAGGAAGTGCTGGCCGAAAACCCCAAGGAAGTGGAAGCTTTCAAGGGCGGCAAGGACACCCTGATGGGCTGGTTCGTCGGGCAGGTGATGCGCAAAATGCGCGGCAAAGCCGACCCGAACATCGCCCGCCAGATGTTGGAAGAACTGCTCAAATAAGCATTGACATCCCGCCCAAAGGGGGTGGTGCACGCCGCACTGCCCCCTTTTTGTTACGCCGCGCCCACCAAGGTCGCCAAAAGGTAACCGCTTGCCCTTTCTTGACCTTTTCTTGATGCATCAGGCCGGATTCTTGTCCGCGGCTTGACGGCAAACGGCGTATAAACGCTCCGTACTGAAAAACTATGGAGCGTTTTGTGAATATCAAAGAAGCACATTCCAATATTTTTGAAGAAACCACCGGCTATAAGCCAAAAAATTCCCTGCAAACCATGCTGATCGGGCGGCCGCTGGCCACCGAGGATGCCCCGCACCAGACCATCGGCAAGCTGGTGGGACTGGCGGTGTTCTCATCGGATGCCATGTCGTCAGTGGCCTATGGCCCGCAGGAATTGATGATGATCCTGGTGGCGGCCGGCATGGGCGCGCTGCACCTGGCCCTGCCAATCGTGATCGGCATCGTTGGCTTGCTGACGATCTTGATTTTCTCATACGAGCAGACCATTCACGCCTACCCGGACGGCGGCGGTGCCTATATTGTGGCGCGCGATAACCTGGGCGTGCTGCCCGCGCAAATCGCCGCGGCTGCCCTGCTGACCGATTACATCCTGACCGTGGCCGTGTCCATCTCCTCCGGCGTGGCGCAGGTCGTTTCGGCATTCCCGGAGTTACGCACCTACCGCGTCGAAATCGCGGTGGCCATGATCCTGTTTGTCATGCTGATCAACTTGCGCGGCACGAAGGAATCGGGCATGGCTTTTGCCATTCCGACCTATTTCTTCCTCGTGATGATCTTTACCACACTGGTGATTGGTTTCATTCGCCTGCTGAGCGGCACGCTGGGCACGGTGGTCAATCCGCCCGCGCTGGAGCACGACCTGGTTCAGCCGGTGACGCTGTTCCTCATCCTGCGCGCCTTTGCCAACGGCACCTCATCGGTGACCGGCGTGGAGGCCATTTCCAACGGGGTCACGGCCTTCAGCGAGCCGCGCGCCAAAAACGCCGGAACCACGCTGATCTGGATGGGCGTCATCCTGGGCTCGTTGCTGATCAGCATCACCTACCTGAGCATCCACGTCGGCGCGGTGCCGGTGGAGAGCGAGACGATTGTTTCGCAACTGGCGCGCACGGTCTATGACAACCGCGGGATCCTCTACCTGCTGACCATCAGCGCCACCACGGTCATCCTGGTGATGGCCGCCAACACCGCCTTCGCCGATTTTCCGCGCCTGAGCGCGCTGGTGGCCGCGGACGGTTTTCTGCCGCGCCAGCTTTCGGCGCGCGGCAGCCGGCTGGTCTTCTCGCGCGGCATCGTCCTGCTGGCGGCGGTGGCTTCGCTGCTGGTGGTGGCCTTCCAGGCCAGCGTCAACAACCTGATCCCACTGTACGCCATTGGAGTGTTCCTGTCGTTTTCGCTATCGCAGGGCGGCATGGCCCGGCGCTGGTGGAAATCGGGCCATCTGAAACCCGGCGAAGAGATTATCGAGCAGGGTTCCACGGTGCGCTTTGACAAAGGCTGGCTGCACAAGATGATCATCAACGGTTTTGGCGCAGTGTGCACCTCGGTGGTGATGGTGATGTTTGCCGTGACCAAGTTCAAGGATGGCGCATGGGTGGTGATCGTGCTGACCCCGGCGCTGGTGGCCTTCTTCTTCAGCATCCACCGCCATTACAAGCGCCTGGCGCGGCAGCTCTCGTTGGAAAACCACAAGCGCAAGGCGCACATCCGCCGCAACCGCGTGATCATGCCGGTCAGCGGCGTGCACCGCGGCACGCTGGACGCGCTGCGCTTTGCCAGCACCCTTTCCGACGACGTAACCGCCGTGCACGTCTCCATTGACCCCAAGGAAACGCTCAAGGTAGAGGAAAAGTGGGAGACCTGGGGCGAGGAGTACCGTCTGGTGGTGCTGCGCTCACCGTACCGCCTGTTCCTCGAACCACTGCTGGAATACATTGACCGCCTTTCGGCAGCCGCCGGGTCGGGTGAAATCATCACCATCGTCGTGCCGCAGTTTGTGCCCAAGCACGGGTCGGCGAACTTCCTGCACACGCGCACGGCCGAAGCTTTGCGCAAGGAGCTGCTGCACCGCGACAACATCGTCATCACCGAGGTGCCGTACCAGGTGGAGTGAAAGAAGCAATTGGCTTTTAGCGGTTGGCTGTTGGCTGTTAGCGGTTAGCGGCCTGCCCTGTAAGGGCCTGCCCTGTAAGGGCTGGTGGACGAATGGACGGGATTCAAATTGGAGTCGTTTGCCCCAAGAAGCTTTTGACGTGAATCATCGGGTAGAATGACACTGTCCTCCCGCATTACGCATCATCTCATCACTCTCTACCCATGTACCTCGAAACGCCCCGCCTGATCCTGCGCGAATTCCGCGACGCCGATTTTAACGCGCTGCTGGAAATGGATTCGCGCCCCGAAACGGCACGTTATGAGCCGCAAAAAGGCGCGGACGGCGTGCGCGCCTACCTGGAAGGCGCGGCCAGGGCGGCGCTGGTGGAACCGCGCCGGCATTACCGCTTTGCGGTCACCATCCGTCCCGGCGGCACAGCGCGCGGGTTGGTTGGCCTGGCAATGAACTTTGACATGACGCGCGACTGGGAGATCGGCTGGATGGTGCACCCGGATGAGTGGGGCAAGGGTTATGCCAGTGAGGCCGCGCTGCGCGTGCTGGAGTTTGCTTTCCACGATCTCAATGCGCACCGCGTGATTGCCTTCTGCGACGCCGAGAACCGCGCCTCGGAACGCATGATGCAGAAGCTGGGCATGCGCCGCGAGGCGCACATGCTGCAGACGCGCCTGCTGCGCGGCGAGTGGCGTGACGAATTGCTTTATGCGATTTTGGAAAGCGAGTGGGTGGCGGCCCAGGCTTAACGGTAGGCGCGGCGCTCGTACCAGCCGCTCTTTTCGACATCAAAGACGTCAAATTCCGGGATATACGGCTTGATATCCAACAGCGGCGTGCCGTCGAGCATATCGGCGCCAATGAAGTGCAGCAAATTGCCGTCGCGGCTGACCAGCCGCACCACCGAAATGCCCAGCAGGTTGGGCCGCCGCGGAAAGCGCGTGGCGAAGACGCCGTGCTCGCGCTTGTCGAGAAAGGGCGTCACCATCAGGCTAACCGGCGCATCGACGCGGTGCAGCCGGTAGATCAGGTAGAGGTGCGAAAACTCCTCGATGCCTTCCAACCCGGCGCTGAATGGTTCAAAAACCTCCGCGCTGCCCGGAATGTTGGAGCGCGCCGATTGGATTGGCATGCCCTCGGTGACGCGAAAGGGCGTGTGCAGCACGCCGATAGGCTGCAGGGTGATTTCTGCAGGCTCTGCCATCGCATCTAGTGCAATTTTTCGGTGTGATCGACCAGCGTGCCGTTGATGTAGGCTTGCACGGCGGCATCGATGTCGCCCAGGTCAGTGACGATGGGCTGGATGTTGAGCCGGCGCATGCTTTCGTAAGCGCCGTAACCCATGCCGCCAGACAGCACAGCCTGGCAGTCGCCGATGGCCTCGGCCATGCGGGTGTGCTTGCCGTGCGAGGCTTCATCCTGGCCGTGCTCGCCATGGTGGTGTTCTTCATGATGCGGTTCGGCGGAAAACTGATTATGCCCCATCTTCTCGCGCAGTTCGCGCTGCACAACCTGCCCGTTTTCGATGGTCAACACCAGGTAATACGGCGCGCGGCCGAAATGCTGGCTGATGGTTTTTCCGTCATCGGTAATAACAGCGATCTTCATGAGAATGTCTCCTACATGTTAATGAATGGTGTGTTGAAAATGCCGTTCAAGCGGCGCATCGCGTTGGTCAGCGGGCTGCAGGATGAGCAGAAACTGGGCTTCGCCGGCGCCGTCGTTTTTCCAGCAGTGCGGCAGGTGGGCTTCGAAGGCCAGCGCGTCGCCCGGACCGATGGTGTAGGTTTCTTCGGCAACCTGGTACTGCACGCTGCCGGCCAGGCCGAAGACAAATTCATGTCCAGTGTGCACGATGAGCGTTTCGCCGCTGGTTTCCTCGGGTTGCAGCGCGACCACAAAAGATTGCAGCGAACCATTGGAAAGGTCCCTGGCCAGGTTTTGCATGCGCGTGTTGCCGAACTGGGCAACAGGGCGTTGATTGGCGGGTGTGAAGACCACCGGGCGCGGCGAGGGGTCGCTTTCAAAAAAGGTGGTGATGGGCACTTGCAGCGAGCGCGCCAACTGCTGCAGCGTGCTGACTGAGGGCGAGGTTTTGCTGTTCTCGATCAGGCTGAGCGTGTTGACGTTCAGGCCGCTCAGGTCGGCCAGGGCGCGCAGCGAAAGCCCGCGCCGGGCGCGCAACTGGCGCAATCTACGCCCGACCTCGGCTTCGATGTTGACCGGTTGGTGATCTTGGTTTGCGTCCATCAGCTGCTCCCAGAGAAAATGTAACAAAATTATAGTACACAATTCGTATTCTATCACATAATAATAGTAACGTTTTTCTTATGACGCACCGCCCAACAAAACGGGCGGATCCAATTGGATCCGCCCGCGGGTTGCCGGGAAGCAATCGCTCAATCGCAGAGCTGGAAGGCTGGCAGGTGGCTATCGAGCGAGGCTTTTTGCAGGCGGTCATAGACCTGCAGCAGGTCGGCGTGCGTGGTGACCAGCTTCAGTTCGTCATAGAGCGCGGCGTCAGCGATCTCGGCATCCACGCCAGCCTGGCAGGCTTCGGCGAGGGTGGCAAAGACCGGCGGGTTGGCCAGGCCGGGGTTCTCGGGTACGGCAAGGCCGTACTTCTGGGCCTGGCGCACCAGCGCGTTGATGTGCTGCTGCTCGGAGCGCACGATGTACGAGAAGGGGATGGTGCTGCCAAACTGGGCGTTGACGGCGGTGTAGAGGTTGAACGCGCCGTACTCTTCCAGGATGGCATACTGCAGGGCCTGGGCCTCAGCGTCGCTGAGCGGGATCAGCGCCGTGCCGGTGAAGGCCGCGCCGCTGCCCGCGGAGGAACTGCCTGCAGAGCCGTTGCCGCCCCAGCCGCCGGGCGTGCCGCGGCGCGCATCCGATGCAGCCGCCACCGTGCCTGCAGGCATGAAGAGGGCTGCGCCCAGGCCGGCCAAAACGGCGACGATCAAAGCTACCGATAGAAACTTGCGAGTGAATTTCATGAGAGGTCTCCTTTTTACATGGTTGTGTTCAAATTTCGAACTTGTAGAAAGGATACCGCGCAGTTGTGAAGAATTTGCGAACAAGTTGTGCAGATCGTGTGATATTTTGGACGGTTTTGGGCCAGCGCAGCATTGCCTGGGTGATCGGGTGATATGGGTGGAGCGTTTTGATTCACCTGGCGCGCTCAACCATCCTTTATCCGGCGGTAAAACCAGCGTTTGGTCAACTCAGCGGAGAAGAAATAAAGCACCACAATGCCCAGCAGCACCAACAGCGTGGTGAAAGGCAACGGCGCCAGCCCCAGCGGCGCGGCTAGCGGTGTGTAGGGCAACAACAGCGCGGCGGCTGCCGTCAACGCGGTGACCAGCATCATGGCGCGGCTGGGATGGCTTTTACCAAGCGGCTGTCGCGTGCGAATGGTAAACACTACCAGGCTAGCCGAAAGAATTGATTCGATGAACCAGCCGGTGTGAAAAACCGGCTCGCTGGCACGCAGCCCCCACAGCAGCACGGCGAAAGTGGCAAAATCGAACAGCGAACTGAGCGGTCCAAACACCAGCATAAACCGTCGGATGAATCCGATATCCCAGCGGTGAGGGCGTTCAACGTAAACCGGATCGACATTGTCACCGGCGATGGTCATTTCCGGAAGATCGGTGAGGAAGTTGATCAGCAGGATCTGCTTGGGCAGCATAGGCAAATAAGGCAGGAAGAGCGAAGCGCCTGCCATACTGAACATGTTGCCAAAATTGGCGCTGGTGGCCATGAACACATATTTCAACGTGTTGGCAAAGGTCTGGCGGCCCTGCAGGATACCCTCGCGCAGCACGTTCAGATCCTGTTTGAGCAGCACCAGGTCGGCGGCTTGCTTGGCCACGTCCACGGCGTTTTCCACCGAAATGCCCACGTCTGCGCTGTGCAACGAGGGTGCATCGTTGATACCGTCGCCCATGTAGCCGACCACGTGACCGCGCTTTTTCAATGCCAGGATGATGCGCTCTTTTTCGTTTGGATCCACCTCGGCAAAGATGGTCGTATCCTCGACGGCCTTCCACAGCGCCTCATCGCGCAGCCGATCCAGGTCGCTGCCGGTGAGTATCGCCACCTCGCCCAGCCCCACCGCGGCAGCCGTGTGCCGGGCGACCAAACGGTTGTCGCCGGTGATAATTTTGAGCCGGATGCCCAGCTTTTCAAGATCCTGGATGGTCTGGGCCACGCCGGGTTTGGGCGGGTCAAGGAAGAGCAGGAAGCCCACGAAGGTCAGGCTGGCCTCATCTGTATGCGCATACGCGTGCTCCTGCCGAGGGACTGACTTTACCGCCACACCCAGCACACGGTAGCCCTGTTCGCTCCAGTCTTCATAGCGCTTGTGCAGCGCCTTTTGGTGCTCATCGTCCATGGGCAAATCCTGCCCGCCCTCGCGCAGGCAACAGCACACGGCCAGCACGTTTTCCAGCGCGCCTTTGGTAATTTCCATACGCTGGCCGCCGCGTTCCACAATCACGCTCAGGCGTTTACGCACGAAATCGTATGGAATTTCGTCGATCTTTTGATACTCACCCGCGCCAGGATCACCTTTGGCGATAATGGCTTCATCCAGCGGATTGGGCAGCCCGGTTTGCAGTGAGGCGTTCAAGTAGGCGAACAGGTTGACCTCGTCAGATGGCCGGCCGGCGGCGTCCACCGCGCCGTCGAGTTGCACCACGCCGGCGGTGAGCGTGCCGGTTTTGTCGGTGCACAGGATATCCATGCTGCCGAAGTTTTCAATCGATTCCAGTCGGCGCACAATTACGCCGCGTTTTGCCATGGCCTGCGAACCGCGTGACAGGTTGATATTGATAATGGCGGGCAGCAGTTGCGGGGTTAAACCAACCGCCAGCGCGATGGAAAACAACAGCGAATCGAGAATGGGCTTGTGAAAGAAGACGTTGAAGGCAAAGATACCCAACACAAGCACAAACATGACCTCAGTGAGCAGGTAGCCCAAACGGCGGATGCCGTGTT
Organism: Longilinea sp.; assembly: GCA_026645875.1. Taxonomy (GTDB): domain Bacteria; phylum Chloroflexota; class Anaerolineae; order Anaerolineales; family Anaerolineaceae; genus Longilinea. Next base: position 14,939 of record JAPKMQ010000042.1, read on the forward strand.
CGAATTCGGTTTCAGGCGGGCGCAGTACCAATCGGCCGGCGATCTGGCCGAAGGCGGTGGCCGCACCGGTTTCTACAATGAGCACGTGCGCGCTGCCGCTGCGAACGCTGCTGCCTGCAAAAACCGTGTTGGTGCGCTCCACCAGCGTTGCATTGGCTGGCAGCACACCGGGTTTCTTTTCCACCGGGAAGGTCTCGCCGGTGAGCACCGACTGGCTGACGAAGAAGTCTTTGGCTTCCAGCACCAACCCGTCGGCCGGAATCAGACTGCCCGCGCTGAGCAGCACTACATCGCCGGGCACGATCTGTTCGGTGGGGATAGCGGTGACGTTTCCGCCACGCAGCACCTGTGATTTGACCGAGATCTGCGCGCGCAGTTTTTCAGCGGCGTTGCTGGCGTAATATTCCTGGAAAAAGCTGAGCAGCGCGCTGCCCAACACAATGGCAAAGATGATGACCGCGTCCACCCAGTCGCTGAGGAAGGCCGAGATCAACGTGGCGCCCAGCAGGATCAGGACAATGGGGCTTTTGAACTGGTTTATGAACAACCCCAGGGAAGTGGTTTTGGCTTTCTGGCTGATCTGGTTGGGGCCGGTACTGGCTAACCGCCGCGCGGCTTCGGCGGGGTCCAGACCGCTTTCCAGCGTAGTGGTCAGATGGGCAACAATCGTTTCGGGTTCTTCACTCCAATAATGGGAGAGGAGATCATCCTGTGGCATCGTTTACTCCTGTGCAGTGGAGGATACCGTCCATTCTGATCATCATATCGCCGAAGGGAGCCAGATTCAACAGGGAAAACCGGATGAAGCACGATCAGGCGAGCGTTGGGTTGAGTGATCCCTGCAAAGTTGCGCCCATACAGAGATGGCGGGTCGCCTGTCCTGTAAGGGCAACCCGCCATTGGCTGGAATGACGCATCCGACTGACGATTTACCAGTAGTGGTGTACCAGTGGCCGAATCTGGCGGGTATAAATCTCGGCCACCTTTTGCATCACCTCGCCCGAAAGCTCAGGCAGGTCGGCGGTGTGGGTGTTCTCCTCCACCTGGGCGGGATTCTTGCCGCCGGGGATGACGCAGGTGACCGCCGGGAACATCAAGATCCAACGCATGGCGAATTGCGCCATGCTCATGCCGGCAGGCAGGATGGCGCGCAGTTCTTCCACGGCTTCCAGCCCAACCTGGTAGTCGACGCCCGAGAAGGTTTCGCCGCGGTCGAAGGATTCGCCGTGGCGGTTGAAGGCGCGGTGGTCGCTGGATTCGAAGGGGGTGTCGGCGCGCATTTTTCCGGTGAGCATGCCGGAGGATAGTGGCAGGCGCGCCAGGATGCCGACCTGCCGGTGCTGGGCCCGCTCGAAGAACAGGTCGGCCGGGCGCTGGCGGAACATGTTGAAGATGATCTGCACGCTCTGCACGCCGGGATACTCGATC
>JAPKMQ010000043.1 GCA_026645875.1 Longilinea sp.
TGGCCGCGGCTTCGACGCCCCAGTGGCGCTCAGCGGTGTATTTGCCCTTCAACCCGTTGCGCACGATCACAATCAAGAACAGCACACCGGTCAGCACATGGAAGGCATGCATGCCGGTCATCATGTAGAAAACCGCCCCTTCCGGGCCGTCTGCCGGGCCAAAATGCGCCAGTTGCCATTCCACCCCGACCACGCCGGCCAGGAAGCCCACCCCCAGCACCAGCGTGACGAGAGCATTGATAACCATACCTTTGCGGTCGCCATGCGCAATGGATACTTCCGCCCGGTTCATGAAAAAGCTGCTAATGAGCAGCACCGCTGTAACAATTAACCCCAGCGTGGCGTCCAGGTCCGGCCGGCGGTCGCCCAGCAGGTAAAACCGCGACACAAGCAGACCGCCGAACACAAAGGCATCTGAAACGATAAAGAGCCATAGCCCCAGCCGGTTGGTGGCCAGTTTATGACGGTAATCCGTCACAGGATGGGTTGTCGTCGACATTAGTGACCTCCTTCATCCGGCTGGAAAAGCCTGGAGAGATGCATAAAGAATTGGATCACCAGGCCGGCTTTGAGTAAGGCAATGATCCAGAGAACCACGGCGGGAACCATGATCTGCGCCAGGAAAAATTCCGCGGCGGTCAGGATTACGAGGCCGATGAAAACCATCACGCCGCGTCGCAATGCCAGGCCTTTCTTGGTAGTGTTTCGAGTGTTCATCTGTCCTCCATTAATCATCACCAACCGGCCGCAAGACAGGTTCGATGTAGCGCGAACCGGCCAGACCATAGTCGTAGGGGTCGCCGACCACGCGAAAATCCTGGTCGTAATTGTGCGCCGGTGCCGGCGAAGGCAGCAGCGTCCATTCGGGCGAGCGCGATTCCCAGATATTGCCTTCAGCCACCTCGCCGTGCTTGGCGCTGCGAATCAGGTTGATGAACAGGAACAATATCGACAGCGCAATCAGAAAACCAGCGATGGTGATGATCAGGTGCGAAGTATCAAACCCCTGCGCCGGATCATAATCTGCGATGCGCCGCCGCATACCGAGCATCCCGATGTACATCTGGCCGAAAGTCATCACCAGGAACGACGGCGTCATCAGATAAAAGTGCAACTTGCCCAGTGTGTCATTCAACTTGCGGCCGGTAATCTTGGGATACCAGTAATAGATGGCCGCGAACAACGGGAAGATGTACCCGCCAAACATAGTATCGTGGAAGTGGCCCACCACAAAGTAAGTGTCATGCAGGTGTAAATCCGTAGAGACCGTTCCATTTGGCGGCCCGGTGAGGCCCCCAAGCAGAAAGACCACGATACCGCCCAGCACGAAGAGCATTGGCACCGGAAAACGGATGCGTCCCTGCCAGAGCGTTGCCACCCAGCTAAAGAATTTCACCCCGGTGGGCACTGCCACCAACAGCGTGCTGTACATGAACGGCACGCGCAGGTATTCTTCGATACCTGCGGTGAACATGTGGTGGCCCCACACCAGGAACCCGGTCAGCGCGATGCCCATGGAGGACATGGCCACCCACTTGTACCCGAACAAGGGTTTGCGCACAAACACCGGCAGCAACTCGCTGATGATGCCCAACCCGGGCAGGATGAAGACATATACAGCCGGATGCGAGTAGAACCAGAACAGGTGCTGGAAGAGGATGGGATTGCCGCCTTTGGTGGCATCAAAGAAGGGCATACCGAACAGCCGCTCGAACATCACCAGTTGGAACGACAGGCCGATCAACTGCGTGGCGGTGAGCGCAATGATGGAAGTGGCCAGCACCGCCCAGACAAAGATCGGCATGCGGAACATGTTCATGCCCTTGGCGCGCATCTTCAGGATTGTGGCAATCAGGTTCAAAGCACCAAGGATGGACGACCAACCATTGAAGAACACTCCGACGAAAAACATCTGCATGCCCAACGGCGCGCGCAGGCTCAAAGGCGGGTAGCCGGTCCAGCCAGTGTCAAAGCCACCAACAAAGATCGCGCTCAACAGCACCAGCGAACCAGGCACCGAAATCCAGAAACCGAAGGCATTCAGCCGCGGGAAGGCCATGTCTTTGGCCCCGATCAGCAGCGGCACCAGGTAGTTCGACATGGCCGCGATGCCCAGCAGGATCGAGATGATCAACACCATGCCGTGCATGCCAATCAAGGTGTTGAACAAGTCAAAATCCAGGAATTGCTTCCCGGACGCGGCCAGTTCGGTGCGGAAGATCAACGCGAAGGTGCCGCCGACGGCCATCAAGATCAGGCTGGTGATGCCGTACTGGATGCCGATGACCTTGTGATCCAGCGAAACGCCGTAATAGCGTTTGACCCCTGGCAGATCTTTGAAATCTTCTGCCTCGATGGTTTCCTCGCCCTTGGCCCATTTCCACCAATCGCTCACCGAGCCCACCGCGATCAGGAAACCAAATACGCCAAAGAATGCGCCCAACACCGCGGCTGGCTCAGCCTTCCAGCCCAGGCCCATCAATGCGCGGATGCCGGTCAGCAATCCGATGCCAACGGCGGTTCCGACGATTTGCCCAAGCACGCCGCGCACCAAGCCAATCGATAGTACTTTTTTCATGGATTCACTCCTTTTCGTCGGTACGGCTTACTTGAGCGTCTTAATGAACGCGATAATGTCGCTGAGTTGCGTATCCGAAAGCGAATCGACGTAGGATTGCGGCATCACGCCCGGTGGATATCCAGCGACAACGTGCGCGTTCGGTTTGATGATGGAGTTGAGAAGATAGGCGTCATCCGCCACCACAGTCGTTCCATCCGCCAGTTCGCGTTGCGACTCATACAATCCCAACCAGGAGGGACCCACCAACCGGGTTCCATCCACCGAATGGCATGCCAGGCAGCCGTTTTGTTTTGAAACCCGCTCACCGCGCGTCGCCGGATCGGCGTTGAGCAATTTGACCTCCTCATCCACCCAGGCCTGAAAATCAACATCGCTCACCACCACCACCGGACTTTCCATGTAAGCATGCAGCGTTCCGCACAGCTCCGCACACCGCACCTTATATGAACCGATGATGGTGGGTGTGATGCGCAGCTCCTTGACCAGGTTTTCTCCTGGCAACAAGTCCTGTTTCACCCGAAACTCGGGCACCCAGAAGGAGTGAATTACATCCTCCGAGGTCATCTTCAGCAGCACCTGGCGGTTCACCGGCAGTTGCAGCGTATCCGAAACAATGCCAAATTCCGGGTACTCAAAAGTCCACGACCATTGCCTGCCGATCACCTTGACTTCCAGCGCTTGAGGGTCCACTCTGCGTGTTTCGGCCAGCGACAGTGACCCCAGGTAAGAGAAGTAGATCACCGTACCCAGTGGCAGGATCGTCCAGAGCACCTCCAAACGCGTGGAGCCCTTGAAGAACTTGCCTTCCTGTTGGGCGTCTTCCTTGCGGCGCCTGAACACGACCAGGCTGTAAACCAGGAAGACAACGATCAGGGAAAACAGGAATGAAATTACCAAAAAGTGGGTGTTAAACAACCGGTCGATGATGGTCGCCTGAGTGCTTGCCTCCACTGGCAGCAAGCCGATGTTTTGCAACAACAGGTTCACCAGGACGGTTGAAACGGCTACCAGAACCGCCACGATAATAAAATGCTTCATACCTTCGCTCCTCCGTGGATGGACACTCCCTTGAGAGGGTTGGGATTCGATTGGCAGTTGCAGCCAATCCTGGGTTTGATCGGGGGAAAGCGTACGACGGTCGTACACCACCGCCGTACCGCTGGCTTTGAGCGAGACCAGCATGACCTGCATGGCCCGGTCGCCAGCAATGAACTGGTTTAAGAATTGTCCACGGTCAATGGTTCGATCATCGTAGTCCACAATCACCAGGTCGGGTTTCCACTCCTCCAGCATGGCAAGCGTTTCAGCCATCGTCGAGGCGATGCGGATGTCGGGTAAAATGCCGCCCGCTTTTTGAGTGAGCAGCTTTTCCAGCCCTTTTCCATACAAAGGGTTGGCGGAAGCGATTAAGATGCGGCGCATATCCTTTATGTGAGGTTTTTCCATCCAACCACCGCCTGTGTTTCGTGACGAATAATTTATACAATTCCTCTATAAATTTACAAAAAAGGCCCGGTCTGGTCTATCCTTCCCGCGCCATGGCAGGGGTTATTTTCTGCTGCCGAAAGTATGATTATGTGCTCACCCGCAAAACCAACGCCCGGAGATGGTCATCTCCGGGCGTTGGTTTTCACAATCAATAGAATAGATGGTTACAGTTGAGCTCGTATCAGACCAATCTTCATCGCCTTGCTCACGGCTTCCACGCGATTTTCAGCTTCCAGCTTTTCCAGGATGTGCCGGACGTGCGTTTTAACCGTATTTTCTGAAATAAACAGATCCCGGCTAATCTGATGCGTGGTCAGACCGGAAGCCAGGCAGCGCAGCACTTCCATTTCACGGTCGCTCAAGGCGGGCTGGGCCGGGTTGGCCGGCTGCATGGCGGCCCGCATCACCTGCGCCGTCACTTCAGGAGAAAGCACACCCTTACCTTCTGCCACCCGCATCAGGGCTTTGCGCAGCTCCTCAGGCTCGGTGTTCTTTAGCAAGTAGCCGTCTGCGCCGGCGCGGATGGCGCCCAGCAAATCCGCCTCGTTCTGGGAAATGGTTAACATGACTATATGCGCCTTAATTTTTCGCTGCCTCAAAGCCTGCACGGTTTCAACACCGTCCATTCCTGGCATATTCACATCCAGTAAAACCAGGTCGGGTTTTTGCGCCACCACCACTTCCACAGCCTGAACGCCGTCGCCGGCTTCGCCCACCACCTGAAACTCGGGCATATCCTGCAATAAGCTCACCAATCCGCGCCTAAACAGCGCGTGATCGTCAACAACCACCAGCCGCACACGATCAGCGCTCAATCTTTCACCTCCTGGTGCGGAACGGGCAGCCGGATCATCACCGTGGTGCCCTGGCCCGGCTTGCTGATCACCTGAAAATCGGCGCCAATGGCCTCTGAGCGTTCTCGCATGCCGCGCAACCCATAGCGGGAGTACTCAGGCACCTCATCCGGGAAGAAACCCAGCCCGTCATCCTGAATTTGGATGATCCAATCCCGATTCCAGCGGTGGGCATCCAACTCCACCTGGCCCGCCCTGGCGTGCTTACGCACATTGTTCAGCGCCTCCTGGATGATGCGCATGAGTTGCACCTGAACCTCCGAATGCAATTCCGGCAAGTCCGGCGCCACGCGCAAGCGCACCACAACGCCGTTCTCGCGCTCGAAATCCTGCCCGAGTTGTTGCAACCAGTCATTCAGGTTCTGCGGAGGCGCCAGACGCAAATCATCAATAGCTTTGCGGGTATCGGTATAGGCTTCGGAGAGTGCCTGGTGGCTTTCCTTGATCGCCTGGTTCAACCGCGTGTAATCGCCCTGTCCCAGGTAAACCTGCATGCGGGCGGCAGTAAGTTTGAGGTATGCCAGGGTCTGCGCCAGACTGTCGTGAATTTCGCGGGCCAGGCGCGTCCGTTCTTGAATTACCGCCTGAAATTTCAAGGCCTTGTTCAGTCTTTCCATCTCCAAGAATTGCCCGATTTGGCGGGATAGATGCTGGATTCCGGATTTCTGCCGCTCTTCGGATTTGACATCCTTGCACGGAAGTAACCACAGCTCGCCAATGGCCGTTCCGTCCGAATTCCGGATCGACTCCATCTGGATGCGAGCCGGCTGTTGGGTTTCGACCGCGCGGCCCGTTTCCCGGCGCTGTCTCGATTCTTCCACCCAGTCATCCAGCACCGCCAGTCCGGCTTTTGAACCGCAGCGGATTTGTGAGCCGGTTTGGCCCTGGAATGGCGGCCCGATGGACACCAGGACTGCCTCCACATCCAGCAGCGGAAGCAAATCCTCGACCATGCTGTTGAGCTGTATGCCCACCTCTGCTGATGCAGCATCCTCCTGCTGGTAATAACGCAGTGCGTCCAATTCTCGCGCGCGTAAACGAAAGGTTTCGAGCACCTGGCTGACCTGGCTCAAGATTTCATTGAAGAACTGCCGCAATTCGGGATCCAACGCTTGTCCCGCGGGCAGGTACATGTTGAGCATGCCCAACAAACGCTCGCCGCGCCTGGCTGGCAAACAATGGACATCCAATCCGCTAAACGGCCCTTCCAGCGCCGGGCATTTTTCCCCCGAATCCGCCTGCATGTGCTGGCAGGCCTGGCAGGTCTGGCGGACGCGCGGCGATGTGAGATGCTCGGCCCAGGCGGTCAACACGGATCTGGGTAGTATTCCCTGGCTGAAGGCCGGAAGCGGCACGCCCCATTCATCCATCGGTACAAAGGAAACCGCCGCGGCTCCGGCCACCTTCTGGATCATGGTCAGGGCAGCTTCCACCAGTTGCTTTTCGTCCGGCGCGGTCATCAGCGTACGGTTGATCTGCAAAACGCCGCTCAATTCGCGCTGTAAGAGGTTCAGCCTGGATTCGGTTTCGGATAAATCATTGGCCACCTGGCGTTGGTTTTGGTAAAAACCCAGCGCAGCCACAACCAGTATGCCAACCCCAACAGATTCGAACCCTGAAATAATCCAAAAAACGGGAGGCGGGGTCGCCCGCGGGAACTGGTAATTCCAACCCAACCAGAACACAGCCATGGAAAGGCCAAAACCGGCGATGCCGGCCAGGAGCCAATTCCACGCGATCGAGCTTCTAATTCTTCCCATGCTGGTATTTTACCTGAAAGCACACTTTTTTTCTCGCTGTCAAGCCTCATTCGGAGGATATGTGACACATACAAAAAATCCCCTGCGAAATCGCAGGGGATCCGATCCAGTCTGAATTGTTCTATTTGAAATTGGCCTGCATGTAGGTGATGACGTTCCAAATGTCAGCTTCGCTCAGAATGCCCTTCCAGGCCGGCATCGACGACTTAAAGGGATCCATTCCGCCGCCGTCTGAAATGCGCCAAAAGAGATAGGCATCGCTGGCTTCAACCACGGCTTTGTCAAGATTGCCGGGTTTGGGGTCCAACGCCGCGCCGGCGGGACCATCACCCTTGCCCGTGGTGCCGTGGCAGGAACTGCAGTTGGTTTCATAAACAGTCTTGCCCGCATCCGCCGCAGCGGTATCACCGGCAACAGGGTTGGTGACGTTGGCATACGTCGATGGCGGCTCCGGTCGGGTTGTAGCACTATCACCACCACCGCCGCACGCGCTCAACACAACAGCGCTCAAAACCAAAACGACTGCCAGCACAAAAAACGACCTCTTCATAGGGACTCCTTTATTGGATAGGTTGTTTAGCACCCTGATTATAAACTTTATTGGTGACAAATGGAATAGTTCACACTTAATCTTTATATATCTGAATAATCACCAATTAGATCATTCGCCTATAAATAACAGGATATTTGTCACTTACGTTGTCAACAATAACGAATTAAATTTGACCTATAACCTATCCCTACCTGATTAGAGGTGAAAATGTTTCGAATTAGCCGTCGTTTAGATTATGGCGTCCAGCTCATGGTTGCACTGGCTGGGGAAGATGAGAACCGCCCGATTCCTACTGCTGCTCTCGCGGAAAAATTGGAAATCCCGCTGCCGTTTCTCCATCAAATCGCTCACACCCTGATGCAGTCCGGCTTGATTAAGGCGTCGCCTGGCCCGCGCGGCGGCCTGCGCCTCAGCCAACCCGCCGAATCCATCAGCCTGCTGCGCATCTCCGAGACTCTGGAAGGCCCCATATGCCTCAACCCGTGCCTCGAATGCGGCGAAGAATGCCCTCGCCAGAGCACCTGCACGGCCATGCCCGTCTGGAACCGCCTGCAAGATTTGATCGTCGAATACCTGGATAGCGTCCACCTGGATGTACTGCTGGCGCAGCCCGAATCGACCCATAAAATCTTCGAAGTCGCCGAAATGACCGAAAAGCTCAAACTCAACTGAGCCGAAAACCGAAAAAAAGGTGCTATAAACAAAACTGCCGGCGTGATAACCGGCAGTTTGTTTCATTGTGGACTCTGGATCGCGTCACTTCAACGCGGCCAGAACTTCCTGGCTGTGTCCATCTGGTTTGACATTCTCGAAGACTTTGACGATCATGCCGTCGGAACCAATGAGGAAAGTGGTACGAAAGACGCCGTCATATTCACGGCCCATGAACTTCTTCCGTCCCCACACGCCGTACAGTTCGCACACGGCGTGATTTTCATCCGCCAGCAGCGTGAACGGCAGTTGGTACTTCGCTTTGAATTTGGCGTGCGATTTGACCTTATCCGGGCTGATGCCCACCACGGCGACGCCCGCCTGGGTGTACTCGCTGTAGGCATCCCGGAAGGCACAGGCTTCGGTCGTGCAACCAGGGGTATCATCTTTTGGATAGAAATACAGCACCACCGGCTGTCCACGGTAATCCGAGAGGCGGCGTTCCACTCCGGTATCATCCAACAAGGTGAAATCGGGCGCGGGTACGTTGGCTGAAATTGGCATCCTGACCTCCTTTAGTCATGCAGTATGACCATTGTACTGGATTATCGTCCGGTTTATCCAGCTTCAATCCGGGCAAGATTGTACCACCCTGCCCATCTGGCTTAAATCATAGCCGGGCATGGCGGCCACCGCCCTGCGGAAACGGGCATCGCCCATCAGGTCAAATATGGGTCTGAGCAGATCGCCGTGAAGATACTCACAGGGGATGATGAGATCGTAACGCTCCTGGAATAGCGGGATGAAATCCAGGTCCAGCGCCACCGCCGAAGCAGTGACGGCCATACCGCAGTCCGCCCGGCCCGATGCAACGGCCGCCGCAACGGCCAGGTGGGTGTACTCTTCCTGGGAGTAACCTTGAATCTTTGTGGGATCAATGCCCAACTTGCCCAAGTGATAGTCGAACAACACCCGCGTGCCTGCCCCGCGCTGTCGGTTGATGTAACGCACATCGGCGCGCAGCAGATCCTGCAACCCGCGGATCCCTTTGGGATTACCGCGCGGTACCAACAGCCCCTGTTCCCGGCCAACCCAGGTAACCACCTGGACGGGCGTGTCGGGCAGGTATTGCTTTAGATAGGGCAGGTTGTAGTCACCTGTCTCCGGATCCAGCAGGTGCGAACCGGCCAGGTGTGCCTCGCCGCGCCGCAGGGCCACCAGACCGCCCTGGCTGCCAACGTTCGCTGAAACCAATCGGCGATCCCGTTCAGCGAGGAATTGCGCGACCAGGTCCAGGGTCATATCGTGCGAGCCGATCGCAAAAATGGTGTGTTCCAACTCATACGGCGGCCGGTACAGTCGTAACCTGACGGGGGCACCGGGCTCCAGGCCCTGCACGCCGCGCGGCAGCACGCAGATCCCATCCGCCCTGACCAGTGAGGTGATCACGCCCGCGCCGCGCGAGAGCGGCGCGGCCAACAGGCGGTCGCCTACGCGGCCGGCCACCATGCGCACAAAATCGTCGTCGCCAGCTGGCGAGGTGATCTTGCGCGTCAACGCTGCCGTGACTTCAACCGGGCGGCCTGGTTGGCGGCCCTGCCAGGTCGCCAGCAGCGGCTCGACAAAAATCTCCCCCGTCAACGCAGCCGACACCGGGTAACCTGGCACGCCAATGATCGGCGTTACGCCCGACCCATCGGACCGGCGGATGAGGCCCAGGATTACCGGGTGACCGGGGCGCACAGCCACGCCATGCACCAGCAGCCTGCCCAGTTCCTGCACCACGCGAGCTGAAAAATCCTCGCTTCCGGCCGATGATCCGGCGTTCAGCAGCACCAGGTCGTTTTCATCAGCCGCCTGCTGCACGCGCATGCAAATAAGGCCAAAATCATCCGCGGAAATTGGGTAGCGCCGGGCATCGCCGCCCCAGCTCTGCACCTGGGCAGCCAGGACAATCGAGTTGTATTCGATGATATCGCCGCGTTTAACCGGCTTGCCCACCTCAATCAGTTCGGTGCCGGTGGGCAGAACGCCGACGCGCGGTTTCTTGCTGACTTTCACGCTGGTCAAACCGCTGGCAGCCACCGCCCCCAGGTCCACCGGGCGCAACATTTGTCCCGCCGGAAGCACCAGTTGTGTGGCCACGATATCCTCGCCCATCGGGCGCACGTGGCTCCACGGCGTCAGCGCGGCCCGCAGCCGGATCAGGTCTGGATGGCGGAGATCATCTACTGTTCGTTGATGAAAATCCAACGATTCAACATTCTCAATCGGCACGACCGCGTTAGCCCAATCGGGCAGCGGGTCACCTGTATCCACATACTGCGCTTGCGGTCCGATTTCCAATATCACCGGCGATGTGGGCATGGCCCCGGCGGTCTGCTCGGCCCGCAGCGCAAAGCCGTCCATGGCAGAGGCATGATAATGAGGCGACGACATGCGCGCCCAGACCGGTTCGGCAATGACCCGACCAGCGGCATTTTCATCCAGCGGAATCTCTTCCACAGCCAGGATTTTCCAGAGACCGGCATCTTCCAGCGACTGCCGCAAACTTTTCTGTGCTTCATCCAGGGGGATATCATGTAAGTAAATGGACATCGGCCCACCTGCGATCATAAAAGGATGACGTCAACCGGCGCATTCGCCGGCAGCCCGGTTGAATCCGCGGGGATGTGAACCAGACCATCCGCGCGTGCCAGGCTGAAGATCAGATTGCTCTTGTAGAAAATCGGGTCTGCGTTGTAGCCCTCGCCGGTCGCCAGGAGCCTGACCGGGATATAATCCTCGCGTCCGGCCTGTGAGGCCAGGTTGACGGTCAAACGTGCCGCCACCGTGGCGTCCAGCCTGCCGGTCTTTAAGCCCAGGAGCCGGTCGATCACCGGAAGGACAAACAGGCCGGCAATGACCAGCGCGCTGACCGGGTTGCCCGGCAGGCCGATCACGGCTTTGCCGTCGCAGATCCCCAGGATGGTGGGTTTGCCGGGTTTGACATTCACGCCGTGTACCAAAACACCCGGCCGGCCGATTTTTTGAATAGTTTGAGCCGTCAGGTCGCGCGTGCTGGCAGAAGAACCGGCCGTAATCACCAGCAGGTCGTTGCTTTTCCAGGCCTCGCGCAGCGCATCTTCCAACGCATCGGCGCGGTCCGGCACAATCCCGCGGATGTTCGCCTGCCCGCCCCGGCGCGTGACCAGCGCGGCCAGCGTGAAGGAATTCACATCCCGCACCTGCCCGATCGCCGGTCTGGATTCCGGCTGCACCACTTCATCGCCGGACGAGAGGATGGCCACGCGCGGCGGTCGGCTCACCCTCACCTGCGTGATGCCCAGCGCCAGCAGCCCGCCAATCTCAGCCGGCCGCAAGCGCGTTCCGGCCGCCAGGACAAGGTCGCCGATCGCTACATCTTCGCCGGTGCGGAGGACATTTTCGTTGACCGCCACAGCCTTCAGCACTTCAATCTCGCCAGGCCGCGCCACCTGCGAATTTTCCAACATCAGCACCGCATCGGCGCCTTCCGGCAGCATTCCGCCGGTATGGATCAAACCCGCCGAACCCGGCTGCAAGGCAAAACCGGGTCTGGCGCCCATGGGCACTTCGCCGGCCAATTTCAGATAAGCCGGCAGCGATTCGCTGGCGCCAAAGGTATCCGCGGCGCGAACGGCGTAGCCGTCCACCGTGCTGCGGTCGAACGATGGAAGCGGCTCAGGCGCGGTGATGTCCGCGGCGGTAATGCGGTTGACGGCGCTGGCTGTTTCCAATACTTCAACCGGAGGTGACGCCGCGGGTAGGTTGCCCAGCAGAACGTCCAGAGCCTCAGAAGGTGGGAGCAATTCCAGGAATTCAGGCAAGGTTTTATCCCGTCCACAACGCAAAAGCGACCAGGTAGGCCATGATGCCGAAGGAAGCATATGCCGTCATGCGCAAAAGCCGCCAGCGCGGTTTCACACCGTTGTTGATTTGCCACATCTGCCAGATCTGGAACAGCCCGACTGGCATTGTCGCGAGCATGGGCCAGGCCAGCGGCCAGGGCAGTTTTAACACAGCAGCCAGCCCCACCAGCAAATAGCTGAACAGGACTAGGATGTTGTGCAGGCTCATTCCGCGCTGCCACCCAACCGCTACCATCAAGGTTTTTCGGCCATCTTTGATGTCCGTGTAATAGGTTTCCAGATCATTCGCAAGCAGCATGGCGATGCAGATCGCAGTCAAGGGAAAGGTCAGCAGGATCAGCAGGCGGTGCGTTTCGCCGGTTTGCAGCGCATAAGCCAAAGCCGGAGTGATACCCGTCAAGAACAGGGCCGTCACCAGTTCTCCGTAACCGCTGCGGGCCAAACGCATTGGCGGAACCGCATAGAAAAAAGCCAGCAGAAACGCAGTTCCCAGGAAAAGAATGGCGGGCAGATTAACGGCGCCGCGGGCGAACAGCATGACCGTCAGCACCGCACCGACCGTTAAAGCCACCGCCGCCGCCTGAACCAGGGCGTTGCGCAGGCGCAAAAATTCCTCCGCCCGATTCGCGCCATTTTGTCCGCGTTTGAGTACGGGATATTCCAGCATGGCGAAGTATTCGCTCAGATAGGCGCTGATTAGGGCCAGCAGTAAAACGCATGCCTGCCCCAGGATATACACCGCCAGGTCAATCCTGGTGCCCAAAAAGTGCGCAATGCCTGCGCCAATGGCATAAAACAGCAGCGTCCCTGCCAACAGCCACGGCCGTGCCAGGCGCAGCATTTCTCTCCATACCGAAGTATTCATCGGGTATACCCTCTCATATCAAAGCATACCCCCCATCGACCCGCAAGGTTTCACCGGTAATATATTCGTTCTGGATGAGACTGACCACGGCCTGCGCCACGTCTTCCGGGCTACCAGCCCTTTGCATCGGCAAGCGGTTCACCAGTCTCTGCCACTCCTCCGGGGAAAGCGCCGCCGAGGGCAGGATCAATCCGGGCGCCACGGCATTGACACGCACAGCCGGGGCAAGCTGGCGGGCCAGCAGGCGCGTCAGCGTTTCAAGCGCGGCCTTGCTGACCGTGTACGCCGGGTACCCGGTCCAACTTTTTTGCGCGCCCACATCGGTAATATTGATGATGACGCCCCCCTGTTGGCCCATGCAGCCGGCCGCCTCCCGCGCGCACAGCCAGGGCGCGCGCAGGTTCAATGCCAGGGTGCTGTCCCACTCCTCCACCGGCATCGAAACCAGATCGCCAGAGTTCATGACCGCCGCCGAATTCACCCATACGCCCAGGCGGTGCGGCAATCGGCCCACCTGCTCGAACAGAACCTTGATCTCGTTTGGGGCACTCAAATCGGCGGGCAGCAAAAAAGCCTCGCCGCCCAGCACTGCGATTTCACCGGCTAGCTCGCGGGCTGCCACCTCGGATTGGCGATAATGCAGCCCCAGCGGGTATCCAACCTTTGCCAGCGCCAGCGCAATGCTCCGCCCCAAACGCACGGCCGCGCCAGTTACAACTGCAAGTGGAAGATTCTTTTTTCCGCTTCCCATGGGCTACCGTTTGAAGAAATTGGAGATGAAAAACCAGACATTGGCCGGGCGTTCCGCCAGGCGGCGCATGAAATAGGGATACCAGTGCGTTCCATACGGAACGTACACCCGCACCGGATACCCCGCCGCGGCCAGTTCCTGCTGAAGATCGCGCCGGATTCCATACAACATTTGAAATTCCAGCGCCTCTTTAGGCAAGTTCAGTTTCTGTTGAACCGCGCGGGCATACTGGATCCGTTTGGGGTCGTGGCTGGCAATCGCCGCCAGCGGCGGCACGCGCCCTTCCACCGGATTGGAATCCGCCCGGCTGATCAAGCTTCCGGCCAGCAGCATCTCGGCCAACTGGTCAAAGGCTTTATCCACGTCCTCTTTTGCCGGATAGGCCACCGAAGCCAGTTCCTGGTAAGCGCCTTTGACAAGGCGCACGCGGATGCCCTCGTCAATCAACGACCGCACATCCGCCGTGCTGCGGTACAGGTAGGATTGGATGACAATGCCAACGTTGAAAAAACCATGCGCCCTGGCCCAGCGCAGCGCGTCAAGGGTTTTCACGGTGAGCGAGGAATCTTCCATATCGATGCGGACGAAATTGTTCGTCAGTTGGGCTTTTTGTAAAATGCGGGTCAGGTTCTGCAAGCACAACTCATCGTCCAGCAGCAGCCCGATTTGCGAAAGTTTAATCGACACATTCGAGCGCACGCCGGAAATGTGAATCTGGTCCAGAACTTGCAGAATCTCATCTGTCGAGTTGCGCGCTTCCGCCGCCGACGACGTATTCTCGCCCAGATGGTCCAGTGTGGCCAGGATGCCGCCCGCATTGAGTTGCCGGACCGCCTGGATGGCCTCCTCGCCGCTTTCGCCTGCAATGAAGCGTGAAGCCGCGCGCCAGGCGAAGCCCCAATGCGTGATCAACCGTTGCGCCCAGGTTGCTTTGGATAATGAAATAAAAAACGCTCGCAGCATATTCACCTCAGATTGTCATGCCTGGAGCCTTTCGGATGACTTGATTCTATCATAGGAACATGGAAAACAATCCACCGGGGATGCTTATTTTTCTACGCGCAATTCAATAAAGTGATATACAATTCAACTATGGGGAAATTCAGCCTGCGAAAACTCTTTAACCCGCCCTGGAGAAGGCCCTTCTGGGTCTGCGTCGGGGCTTTCCTGCTTTACCTTTACCTGAACCGGCGCGACCTCAATACCAACACGCTGCTGCTGGATTTCATCCTGATCGGCTTTTTGACCATCGTCTGGATCGGGTTCTTCTCGCAATTTGTGCTGCCGGTAAAAACCATCCATGAACGCCTGCAGGCTTTTTTTCGGCTGGTGATCTACCCGCTGGGTCTGCACGGCCAGGCAATTTCTATCATCGATGGCGAGATCCAGAAGCGTAAAGGCGAGGAGCAAAAGACCGGCCCCGGCGTTATCCTGCTGGATACCGCCAGCGCGGCCTTGCTCAAAAAGCCCACCCAGTACATGCGCGCGATCGGACCGGGCGTGACCTTCACCCAACGGCGTGAATCGGTTTCTGCCGAGTCGGTGGTGAATTTGCACCTGCACAAGCAAACCATCGGCCCATCCCCTTATGCCACGCTGTCACCGTTCGCCGAGAAAGGCAAAAAGGAAAGCGCCGGCGAATATCAAGCCCGCCAACGTGAACGCAATGACACCCGCGCGTTGACCCGCGACGGCATTGAAATTGTTTCCACCATCACGGTTTATTTCAGGCTGGAATCCCGGCCGGGCGAGGGCAACACGCAGTTCGGTTTCCGCCCGTCATCGGTCGAGAAAGCCATTCTGGGTCAAAATATCGATCTCAACCTGCCGCTTGATGCAGCTGAACGCGTGCGAAGGTGGGATTGGCTGCCCGCCTACCTGGCCGCCGATGTCTGGCGGGAATACCTGGGGAAATTCACGCTGGACGAACTCTTCCAGCGCAACGCCGGTCAACCCAGCGCCATGGTCGCCATTTTGCGAATAGTCCGCGCGCGGATGATGGAAGAACAGGTGGCCGTCTTGAACGATTTCGGCGCCGAAACCGGCGAGAGAATCGATAGCCGGGAATACTACCTGTTGAAAAAACGCGGCATCCAGGTTACCCGGGTTGAAATCAACAACCTCCTGATCCCGGATGAGGTTGAAAGCCAATTGGTCAAACGCTGGAACGCTTCCTGGCTGATCCGGGCACGCCAGGAACGGGTCCTGGTCGACCGCCAACGTGATTACATTCTCAAGCAAGGCCAATCCGAAGCTCATCTGCGCTTTGCAGAGAGCGCCAGCCAACACTTCTTGTCTGAACGCTGCACCAAACAGGTGACCGGTCGGGAGGTGCTCAAGCGCCTGCTGCGCGGCAGCCTGGAAATGTGCGACCGTGACCCGGCACTTCACAGCATGGCGATTACAGAAACCGCTCAACTTC